>JABHWT010000101.1 GCA_018657645.1 Halieaceae bacterium | reverse complement strand
CATTGATCAGACTGCATTTGATGCAGCGATGCCGACACCTCCGGCAGAAGCCATAGGCAGCAATGCATACGCGGTGGGCGAGCAGGCATCCCAGTTGGGTTCTGGAGTGCTGCTGGGTAACCCCCATTTTCCCTACCATGGGCCGGACCGATTCTGGATGTTCCACGTGACTGTGGGTGATGAATATGACGTGACGGGAGCAGCGCTGGCCGGGATTCCCATGCCGGTCATTGGCTTCAACAGGGATGTAGCCTGGTCTCACACAGTGAGTTTTGCGCAGCGTTTCACCCTTTACGAACTGGAGCTAAACCCCGATAACTTGATGCAGTATATGTACGATGGCGAGGCGCGGGATTTGAAGGCTCATACCGTGAGCGCCCAGCGCATGTTGGAAGATGGCAGTGTTGAGACAGTAGAACATACGTTTTATACCTCCCACTTTGGTCTGATTGTCGATTTGGGTGTTGTGTCGCCATTGCTGGGGGGGTGGCCCAATGCGATGGGCACGTTGCTGACTTTCCGCGATGCCAATCTGGACAATATGCGTTCCATTGACCAGTGGGTTCGCATGGGTCAGGCTCAGGATATGGAGGCGTTCGTGGACAGCCTGCGTTCTATCGGCATCCCCTGGGTGCACACCCTTGCCGCAGACCGCTATGGCAATGCGTTTTATGGCGACATATCGGTTGTGCCCCACGTTACAGAAAACAAGTACAACAGCTGTGTTCGCGGTACCTTACAGACACTACTTACCAATAATGGTTTAACCACCATGGATGGTTCTGACCCAGATTGTGAGTGGGGTAGCGATGCCGACACGGCCGAGGGTGTTTTTGGCTATGATAGCTTGCCCAAACTGGAAACCCGTGAGTACGCTGCCAACTCCAACGATACACATTGGCTATCTAATCCGCGGATGTTGCTGGAAGGGTATTCTCCCTTGATTGGGCCCGAGCAATACCAACAAAGCATTCGCTCCCGCCACACGTTCGTGCAAGCCGAGGAGCGCATGGCTGGCACCGATGGCCTGGGCGAACCGGGGTTTAATATCGACAATATCCGCCAGACCTTGTTTGGCGCGCGCAATCACGCTGCCGACCTGGTTCTCGGTGAGGTGGTTGACATCTGTCAGGGAGTTGCCGACTGGTCACTCTACAGTATCGACCCAGCAACGGTAGATCAGGCCTGTTCTGTACTTGCCGCTTGGGACAAGCGCCACCTTACGGACAGCGTCGGGCCACATATTTTTCATGAGCTGTGGCGCCGTATTGATGAAGCGCCCAACTTGTGGGCCGTGCCGTTTGATCCCGCAGATCCGGTGAATACGCCCCGCCAGCTCAATACAGGCGACGCGGATCTGTTGGCGTTAATAAAACAGTCGCTTGCCGATGCGGTTGCTGCCCTGGAGGGCATCCCCATGGACCGACCCTGGGGTGAGATTCAGTTTGATGAGAAAAACGGTGTGCGCCACGGTATGCATGGTGGCTCTGGTGATATGATGTTCAGTGTGATCAGTTCGGATTTGGTGCCGGGCGTGGGTTATTCCAATATTCGTCATGGCAACAGCTATATGCAGGCCGTCACCTGGGACCAAACCGATTGCCCCGATGCCTATACGATTTTGTCTTACTCGCAATCCACGGACCCCGCCTCGGACAACTATGCCGACAGCACCGAGCTGTATTCAAATGGTGCTTGGATTGACGCACCGCTATGTATAGCGGACCGGGATGCCGTGGAGGTTCGTCGGGAGACGGTGCAGGAGTAATAGTAGGGGCGAGCCACTTCCCGGTAGCAGCTATATGTGAGCGTCCGACTCCAGTCTATGGGCTCTCACCCCATAGTCGGATGCTCTTGCTATAGCTAAGCACCAAATCATAAATATCGACTAGCGCGTGCGCCCCTGGTCAAGGTTTTTTACGATACCCGAGTTAAGCTATTACTATCAGTGTGATCAAATATTTTTCCATAAATATCTAAAACCATTGTTTCAAAATAATCCAAATTATCACCATCAACCGTAATGCGGTGTTTAAAAGCAATGGTCTTAGCGTTATCGCGCATAAAGGGTGACTGAATAATTCCCCAGTCTTTATCGCCCTCTCTCGCCTCTACATTCAGGGTTACAGCTCCTTCTACCGGCGCACAAACCCCGCCAGCTAAAACACATACGGCCCGAGGAATCGTTAAAGAATGGGCAATAACGTCCGTGCTTGAATCCCATGTCCAATAACCAATTTCATCATGAAAAACTTGTCCGCCAGCCTTTTTACTCACCACTTGATGATAGCGAACAATCGCCAAGGTTTGTTTGCCGCCGTTAGTGACATCACCTGCCGCTTCAAAATCAATCGTTTCGAAGTACGGGGTATCTTCTTGACCATCAGGCTCTGGAGAAATATCCGTACCTTTATCGCCTTGCCATTGACCAACCAGTACTTCCAAAGGGCCATAATCTATTCCATCAATCATTTTTTATTCTCCTCTCCTTAAAAATACTAGTAACTATTAACATTCTAGTCATTAAAACGGGTCGGGTCTTAACATCGCATCTATTCCACCACCGGCCAGCAGTTCCTTCTTTGCAACATCATTGCCCAACACCTTACTTCTGCGCCCGAGTCAGCTTTCTTACAACGGCGTTGATATGATCCGGAATGAACAAGTTTCCGTTCGGACCGAAGGCGATGACGTCAGGGTTTGATATCTGGGCTTTTTCCGCAGGTCCGCTGTCGCCGGTGTGGCCACGGTTCCCGGTGCCCGCGACCGTATGCATGATCCCCGAAGGAGTGACAAGTTAAGCCGCTGATTTTGATAGGATTGGTGGATGAACACCCACAAACGTCATCGATTCCCACCTGACATCATCTCCTATGCCGGCTGGTTTTACTATCGCTTTAACCTGTCCCTGGCGAAATCGTAATTCAAGCTGCTACAGGCATTCAACTAAACCACGACAGAAATGGGCCATCCACCTTCTGGTAGCAGCCAGCTTTCCATAGATCAGATTGCCGGGGATTATCTGTGCCTGTACGAGAAATTGTTGGTCTCACAGGCGCCAGCGTCGCAAGAGATGAAGTAAACCGTCGCAGAATCCTGTCGTCCGGCTAGTGGTTTGGGGCGGGGACGGTTCATTTCATTCGTTGCAGCCTCTCCTCCACAAAGTCACGAGCTATCAGGAATTCGATTGGTGCATGATCATCGGTCAGGATCATAGCCATCGGCCCTATTTGAGGCATCTCATCGGCCCAGTCAAGCGGATGCATTGCTGCGATAACGGAAATGTTTGTTTGGGTTATTTTCTCCGCGTAAAGATAAGGGAATACCTCTGAGAGGGTCTTCGCGAGACTTGAGGCCATATGGCTTTGGTCTGGTTGTCCTCGCATGTTGATGATGTATACACCGCGGGCAGATAATCGATCGGATACCAGTTGGTTGAACTCACGTGACGTCAAATGGAATGGGATTTTGCGCAAGCCATGAAAAGCATCATTGACAATAACGTCATACCGATCCAGGTCTTCTGTGAGTATCTTGCGGCCATCCCCAAGCCGCACCTCGACCTCATCAGTTAATTCGAGATATTCTCTACCGACCCGGACTACGTCGGGATCCACCTCGGCTACCACAACCTTCATTGATGGCCGCACGTGCTTCAGGTAGCGTGGCATGCTGAAGGAGCCGCCACCGAGAAAGAAAGCAGTGTCGATAGGGGCAGAGGCGTTTATCAGGTTGTTCTCTATCATTTCCACGACTCGCCTCACATAAACATGGACTGGACGCGGATCACCCAGCTTGGCAGCGCCTTCCCAAGTGGAGTCGAGATACAGGTTTCGAACAGAGCCGGACTCCTTGATCTGGATCCGATGATAACCGTTGCTCTTGTCGAAGAAGTACATTTTCGGTTGTTCCGCCGAATAAATGATTGCGCCGACAAAGGCGATCGCCATCACCGCCGCCGGGAGAAACCAGCGCATTGGAAGCAGGGCAAGTGTGATCAGTGCCACACCGGTCAGCAGGGCACCGGTGATACCCAGCAGGGGTAGCAAGACATATCCGGTGAACACTACCCCGAGGATGCTACCGACAGTTGACCAGGCAAAACAACGCCCAGACACGGCCCCCCGGTCGCCGGCGATAGACTGGATTGCCATCGGTACCACGGCCGCGTCAAGGAATGCCGGCAGTGCGGCCAGGATGGTAGCGGCAACAAGTGGCCCAAACACCATGTTAAGGGGCCGCATGTAGGGCACTACAGTGTCGCCGAATAGGCTCAGCAGGAGCACCCACAAGGCGGCGCCGATGCTGAACAGAAGGATCCAACAATATGGTTGCTATCCAGCCGCCACCATCCTTTCCGGGCATCAACAACTTAGCCAGCGCCCCGGCGATCAGCCCCAGTAAAATCCACGACAATATTCCCATCACTATTCCTCTTTCAGTGAATAATAAAAAGCGCAGCAATGCGCTTTAGCTACATTTTCTGTGCTGTAAGCGAATCCACTGCGCAACATGATAGTCTGTTCTATACGCGGCATGTTGAGCGAGGCGTCGGCAAATTGCAGAGCTATAGGCCAACCGCCTGTGCATAATGCAGCTGCAGCAGTTTCGCGGGCAATACTAACTGACCCAATTCGAAAGCAAACATTTTGTCAAACTCCAATAGCAGCTTGCTCTGCTCAACCTCACCAAGCTGTCCGAACAGGTTGTCATGGTGAATGCTGTACACATCACTTGCTTTAGTACTTACCACAATCTCGTCTATATATGCCTGTTGGTAGTCGCGCGGCAGTGCGCGCAAACCACCCGTTCCCAGAAAAACCGCATTTACAGTAACACCATTCAAGGCACCAGGCACATAGCCTGCGCTGCCCTGCACCAGCATGTCGCCATCGGGGTGCTCAATGAGTATCGAGTAAGCCTCGCCTAGCTGCCATGCCGTGTAGGGCGCAGGTAGTGCAAATGGTTTCTCAACTACACCATCGATCCCGGCGTTGGTCGATAAAGGTGCATGCCTGGACGCATAGAATGTGACAGTAAATCTTCCAAATTGATAGCCTCTGTCGGTTTCCACTATTCGAATCTGCGACTCGGGCAAGCTCGAGCTGCGCGCAATATGAGCCGTCGAATTAGAGCCTAGCAGTAGGGCACCCGTTTGCATTGCCACTTCGGCGCTGTCCATTGCATGATCATAATGGGAGTGCACCGGTATGACGGCGGCAAGGCGATTAATCTTGTGATCGGCGATGACGCCAGTAATAGCACTAAGCTCGGGCGCAATGGGGCGGCGCAGTAAAATATCCAGTAAGCCAGGACGGGAAAAGAAGCCGTCCGTCATAATCTGGGTTTGCCCATCATCAATCAGCAAGGTGGCAATGCCAAACCATTTAACCGTTACGCCCCGAGTTTCAGCGGCCGGGGTATTGGCGTAAGGGATACCAACATCTGCCATACCGGGTCTGGTGAGATACCATCCCACGGCAACAGTCAGCAACACTAACAATCCAATACTCATCCACTTCAGCGCTCTCATAGTGTCCCTCATTTTCATCAGCGGTTAAAAAATAACATATCGTGGGCGCCAGGGCACCTCAAGTTGACCGGTCATAGATCTCCCGCTGGTGGAATAGGGTCGACAGTCTAATCCACGCGATAGCAAAACCTCCTCCTTCATTCCTGGCCTTACCCCTGTGAATATTACGACTCGATAGCTGAGGCAGGTATTTGTTCTTTTGCAGCGGGTAAAACTAATATAGACTTATGGCGTCAACTAATAACTGGTTAGGAGGAAACTCATGATTGTAGTAAGCCTAGCCGGGCATATAATCTAATTTTTTAGACTTCTTAGCCCGGTGTCATACCGGGGCAACAGCCCCCTTATCTCTATTAACAACATTAGTTAAGGGTTTACCATGGGTAATTACAATACGCTAGCCTGTTTAGGTTGGCAGCCATTTTTTCAGCAACAATTATCACTTGAAGAGTGGAATGACCTCAGCCCTGCTCGAGTTGTCGAGCAGCATAGAACATCTATTGCCGTCGTTACGCAAAGCGGCAGCTTGGATATTGCTTTGCAGCACTCAATGCCTGAGATGGTTGTTGGTGACTGGGTTTTATTAGATAGTAGCAATCACTTTATACGGCTATTGGATCGAAAGACCTGTTTCAAAAGAAAAGCAGCGGGAAGCAAAGTCAATTGGCAATTAATCTCCGCTAATGTTGATACCGCTTTCATCGTGGTATCAATGAATGATGACTTCAACCTGAGTAGAATTGAGCGGTATCTTTCATTGGTTCATGACTCGGGGGCTGAACCCGTGGTCGTTTTGAGCAAATTCGATTTATCTGGTTCGCCTGAGCAGTTTATTTCGCAGGTGCAGGGCCTTGATGGCTTACTCTTTGTTGAGGCAGTTAACTGCCTTGACTTAAATAGTGTAGAGAAACTCAACCACTGGATAAAGGAGGGTTCCACCAGCGCTGTTTTAGGGTCTTCCGGGGTGGGCAAGTCGACATTGATTAACACGCTATTAAGCGAGCCCAAACAAGGCACTGCCAGCATTAGAGAGGATGATGCCAAAGGCCGGCATACGACCACTAGAAGATCACTCATTGCATTGAAATCGGGAGGTTTAATATTAGATACCCCGGGCATGAGAGAAATCCAACTTGCCGATTGTAAGAGCGGAATTTCCACAACTTTCCCGGAAATAGAGGCATTGGCGAAAAATTGTCGGTTTTCTGATTGTAGGCACGGGAGTGAGCCAGGCTGTGCCGTTTTGAGTGCATTAAACTCGGGCCAGATTGAACAGAGGCGCCTGGATAACTACACAAAATTGCTCAAAGAGGAGGCAATCAATTCAGCCAGCCTTTCCCAAAAGCGCGCCAGTGATAAGGCTCTGGGTAAATTTTATAAACGCACGCTCAGCGAATCTCACAGGTTCAAAGGGAGGTAGCAGATTGAACTCGTTGACCGCGAAACGAGTTTTCGCTTTGGCCCCAGGGCAGCTCTATCCTCCTAACCGGGGAAAAGCTGCTCCTGACACCTGACCGTGCTGTGTCGCAGACCAGGACTATTTGACCATAATAGTGATTTTTTCAGAAAGTACCGGTTGACTGTGGGGAATATGCGCGAAATTTCCCAATAGAAGCTGCAAGCTGTGCTCTCCCGGGGAAAGCGTCAGCTCTGTTTCTGTCTGCCCACCCCCGAAATGCCTGATGTTATCGCTGGCTGGAAGTGGACGGGTCATATCGGGCATTGTGTCCACATCAATTAGTAAATGATGATGCCCTGTGTTGTCGCGATTTGTCCCTGAAGGAGCGACCCCCATACCACTGAGACCAAATTTTACCTTAAAGGTTTTCGCTACTGTTTGCTTATCCGCTGGCTCAATAAAGTACAGCTTCGCGCCCGCCGGAGATTTTGATACCTGCTCATCTGCATATGCGGACAGTGTCTGTCCAATCATAGTCAATAAAATCACGACAAGGACATTTTTCATGTTTTTCATATTGTGCTCCAGCTTGCTCATGCCACGTATGGCTTCTTCGTTTATGCTAACTTAAGCCACCTCTGAATAATACCATGACACCTCAGACGCAACCTGAGGTGGCAGTGTACCTCTATTGAATTCCTCGCCCGGGAGTCCAAGGGACGCGAGCGGTGTTCAGCGCGTCTTTAAGGCTGGCATATTCTGTATCCACCAAATCTGCCAGATTCCCAACTATATCGGTATACAGCGTCAGGCCAATCTCATACGACGTCCTCTGCGCCGGGGTCGGTCCATAGGCCCCCGCGCTCGGCATGAATCTCGCGTGAAACAGTCTTTCCTTAAGCGACACACCGGTCACGTCATAAAATGCAGCTCGCGTCGAGTTCTGCTGCAGCCGGTCCCGATGCGCTAGCAGACGCTCCTGTATGGAGTCTGCGGTTTCATACAGAGAGGAATCCGCCAGGGATCGGGTTAAAACCTCCTTGATCGCATCGAGTTCACCGCTGATCCGGTCTATCGCTCTCGTCGTGCCATCACTTGCCCGGCTCAGTTCATCCACCTGACTCTCAAACACAACCCGTTGTGCCTGTGTACTGCCCGGCAGTGTTGGCTCGCGAATAGACACCACCTCAAAGCTCTGGGATTGCCCCAGGTCCGTCAATACACCATCCACTCTTTGGTGCATCGAAACCGAGAAGGATCCGGGAACGACCAGCACTCCCGCGCCCTCTTGATGCTCCTCGCCCTCGATTATCGGCGTCCACGCGTCCAGAGCCGGATAACGAAGATTCCAGGCAACTCGGTGAAATCCCGCCTCAGTCGGGCCTTCAATATGGCGCACGACTTTACCGTTGCTATTGCGGACAGTGAAAATAATGGCCGGGTCCTCTTCTTGTTGTTCATCGATTATTGCGGCGAGGTCCACAAACTTCACATCCCGATTTTCAGCTTCCTGTTTTTCCTCAGCCTCGCGCCGGGTCTTGGCTGCCGTACGCAAACTCTTGGGCAGGTAGTAGGTAAAATTCGCGCCGAAGCCCGGGTTTGGCGCCACGTAATAGCTGTCGCCTTGCCAGGCCTGGCACTCGGACGACCCGCAGCCGAACTCCCGCTTAGGCACGTACCAACGCGGATTTCTCACCGGAAACAAGGCGACGTCATTTTTGAGCATATCGCTTGTAACCTCTCGAAGCGCGGAGTAATCATCGAGAATATAGAAACTGCGCCCGAACGTGGCTCCGACGAGGTCATTCTCGCGTTTCTGAATCACCAGGTCTCGGAACGGAATATTGGGGCTGCCTCCCTTCAGCTTGGTCCAGTCATCGCCGCCGTTTACGGTGAAGAAGACGCCAAATTCTGTACCCAGAAACATCAAGCCCGGCTTCACATGATCCTGCACTACTCGCCAAAGCACATGCCGATCGGGCAGATTAGACGAAATACTTTTCCACGAGCGGCCCCGGTTCTCGCTCTTCAATATGTAGGGAGCGTAGTCGCCGTTTTTGTGGTCATCTACCACGACATACACCGTATCCGGATCAAACAGATCCGCTTTGATGTCGTTCACGAAGAACCGCTTTGGAACACCCGGTAGTTTGTCGATCTTGCGCCACGACTGGCCATTGTCCTGGGTTATCTGGATGATACCGTCATCGGTTCCAGCATAAATTAACCCGGCAACCAATGGCGACTCAGACAGCGACGTAATCGTGTTGTACATCGACATGGCGCTGAGGTCCCACGGCGCGTCAAAGCTCCACGTGCGACCCATTAGCGGCGCGTCAACGCGCCTTTCGTTTCGCGTAAGGTCGCCACTGATGGCTGTCCAACTGTCGCCGTAGTTATCGCTTCTCCAAACCCGTTGAGTTCCGAAAAACAGCGTTTTCGAGTCATGCGAACTAATCAGTATCGGTGCATCCCAGTTGTAGCGCTCCGGGAGATCTCCAGCTGCAGCCTGGGGGCGGATGTAGGACATCTCGCCCGTCTTTCTGTCCACGCGCGTCAGATTACCTCGCTGCCATTGGGCATACACAATATCCGGATTATTTGGGTCGACAGCCGATTGGTGGCCATCCCCGAACAGGGTCACGAACCAGTCTGAGTTATGAATACCGGAGGCATCCATTGTCCTGGAGGGGCCGCCCTGACTGTTGTTGTCCTGTGTGCCGCCATATACGTTATAAAACGGCTCTGCGTAGTCAACCGCCACCTTGTAAAATTGGGTGACAGGCAGATTACTGACATAGCGCCACGTCTTGCCCAGGTCGTAGGACTCGTATATGCCGCCATCGACACCGACCAGCAGGTACTCTTCATCGCTGGGGTCAAATGCCATCGCATGATGGTCAGAGTGCTTGGTTTCATGGCGTAGATTGACGAAATTGTCACCGCCGTCGTGCGTCACATGCATCTGCACATCCATCTGGTACACCCGGTCAAACTGATGCGGGCTGGCGAAAATCTCCTGATAATAGTGTGGACCGGTACCGCCTGATAGGTAGTCATTCTTCTTCTCCCAGGACTCACCACCGTCGGCAGATCGCCAGAACCCACCTTTGCGGTTCGCCACTTCCATTGTCGCGTAAAGCACATCGGGGTTTTGTGGCGAAATCGCTATACCGGTTTTGCCGCGATTTTCCTCGGGTAGGCCTTCTGTCAGCTCGCGCCAGGTCTCACCACCATCTATCGACTTGTGAATGCCGGTCGCCGGCCCACCGTCCATAAGTACCGCAACGCTGCGCAGACGCTGCCAGGTAACTGCATACATCACATCCGGGTCGCGCGGATCCATAAGAACTTCTGAGACACCGGTGTACTCGTCGTCATCGGCTGTATTACCGTAGCCATCGCCAAGCACTTTGCGCCAGTTTTTTCCGCCATCCGTTGACTTGTACAAACCGCGGTCTCCACCGCCAGACCAGAGCGGCCCCTGCGCCGCGACAAATATTGTGTTTGAGTCTCGCGGGTCCACTCGGAT
>JABHWT010000281.1 GCA_018657645.1 Halieaceae bacterium | reverse complement strand
GAAGCTATACGAAATGTAGTCGACGTGCCGGTAATGGTGGTAGGGCGACTACACGACCCAGAGTATGCAGAGGAGGTGCTGCAAAAGGGGCAGGCCGACTTGATCGCCATGGCGAGGCCATTGCTGGCTGACCCCGATTTACCCCTGAAGTTGCAACAGGGCCGTATCGAGGATCTTCGGCGCTGCATTTCCTGTCAGAACTGTGTTGACTCACAGCAGCAGAATGATGATTTACGCTGTGCTATTAATCCAATGGCGGGGCGAGAATACGAATTTGGTGAAGCGCGCTGCGCACGGTCAAAGAAAGTAGTAGTGGTCGGAGCCGGAGCTGGAGGAATGGAAGCTGCACGCCAGGCGGCCGAGCGAGGCCATAAAGTGGTGCTTCTCGAGAGTCAGGCCAAAGTGGGAGGCTCACTGGTTCTGGCGTCCGCTGTGCATAGTGATAACGAGCCATTCCTGACCTTTTTACAAAACCAGCTTCAAAAGCTGAATATAGAGGTTCGGCTGGGCGTCACCGCCACGGCAAACCTTGTCTCCGCCGAGCGGCCCGATGTCGCCATTATCGCCACCGGCGGCAAAGTAGTGAAACCCTTGATAAAGGGAAGTGATAATCGAATCGTTCGTACTGGCGCGATGCTGCGTCAGGCCATAGGCAATACAAGCGATAGGTCTGAATTACTGCATTGGCCTATTTTTGCGCGCCTCTTTCTGCCGATCATCGCACCCCTGATGCAAAAACTGCTCACGCCCCAGCGTATTCGCCGCTATACCAGGTGGTGGATGCCTGTCGGCCGCCGTGTAATTGTTGTCGGAGTAGATCTGGCTGCTGTAGAGCTGGCAGAGTTTTTGACGAGGCGTGGTCGCAGAGTGCATTTGGTGGCTGAGGGTAAAAGAATTACCCCTGAAACCGGTGCAAAGCGGCGAAATGAGCACATGGATCGCCTGGATAGCCTGGGGGTGACTGTCAATACACGGATAAAATATCTGAGAATTTGCGATCAGGGCCTCTATATTGAGGCCAATGAAAAGGAGCATTTGATCCCCGCCGACACCATCATTTTAGCAGGAGATGTTCAAACAAACAGTGGCCTGGCAGACCAACTGACAAACCGAGGGATAAAGGCCGTGGCAATTGGTGATTGTACCGGTGTGGGGTTGATTGCCAAGGCGACACACGAGGCGCTGGAGGTCGTCTATAGCGTGTAAACCAGACCGTGTCGGTCCTCTATAACTTCACACAATGCCTTTAGCTCATAACCTGTGCCTTTTGTTTCGGAAACCCGGCGTGCTCCGAGCCCAAAACAAACTGCTTTTGTTGACAGCTATTAACCCGCTCTATATCATTTGACTGACATATAAGTTAGTGAAATATTTGTAAGCCCTGGTCGAATCTGGTGCAAGTCGTTTTACTCATAGAAATGGGAGTCAGGTAATGGATCTTTCGAAGATGAAAGAACTTGTTGGGCAGGAATCTAGCAGTACGACATTGCGCCACAATATAAGCATATCGGATGTTCGACATTGGTGTGAGGTGATTAAAGAGGATGACCGCAACTACAAGGAATTCGGTGACAGCGTGACAACAGCGCCCAACGCTATGTTAATGGCCTGGACTATGCCGCCCTTGTGGAGTGCGCAACCCCGTCCACCTACAGAGCCCCACGAGCTTGTGATCGAGGAACTGGAAAGCGCCGGTTATAAGGTAGGGTTGGGTATAGCACTGGAGCAGAAGTTTCTGCTCCCGGTAAATATTGGCGACCGACTGAGTTATACCGTTACTTTGGCCGGTTTGTCATCTGCCGAGGTGGAAACGTCTTTGGGTGCAGGCTATCGGATTGACCTTGATTACACGTTCACCAACCAGGATGGAAATGTGGTCAGTCAACAGAAATACACTGTGGCTCAAATGAAGAGCATTCAATTACAACACTGATTTTTATCGTATCAGAGGGATTGATCAAGATGAGAAATGACTACGGTATCCTGCGCTTCGACAGTCCCAAGGAAGCTACCATGGACTATTCGAAAGTTGAGCATTTGATCGGCGTGGACAGCCCCAGACACCCTCCACACGATGTCGTTAGCGACACGGATGTGGACCACTGGTGCCAGTACATGCAGGACACTAACCCTATCTACACAGACGAGGAGTACGCTAAGACAACGGAGCACAAAGGGCTTTTGGCTCCATCGGCAATGGTGCACGTTTTCTGCCTGGGTTCCCTGAGGCCCTGTCTGGAGCAGTTTGTGGAAGGTAAGTTTCAATACCCGACGGATCCCAATAATCAGGTAAACGTGATTATTGAAGAAGAGGGCTATACCGGTGTTATGGCCACTGCGCAAACGCAGCAGCATTTCAAGAGCATAAAGGTAGGCGATGAAGTGTTCTGGACACTACAGATGGCAAAGTTCTCTACTTATGACCATTTGTCGCGCCAGGGAGTCGGTCGCAAATACACCATGTTATACCAATTTTACAACCAGCACGATGAGCTGCTCTGCAAGCAATCGTTTGATGTGCTGGTTTACAGACCCCCCATGGTTACAAGAAGACTCTATGCCGGTTGAGGCGTAATTAGATGTGATCGGTTGGCACTATGAATGTTAAAGAGGAATCATAAGATGGATCAGGCAGCGCAGAACGTATACTGGGACGATGTAGAAATAAAGCAGGATCTACCCGAGAAAAACAGGAAGATTGACACGACTACCATTGCCATGGGGGCAACTTGGGCGACGCATGATTTTATGCCAGTGCATCACGACAGGGACTTTGCCCAGTCCAAGGGGGCTCCGGATGTGTTTATGAATATCCTGACCTCCAACGGGTTGATTTCCACCTATCTGGAGCAATGGGCTGGCCCCGGCGCCAGGATAAAAGAGATCTCTATCAAACTCTCGGTTCCCAATTTCCCCAACGACAATATGGCGATGAATGCCAGAATTACCCGCAAGTGGGAAGAGGGGGGCGAACATCTGATAGAGCTTGGCTTTGCCGGTGATAATCAAATGGGGCCACACGCTGCGGGCACAGCGATCATGTCACTGCCGAAAAAAGGCTAATGTAAGGAGAGTAGTGGTATGACACTGAGGAACAAAGCGTGCGTAGTAGGTATTGGTTCGACGGAATTCACCAGGAATGCCGGGCGTAGTGAAATTCATCTGGCGGTGGATGCAATAACGGCTGCCTGTGATGATGCCGGTCTGGAAATAAATCAAATAGATGGAATGTCGAGTTACGGTACGGCGGGGATTTATGCCGCTGAAATGGCGCCGGATATTGACGTTGCTCGCAGTATGGGCATTCCCAATTTGAAATATATGGGACAAACCCCGTGGGGTGGTGGAGCCAGCTGCGGAACGGTCGCACATGCCGCTATGGCGGTCTCATCCGGTGTGGCGAACTACGTCGTGTGCTATCGCTCGCTAAAACCTGCCAGCGGCACGGTTCGCTACGGTCGCCCTACAGCGATTCCAGCCGAGTATCGATACAGCTACTACATGCCGTTTGGTTTTGCCAGCCCGACTTCCTGGGTCGCTATGTTTGCCAAACGCTGGATGCATGAAACGGGGGCAACCCGGGAGCAACTCGGTCAGGTCGCGTTAGTGCAAAGGGAGAATGCCCTGAGAAACCCAAGGGCGATGTTCTATGGTCGACCGCTGACTATTGAAGAATATATGTTTTCCCCGGTGGCAAGTGACCCTTTCACCTTACACGATACCTGCCTCGAAAATGATGGCTCTGTCGCCTTGATTGTAACAACGCCTGAGAGGGCGATGGAGCTCAAGCAAAAGCCCGCCTTTGTCTCGGGTGTTGGTTGGGGAACGTCTTATGACGCGCATAGCATGACCTCCTATTACCGCAAAAATATCGGCTTGCCCGAGTGTATTGAAGCAGGTAAAGACGTTTTCAAAATGGCTCAAATGACGCCGAAAGACATTGATGTGGCTCAATTGTACGATGCTTTTACCGCTACGGTTCCGATGCAGCTCGAAGCATATGGGTTCTGTGAGTATGGAGAGGGCGGTGCATTTTGTGAGGGAGGCGATCGTATCCGTCTGGGCGGAGAGTTGCCTGTCAACACCTCTGGAGGGCAATTATCGGAGGCATATATTCACGGAATGAACTTGATAGCCGAGGGTGTCAGGCAGATACGTGGCACCTCTACCTCGCAGGTAGATAATGCAAAGAATGTGCTTGTCACGGGCGGTCTTGGCGTTCCCACTAGCGCATTAATATTAACTAAAGGGGATTGAGTAAATGTCCGTTGAATACAATCCAAAATATATGCAGCACTTTTATAACCCCGTATGGGAGTCGTTTGAGGATGGCTACTGGGAGGGAATCAAGCAACGTAAACTGGTGTTTCAAAAATGTGGTGAATGTGAAACGTTTAGCCATCCCCCGCGGGTCATGTGTCCAAACTGTAAGGCTCAGAATTGGGTGTGGGTTGAATCCAGTGGCAAGGGGCGTGTATACAGCTGGACGGTTTTACGTCAGGAAGTACACCCGGCGTTCAGAGTGCCCTTTGAGGTTGTTCTCATCGAAATGGACAATGAGGAAGGGGTGCGAATAGTGTCAAACATGGTGGACTGCAATCCGGACGAGATCGATTTTGATATGCCTGTGGAGTTGTGTTTCAAAGAGGTTACCGAGGAGTGGGCACTTCCATTTTTTAAAAAGGTGGAATAGGGCTGTAGTATGGATTTTAACTATACCAGCGAGCAGCAAATATTGAAGGACCTGTGCCGCAAGTTTCTGGAGGCGGAGTGCGGCTCACAGTGCATCAGAGATCTTGAAAAGAGCGACTCGGGGTTTTCCCCTGTGCTTTGGAAAAAAATGGCTGAACTGGGCTGGCCCGGAATCAACATTCCAGAGCAGTACGGCGGCGTTGGATTGGGTCTCGTTGAAGTTGCAATTCTACTTGAAGAGATGGGCCGCTCCGCTTTTGACAGCCCACTATTTCCGGTAGTGATTGCGTCGACGCTGCTGGATGCGGCGGGCAATCATTCGCAGAAAATGGAACTGCTTTCGGCTATCGCCGCGGGAGATATGATTCTGAGTCCTGCCATCGAGGAACCAGAGGTGTCCAATGAACCGAAGTATATTTCAACCAAGGCTGTAGCTCGGGGTAATGACTACGTTATCGACGGCATTAAGCAATTTGTGCCCTATGCTGACATTGCAGGCTACCTGCTTATTCTGGCACGTTCCGGGGGCGCCGCCGGTAGTGAGGGTGGATGTACCCTGTTTTTGGTGAATGCAGGTACCCCCGGGATTAGCTTAACAGCGATTGAAACCATTGCCCCTGACAAGCAGTACCGGCTCGAGCTCAATGAAGTCATAGTCCCGGCCAGCTGTATTGTCGGAACAATTCATCAGGGGCTGAAGATAGTGAGTTCTGTCTTTCAAAAAGCCAGTGTGTTGGCCTGTGCCGATATGCTTGGCGGAGCGGAGTATCAGCTTCAGAAAACAGCAGACTATGTAAAGCAGAGGGAGCAGTTTTCTCGCCCAATTGGGTCTTTCCAGGCCGTGCAACATCAGATGTCCGATATGTACACGATGATACAGGGTGCCAGGTGGACAACCTACCAGGCCCTGTCTTTGCTAGCTCGCGATGAGCCCTGTTCGAAGGAGGTCGCCATCGCCAAAGCGTTCACCAGCGATGCCTGTCAAAAGGCATCGGCAGTGACCCACCAACTGCATGGTGGCGTGGGTGTGGATATGGCGAGCGACCTGCATTTTTATTTCCGCAGAGCGAAGGCCCTGGAATTGAAGTTTGGGTCAGCTCGCGTGCAGCTCCAGCGACTTGGTGATTTGCTATAAGACAGTTGGGACACATGAGGTTTTGTAAATGAATTTTGAGCTGACAGCTGATCAGCACCGCTTGCACAGGGAGATCACCGATTACCTGCAACAGCGGCTGACGCCCGAGCTGGAGGCGGAATTGCTTATCTGCCCGGAGGGTGGAGGACCGGACACGCCCCCTCACTACAATGCACTACTCAGACAGATGGGCAAGGATGGTTGGTTGGGCTTGGGTTGGCCTGCTGAGTATGGTGGTCAGGGGCGTAGTGCGATCGATCAGTATGTGTTTTTCGACACGGTGATGGGGTACTACGGCCTCCCGTTACCCATGTTGGCTTTGAATACCGTTGGGCCGACATTGATGAAGCATGGGACGGACGATCAAAGGCAGAGATTTCTACCGCCGATTTTGACCGGTGAGCTCAATATCGCTATAGGTTACACCGAGCCTGCATCAGGCACAGATCTGGCGTCTCTTCAGACCAGAGCGGTAAGAGATGGCGATCACTACATTATCAACGGGCAGAAGGTCTTTACCAGTTTGGCGCACCACTGCGACTATATCTGGCTGGCGGCGAGAACGGATCCAGATGTAAAAAAACACAAGGGAATATCAATCTTCATGGTTGATATTAATAGCCCCGGCATCACGGTCAACCCGATTAACGCGATGGGTGGATTCCGGTCCAATGCCACTTTTTATGACGATGTCAGGGTTCCGGTAGATTGCCTCATTGGCGAGGAAAACAGAGGTTGGAGCTACATTAATTCGCAACTGGCTATGGAGCGTGTCGGGCTCGTACCGCACTCTAAAACGGGGCGTCACATTGAGCTGATGACAGCCTGGGCAAAAGACAATACCGTCGATGGCTGCAAAGTCATTGAAAAACCATGGGTGCGTAGCAAACTGGCCGATCTGACAATGCGAATGGAGGTGCTTAAACTATTCAATTATCGCGTGGCCTGGCAAATCACCCAGGGCATTGAATCGATGGCAGAGGCATCGATGACCAAGGTATTTGGCACCGAGCTAATGCAGGACGTTACCGGTTCCTGTATGGAGATGATGGGGCTCCACGGTGGCCTGCAGCCGCCAGACGAGCTTGCGCCAAGCCGTGGACGAATACAGCGAGATTTTTTAACAATGCGCCTGCTAACGTTCGGTGGAGGATCCAACGAGGTATTGCGGGATTTGATTGCCCTGTTCGCAATTGGATTGCCACCCTCGAGATAAAGAGTGCCCAGGTCGAGCTTATTGGGTAAGGTCCGATAGCGCCAGCGCCACCATATGTTCAACAAGCTCGGCCTTTCTTTTCTTTGACAACGGGTTAATGCCTGCATTTTTTGTGCGCAGCGCGGCTGCGAGCGATGCATCAAGTAGAGGGGCTAACGTAATTATCGAAATGAGCGTACTACTTAAGATATCGCGAAGCACAGTGCGATTGATCCTGCGGTTCAGCTCCTTGTTTTTCAAACGAAACCCGATGGCAGAGGGTGGCGAAGCGTGTTTGGCAAGCCAATCCAGGCGCGGCCCTTCGGTAGTCCCCTCGCGCAGTAGAATTTGACCAAATTCTGGAACTTGCTCGAGCGTGTCGAGAAAGGCATTTAGCGCCATTCGAACCTGTGCCTCGTCACTGTCATCCTGTAGTTTGTGTTCGCGCTCTTTTAGCTGCTGTGACATCAGATGACTGAATCTATCCGATACAGTTTGCACCGATTTTTTCCACAGTGCCTCTTTGTTTTTGTAGTAGTAGAGGATTAGTGCACGCTTGGCTCCACTTAGCGCAGTAATATCACGAAAATTCGTACCATCGTAACCCTGCCTGGCAAAAGCCGTGATGGCCGCATCGAGGATGGCCTGTTGTGTTGCTATTTTCCTTTCGCGGCGCGTTAAAGTGGGGCCTGTTTCTGCCATATATCACCCAGTTTTTTCTACGACGAGAAAGACGGATCAGTTAACGCCTGATCACGAAACTACTGTCGAGGCGATCCCATACAGTGTCCAATAATTTCTTCTGCCGCAGTTTATATTTTTGCAGTTTGTTGGTAGGTGTATACGGAAGTTCACCGACAAATTCAATAAAGCGGGGTACGCAGTAATAAGGCGCATTTTCGTTTACAAATTTGGCCAGATCTTCTGCAGAGACTGTTTGTTCAGGCTTTAGAATAACATCGAGTTTGATTTCATCCTCAGATGCCAGATGGTCGGAGGGAGTTCCATAAACTGCGGCGGCTTGTACCGCGGGGTGTCTCATTACAATAGACTCCACCTGCAGCGAGGAAACATTGCGACCCTTGAGTCTTATGTAGTCTTTCTTTCTATCGACAAAGAAGTAATCGCCATCTGCATCGCATATGCCGAGATCCCCCGTGCCAAACCACTCACCATTGTAGGCATTGGCAGTTGCCTCTGGATTATCAAAATAGCCATTAAAAATTGTATAGGGGGCATGTGGCTTGATTGAAAACTCACCAACCTGCCCCGGTGCGACCTCTTCGCCTCGGCTATCCAAAAGCTTCAGCTCGGCATCGGTAGAAAGGCGCCCAAGTGCATTTGGCTTCCATCGGTGCTTGCGCGTGTCCAGTTTGCTTAGCAGGAGCATAACCTCACTTTGACCATAGCCTTGCATTATTCCCTCGAGGTTGAAACGCTCAATAAATGGCATAAGAATGTCATCTGGCATCGGTACCATCGATACAACGCGCAGGGTGTTGTCGGCATCCTGAGGGGTCTCTGGTGCGTTCCACAAAAACATATGCATTGCACCTAAAGTAAAGGTCTGCGTAGCCTGGTAAAACCGAACTCGATCCCAGAAGCTGGATACAGAAAAAGCATCATCCAATGCGCATGGATTTCCCGAAACCAGGGTGCGGTAAATATTGCCAACCCACGAGGCAGAGTTGTATAGGGGCAGGAAATTATAGGCAATGTCGTCATCCTGCGTACCATAGAGTTTGTTGCTGTTTGCCGCTGCAATAACCCATACATTGTGGCTTTGCATGACACCCTTTGGTTTACCGGTTGTCCCGGATGTCCACAGTATTGCCGAGGTGTCCCCGTAGTGAATAAAGTCCAGATTTGGCTCATCGGTGGGGTTATCACCTAATTGTGCAATAGTAGAAACAGAGCTGTCACCCGGCATACTCCCGGAGCCTGTGTCTTTAACGATAAGCTGTGGATATTGAGCCTTGCTGTCTACTTCCAGCACACGTGGGTACAGGTCCGTATCGGTAATCAGGATAGCCGCTCTGCTGTCGTTTATTGCCTCGGCCAACCAATCCCCTTTGTAATCGGTATTTATGGGCACCCACACGGCCCCCAGTTTATTAGCCGCCAGTGTCAGGAATACGAATTCAACGCAGCTATTCATGTAGATAACAATGCGATTGCCCGCCTCAATGCCCATTTTTTTGAGGCCATTGGCATATGCGTTCACTGTCGCATTAGATTCTGCGTAGGAGTATCTGTCGTTGTCTGACAATAAAAAGGGATCGTCGCCTATCGACTCTGCGTGTAGCTGCAATATCTTACCCAGATTTCTGTTGCGCTCTTGTTGCAGGTTAATGCGATTCATGGGTGTAGTGCCTGTACTTTAGGAGTGCGGCAGCATGCTGCTATGTAGGGCCCTTATACAGAGCGACTTGGGATGACCGCGTCGTCCGGCGCTTCCCTGTCCACCTTGAATTCCCATTGGCAGCAAACGCCATCTTTATCCTCTCGTGGGGGAACATGTATGGCAGTACATTTCATTTTTGGATTCATGATTTTGCAAAACTCAATAAAGGCGCGATCCTCAACACCTCCGGGTCCACAGAGGCACTCAATGTCCTTGGTGCTGCCCTTTGATTCAAAATAGGACAGCGTAGGACACTGGGTAAAAGTAAGTACCGCGTGGTCGGAGTTTTTAAGATCGTGATCAAATTCGTAGAAATCCTCCCCGGCACCATCGGGGCACATTTGAAATATTTTCAGTAATGTTTCTACATCATCGCCTTCGATGTTCATGGCCTGCTTGAGTAGAGGTACTTCAAAATTTCGGAGTTGTTCTTCGTATACATCTGCGTCGAGTTCAAAGGCCTCATCTACCGACATGCGACGCCGGTTAACGGTGTTCCAGGTACCCATCATTCCGACAAAAATTGTTCGGTAGGCTCGTAAAAGCCGAATAAGAGCAGGCTTGGAGAAATCTGAAAACTGAAGATCTGCTTTGTAAGAGCCACTATAATCATTGAGTTCGTCTGGCATAAGGAATGTCCCGCATTTGAGCTATTTTTGTCAATCACTAACAGGGGTGTCAATGTAATATAGGGTACCAAATGTTAGAAGTCAAAGTCTTTTGCCCGACGAAACCTGAGTAGCGATTTTGATCAGCGGTTTAAGTGTCTAGAGCACTAGTTGTCCGCCGGCGAAGCTCTCTGCGTAGTATTTTGCCGGTTACCGTGCGAGGAAACTCTGTGACAAAATAAATTTTTCGCGGATACTTATAGGGAGCAGTTACTTGCTTTGAGAAGTTCTGTATTTCTCTCACCAGGCTATCGCTGCCTTTGAATTCTTCCCGCAGTATGACGAATGCGGTAACGAGTTCGCCGCGATCGAGGTCGGGAGAGCCCACCACGGCAGCCTCCTGAACTGCCGGGTGCTCCATAACGGCATTTTCCACCTCTGTTGGTCCAATTCGATATCCCGATGAATTAATAATGTCGTCGTCCCTCCCGTTGTAAAACAAGTACCCATCCTGGTCGATAATTACGGTGTCCCCAGTTATGAACCAGTCCGTGCCTTCAATGGTTACCTGACTTGCTTTGGAACGCTCGGCATCATTCCAGTAACCAAGCATCAATTGAGGGTTCGGCATTTTAATCGCCAGGCGGCCGCACTCTTCCGGGGCGACCCTATTATTGTCCAGATCGAGAACAGCGACCTCTGTGCCGGGTAACGGGCGCCCCATTGAACCCGGTTTTACCGGCACGCAGGGGTAATTAAGCACTGTCATAAGAGTTTCAGTCTGACCATAGCCATCAAGCAGCAGTGACCCGGTTCTCTGTTGCCATAATTGAACGATCTCCGGGTTTACAGATTCTCCAGCCGATACTGTGAGTCGTAGTTTTTCGAGATTATTGGCCTTGGAATTCAGAGAGATAAGACGCCTGATCTCTGTGGCGGCAGCACAGTAAACTGTCACTTCATAGTACTCGAGAAGGTCGAGGCGCTTTTGAGGATCGAAAGGACCGTCATAAAAGAGAACGGTTGAACCACAACTCCACGGGCCAAACAGAATACTGGTTCCGGCCTTACTCCAGCCGGTGTCGGCAGTACACCATATGGTGTCTGATTCCCGGAGGGTAAGCCAGTACCAGGCCGAGACGCGCCAGGTAAAAAGTGAGCGGGAGCTGTGGACGACACCCTTGGGGCTACCGGTTGATCCCGACGTGTAGTAAATAATGGCCGGGTCTTCTGCGGCTATTGGTACGGGTGAAAATGTTGGTTTGTAGTGAAACATGGCGTGATTGAAATCAAGCCATCCCTCATCCTCATTGTGGACGTCCACACACAGTCGTAGAGCGCTTTTAGGTAAAGTCTCAAACTTCGCTATGTTGGTTTGTGTAGTAATTGCCCCAACGGCGCCGGAGTGACAGACTCTGTAGTCTATATCCTTCCTGGTATGTAACGTGGTACAGGGAATCGGAATTGCGCCCACCTTCAGGCAGGCGATTATTGCTAGCTGCCACTGGGGGATTCGCGGCAGCATGACAAGGATTCGGTCACCTTTGACTATACCCTGTTCTTGCAACAGATTGGCCAATTGATTGGACTGTTGACTGATTTGGAGGAAACTAAAACGACATTCCTCGCCGGCTTCATTGCACGCTATCAACGCGATATGATCGGGGTTCTTTGTTGCCCAGTAGTCTATTACATCCGTGCCGAAATTGAATGATGATGGAACTTGCCACTGAAAATCCTGACAAGTTTCCTCATAGTCGTTCATTGTCAGTCTTTTCATCGCGCACCTCAGGTTTGCGAGATTTGCCTGGTAGGGCAGGGATGCGGCACTGCTACGTAATACCCTTTACCCCCTTAGGATTGCAAGGTTTTTGTCGCCTGCTGCAGCCAGTCAAAATCCTCGAGTACTGTGTGGGGTAAATCAAGAGAAATACTATTAAATACGCCATTCGAACGTCGCTTGAGTTTGTCGGCAAAATCGTCATAGGTTCCTGCAACCGCCCACTCATCGAGCATATCGTCGGAGATCAGTTCCGGCATCTCAGTCCACTTACCGGCTTTGGACAGGGCGAATAATTCCAGCCCGATATCCTCCCAGTCATGATGTTTTAGAATTGCGTGATAGGATCGTGTGGATGCATAGAATGATATTTTTTGGCGCAAGCCCTGTTTGGCTTTTTCCAGTGATGCTTCATCTTTTTCAACGACCATAAAGGGTGTTCCCACAAGGTCGATATCAGCCAGTGTCCGTCCGGACCTGATTGCTCCCTCGATGACTGCTTTGTGTATGGCATCACGGGTATAACTGAAGGTAGAGATGGGATGCAACCGAAGTCCATCACCGAGTTCGCCCGCTAGTGCTGCCATATACGTGTTGGCAGCTGCGAGATAGAGCGGAATTTCCGGATAGTCACTGGGTCCCGGATTGAAAAAGGGGGCCATAAGGGAAAATTGATAGTGATCGCCTTCGTAATAGGTGGAATTATCTGGATTTTGAAATGACTGGAAAATAGCCTTCATGCACAGGATGTACTCGCGCATGCGAGGCCCCGGGCCACTGGGCCAGGGCGTACTGTAGCGTCTTACATTGTGTCCCTTGACCTGACTCCCGAGCCCGAGATTAAAACGACCCTTGGCATAGCTCTGTAAATCCCATGCTATTTGGGCAGTGACCATTGGGCTGCGGGGAAAGGAAACGGCAATATTTGTCCCTAAGCTGACCCTGCTTGTATGTTCAGCAGCCAGGGTTAGAGGCAGGAAAGGATCGTGTCCTGCCTCGGGCGTATTAATTCCGTCCAGGCCCGCCCGCTCAAAATGTGTTGCCGTTTCGGCTACATCCTGCAGCCAGGACCTGCGCTGGCCTTTGCCTGCATACTGGTTTACCTGGGGGCCCAGAACGACTGATTCTACTCTCAGGGGCATACGGTTTTCTCCACCAAAAAAACAAAGTTACAGGAAGCTGGCAACGCAGCCTATGTGCTGTCGGAGTGTGATTTCAGGAACACCAACTCCTGATAACTTCTGCCGTCATGTCTTTAAATTCCACTGTTTGTGGGAGTGGTCGCTGTAACCACTTGCCGTAGAAAGTATCGAGATCGGGTAAGAATTCGAAGTCCGGCGGAGCACCTCTAGGTAGTGCCTCCACCTCCAGTTGCGAACCGCATCCGGGGCAGTAATATTCACGTAACTGCATCCATTTAAGGTCAGGCTGCTCCAGGCCCTTGTATACCTCGGAGAGTTTCTCCTGATCGTCGCGAACGTAGATCAGGGCGCTCAATTTCCAGTTCACTCTGTAGTCACCGAACTCGTGGCCACAGCGGCATTTGACAATGCGGTCGCTGTCTTTTTGTACAATATACAGAGCCGGCGTCAGGGGTAGCAGGATATATTCATCCCAGGGCACCCTTTCTTGCAGGATTGTAATCCATTTATCAAAGCGGTCCGTGTCCTTGGCATTCTTCATCATCTGTTGAACGGTCGTCCAGGGGAGTTCGCCATCGACCAGCTTGCGTATCTCTTCTAATTCATAAATATCGTAGTCGGCCACAGTGGCTCTCCTCAAAACTCGAAGTCATCGGGAAGGTTCCAGAAACTGCGCAGCTCAGCTGCATAGTGTGGGGACAGGCTCATGGAGCTTCTCCACATATCGGTCACAGCTTCATGCATGTCTTCCTTTGCCAGGACCTTCTTACTCTCCTGTAGCCACCACTCTTTGAACGGCACTCCGCGAGCCTTGCGAGCATCTAGAATAGCCTGTCGCCTGTCGCTGGTCGCAGCATCGTCAACCGTCCACTCATTGTTATTGTCCTTGTGGGCGATGACACCGTTAATACCCTCGGCAACCCAGTTGCGAGTCAGGCCCGTGTCGAGATCCTGCCGCACCATTTCCGGGTCACGCTCTACCGGGTCGCCCATTGCCTGAGATCCGGAAATAGGATTGATCACGATATCGTAATCCTGGAGAGTGTGCTCTACCACCACAGGTACTACTACATTTGCCTCCAAAATTTCAGCCTTAATGTTCTGCTCTAAATCGCCGTATTCCGGATCCCCCCGTTCATGAATCAGTGGTTTCTGGTCATCGATTAGCGCCTTTATATTTGTGTTATGCGCATAAGAAATGCGATCTGGCATAGTGGGGTAGGCGCCATACATGCCGTGATTACCCGTTATCTTTGAGCGAATCCCGGAACAAGCGGCCGTATAGTTAATGCCTCCGTCGGTGTTCTTCACCATCCAGATCGTGGTGTGTCCCATACCGCCACGGAATTTTCCATAGCCTCCCGAGTCGGGCTGCATATTGCGACCAAGGTACATGATGGGGTAGTAAAGCTCGGTAATTTCGGCGTTGCCAAAATCAGCGTTGGCGGTGAATATGCACCAGGCAGCGGGCTCCCCATCGCCTATGCCACGTGCCGGAGAGCCATTTGACGCTTGCTCCAGGGTTAGACCAACGGTGTAGTTACCGTATTGGTTCTCGCCGGACCACTCGGCAGCCATGGTCGTCGCTGCACCGGCAGACATTTCCTCGACAAAGCCGCGCATATGATAAAGCCGCCCGGTTACTTCATAGAGCGAAGTCAGCCACATTACGGTAGGTGCCCAGCCCAGTCCGCAGGCAGCGAAATAATCCACTGGAAAGGGATTGCACCAGGTGCCACCGGGCGGTTCCTGCAATTTCATAGCGTAGGTTGCGCCGGAATTGAACATATCGAAGCCGACAACGTGCGAATAGCCCATCAGCAGGCCGGAAGCCAGTGCCGTGGGTGTGATATTCTCTCCGAAGGGTACCGTCCCACTAGCCCCTGCCAGCGAAAAGCTAACCGCCGCATTTTCGTCAATAGTCATCTCCATTGGCAGATTCATAAGAATATCAACATCCTGTTTTGGCATGACGACATTGCCGCCTTTCATCGCCAGATCCTTGAACTGGGATTTCCGTATGCGCCCCGGGACAGTTTGCGTTTTGATACGTGAAACAGCGTAGCGACGACTGTCCTCAATGTACTCTCTTGAGGCTTTGAGAAAGAAGTCCAGGCCATATTTTGCTATAGTTTCCTGCAGGCGGTCGCGCACAGTAAGGCATCCAGCCAGACGCCCGCGGGTGTCACCCATAACCCACTCGGGCGTGCGGGTGCGAGACTTCATGCGCATTTCATACCAGGGATAGAGCTTGTCGTTCTCTCCTATTTTTTCCATGGTGACCGGAACGCCGTCGGAGAAACAATCGGGATTCATAAAGCTGATGGACCCGGGTAACACGGAGCCGGCATCATTGGCGTGAGTCACAGCGCTGACCCAGGCAACCAGCTTGTCCTCGTAAAAAAGTGGCATTGCTGTGTCGAAGTCGGGGCAGTGAATGCCACCAAAGTGAGGGTCGTTGTTCTCAAAAATGTCGCCAGGCTTAAAGCCCGGCAAGGTCTCGTAGTCCAGTTCGATAAAGTGACGTACCATGGAGGCAAGCAGACCCACGTGGGCGGTAATGCCGCGGGATGTACAAATACACTCTCCGGTTGGTGTGTGCAGAGCCCACAGGGCATCTCCACCCTCCACCGCAACTGGCGATGATGACACCTTGCAGCCCACACTCCAGGCTGCATTGCAGATGCCTAGCAATGTATGCCAGACCGACTCGTAAGTGCCAGGGTCTCGCTCTTTTTCCGGCAAGGTTTCAAGACCGAACACACAGCCGGTTTCAGCGAATTTCTGGTCGTTGAGGCGCAGCTGATCTTTCAGTGAAAGTTCGTTGCTCATGCTTCGCCCTTCCTGGTCATCCAGTAAATGTTGTATTTGTCAATTTTGACATGCCATTCGGGTGGAACAAACAATGTTGTATTGGAAGCCTGGATAACGGCCAGACCGTCCATTTCGTTTCCTGGTAACAGGTTTTCCATTTTAAAGATATCAGCATCCTGCCACGCTCCATTGCGATACAGCTGGCGTGTGCCCTGGCAGGCACTTGCCGGCGGTTCTTTGGCCGCCAAAGGCTGCTCAATCAGCTTTGGTTTTACCGTGGCGACTTTGGCGACAACAGCCACCTCGGTAATGCTGTAGGTGCCGTGATCGGGTTTGGCAGCCAGGGTGAACAATTTTGTATAGAGGTCATCGAAGGCAGCTAATAGTGTGTCGAGATCTTCCTGGCTATCCAGGCGCTCGACCGGCGAACTCACTTCCAGGTCTTCCAGCTGGCCGTAGTAGCGCACGTAGGCCACGGGTTGTAGTTCAATCTGTTCGGGTGCGAAGCCCTCATCGACTAATTCCTTGAACAACTCACTTCGAAGCGTGCTCCATATCTCAACTACCGGCGCCACGGATGCCAGCTTTTCCTTGGTGCTCATCTGGGGTGCGATCATGGCGGTTATCGATTTGTGGCGGCGGTGAGCGTAATCCATGCAAGCCCCTCCCCAGGCTGAGAACCCGCCGGCCCAGGGTACGGTGCATACTGCCTTGTAGGGATTGTCTCCGGCGTAGGGCAGAAGGTGCAGGGGACCGCCACCGCCATAACCGAGCAGCGTATAGTCTCTCAGATCATAACCAATCATCAGATTCTGGGTCAGGTGCTCCCGCATCATGACATTGAGCAGTTCCAGGCATACCTCGGCCGCGTCGTAAACATCCATTTTAAGAGGGTCGGCCACCTTCTGCTTAAACAGGCGGTAGGAGACCTCCTTGTTAACCTTTACCTTTCCGCCCAGGTAGTTATTCTCGTCCAGAATGCCCAGCAATAAATTGCAGTCATTAATCGTGGGCGTAGTATTGCCGGTTTCCATGAATGTCGGTCCCGGCGTTCCTCCAGCGGAATCCGGTCCAAGTTTGATGCGGTTGGTTGCAGGATCGACTCGAATGTAGGTGCCGGTTCCAGCCCCGATGGAAGTAATGCCGAGCATCGGCGCATTGACATACATGTTTTGAAAGCCGGGCTCCCTGTCAATAGGCAACACACCCGAACTGATGACGCCGGCATCAAACGAAGTGCCACCAACGTCGGAGCACACGATATTGTTCTCGCCTATGACGCTACCGAGGTACCTGGCACCCATCAGGCCTCCAATAGGTCCCGACATGGCCGCCTCAAACAAGCGGGGGTAGCGGATGTTGGTGACACCACCATAGCCAAGAACGGTCTTCAGACTGCTCTGGTAGCCCATCTTTTTTAGTTCATCTTCAATCCGGAACAACTGCTTGCGCGCAGGATCCGAGGCATAAGCCTGGACAATGGTCGAGTTGGCGCGGGATATTTCCCTGGCAGTTGGAGCCACCAGGCAGGACAGCTCTATAGGAATATCGCGGCTCGCCTCGGTCATTACCCGACGCACGATTTCACCGGCGCGTTGCTCGTGTTGATCGTTAATATAAGACTGCAAAAAGACAATGGCGATGGATTCGCACTGCTCGTCGACGATTAATTCGCGAGCCGCCTGCTCCACATCATGCTCGTACATAGGAATGGCGATATTGCCAAACATATCGATTCGTTCGGTTACGCCGCGAGTCAGTTTTCTCGGTACCAGTGGAGTGCGATGCTTTCGATATTGCATGTGAGTGATTTCTGACCACTGGAGGCCGATAAAAGTCTGTTTACCGCGGCCCTGGGCGGTGATGTCCTCGAAACCTCTGGTCGTTATGAGGCCGGTTTTATAACCTGACATATTGATTACGCAGTTGAGCATGGACGTGCCGGTGTAAATCGAGGTCTCCAATTGTTTGCCAAATGTACCCTGTTGCTCTTTGGGTATACCCATGTAGTCCATAGCTTCAATCATCGATTCCATATAACCGATGCTTTCGTCGTGCGGTGTAGTGGGGGCCTTGCCGACGACGGAATTGCCCTCCTCGTCGACTAAAATGACATCGGTCATGGTGCCACCTGCGTCACAGGCTGCTAGATAACGTCGCATACTGGAGTACAACCTCGAGAAATTATTATGTCGGTGTATTTAGGAAACAAGTTTCCATATATTGACTTGAGAATATCATAGGGATTTGGGCGAGACAATTTGGACGGCGCGAAGTACCTGTAATATTTCATGTGGCGGGCTATAGATCGGGCTTGACGGGCTTTCCGAGGAAAAAGCGCTCGGGATCGAAGACCCTAAGCAGCGCCAGTTCTTCGTCTGAGGGAGGTGCCAGTTCCTCCACTTCAGGTGAGATTTTCAAAGGCCAGCTGCAGCGTTCGCAGATGGCTGCAATAATCTCCTTGCGAGATTGATCTTGTCGGATAAAAATGGCGGAGAGAACCAACTCGTTGTCGTCATTCTTTTCGAAACGGCCCATGGTTGATATGACGCAACGAACTTTGCTGCCAGGACTGGTGATATAGTCGACCTTTTCCACAAAGGCCTGGCTGCGTTGGCCAGCGACAACCACAGTTTCCGATGCGGCGGTCACAATGTCATTGGCACCGCCAGAGCCGACGATAAAATCTCCGGCAGCAGTGCGCGTGGAATTAATGTTTCCGAACTTGTCGATCTGGCCTGCCCCAATGGTTGCCAGACAACTATTATCACTGCCACACCCATGCAACCCAAGTGCTTCAAACACATCTGTCAGCATAGTCGTGGTGGGCAGGTTGCGATAGTTGATAAGGAATGGATCGCTGGGGCGCGGGTCGAAGCCGTACATGCCCGTTTCGGCCATAAGCGCAAACTCGATGCCTTTTTCTCTGAGTTGGTGATAGGCGAGCCAGCACATTAAAGTAGCCTGCCCGACACCTGAGAGTACTGTTTTATACCCCTGTTTCTCGATCCGTGTTGAAATCTCGCGGGCTGCCTGAACAATCATTACTTCAACGGGGCTGGGACTACCCGCCGTGTCCAGATTGATAGCATGTGTGTCCAGCTCTTGCTTCCACGATTCCGGTTCTGCGGCCTTGTAGATTGTTTCAATTCGCCTGGGGCCGAGTTTGTTCAGGTAATCATCGTGATCCTGAATGTTCAATATCCATTCGTCAATCCACGCGTCGTAGTCCCGCTTTGAGTTCTGGGCCTCGCGGTGAGCTCGCATAAACGCATAATCGTTGGCATAGGGCCGCAACTCTTCGATACCCTGGGAGAAGTTCCCGTAGGGATGGGAGCCAAAGGGCGCTTCGCTTACTGATACCACCACTTCAGCAGGTATACGTACCAGGTGAGAGTAGCGCCTGATAAACTCAGTCGACACTATTTTGTGTGCCGTTACCACTACACCCTCGCGGGCCGCCAGCGCACCGTAGATGTTCTCCTGGTAGGGTGGAAAGCAGATCGCATTTCCCGCCTTGTCTGCCGCCCACGCATGAACAAAAGCGATGTCAGGATTGTAGGCTCGCACCACGCCCTGGGTCTGACCGGGATTGAAGGGATCTGCTATTTCGGCAAAGCTGCCCGCAGCGTTGTTTTCTGTGGCCATGGTGCTGCCGGTGATGGAGCGAGTAGTGATAAATGGAACGCCCATTGCGCCGGCCATTAATCGTTGGGATATAGTGAGCATGGTCCAGTTTTCGATTTCAAATCCAGGCTGTTCTAAAGCCCATCGCATGACCGAACTGGGACCCGGCGTGGGGTATCCTTCGCCGGCAAATGATACAACGGCTTTTTTGATCAGTCCTAAGTGAACAAGTTGTAGATAATTTCCACTAAGCGATGAGGAGATGAATTCAAACTGTGGATTTTTTCCGACAAACTGACGGCATAACTCATAGGTGGCGGCAGTGGCCCGCGACTGTAAGCTAACGGGATTAATTTTCATGCCGGGGCGTACAAACCGTTTTATAGCCTGTCCCAACTCCATTTGCTTGTCGATTGTGTCTGGCTGCGGTGTGTTGATTTTAGCGTCGACAATACTACGCCAGAGACTCATGACAGGGGCTCCAGGTCTGCCAGAATTTTTGACTGTGCTGCCAGGGGGGCTGCGTTCAGGGCGGTAATAATATGAGCGCGCTTGAGGAAAAAATGTGCAGTGCACTCGGCGGAAAAGCCCATTCCCCCATGGACCTGTATATTTGCCCTTGCGTTATCCAAGGCTGCCCGGCTTGCGATCAATCTTGCAGATGCCGCTTCAGAATCGCCGTTTGGATGGTCGACAGATGCCAGGGTCGCTGCATAAAACGTTTGCGCCAGGGCAGCCTCAGCCCGAACCGCCATATCTGCGCATATATGCTTTACCGCCTGAAACTTACCTATGGGCTGGCCAAATTGCTCCCGTATCCTGGCGTAGTCCACAGCCATGTTTCGGGTGACCTCGGCCATGCCTAACAAATAGGCCGCCAGCATAAGCGTGTGGTGACGGCATGTCGACAGGTCATCTTTTGAATGAACAAGCGTCTGATCGAGAGGCAACCCGAGCCGGTCTATGTTGATAGTTTCGTCAATGGCTGGTACAGAACGCAGAAATTCGCACGCGTTGCCATTGAAAAGCAGTGCCCGTTCTTCGTCGATCAGGATGATGTAATCGGCGCCGGTTCCATCTATCACCTGAACTTCCGCAGTCCCGCCTGCGTTGTAATCTATGTTAGCTACTGGATTGGCAAAGGCGGCGCGTTTGTCACCGCCAATTAATGACCGGACAACGTCGGTTAGCCCCGCGCGTACGGCCAGCTGGGTGGCCAACATTGTCGCCATCGTTATAGGGGAGACCAGGTGGCGGCCAAACTCGTTGCAGACCACGACTTGTTCTGCGATGGAGTAGCCGGTGCCGCCACTTTCGGTGTCGATGGCCAGGCCAAATAAACCCTGATCGGCAAAGCTGGACCAGGAGGATAGCTCTGCGCTGGCTAGGTGATTGTGGTCCTTAAGAAGTCTGTCCAGTGGCAGTACACTGTCCAGCAGGTCAGCTACACTGGTCCGAATCATTGCCTGATCTTCAGTCGGTGACAGGTCGATGATCATATCGAGAATCCTATTTAGGCAGGCCAAGCACGCGCTCGGCTATCAGGTTACGTCTGATTTCCGAGGTGCCGCCACCGATTGCCCATTTATAAGCCTCCAGATATTCCAGTGGCCAGTCGCGTCCATTGGTGTCGCGTTCCAGGCCTATAGGTCCCAGCAGTGTAATGGCCATGGCATAGACACGTCGGGCCAGCTCACAAAAGAACAATGCGACAATTGCCCCCTCCGGTCCCGGAACGTCCTGATGCAGATTGCGCGAGATAGTTAACGATGTCATAGAACGCAGGGTGGCTACCTCAGCTCGAAGTACAGCTAGCTCAGCTGCAACCGATGTGTCATCAATAGGCGTCTCGCCGGTGCCTGACGAGTCGGCTTTTTTTGCTATTTCAAGGAGTGCGTCGACGGTGCGGGACAATTCTATCTGATGAGCGATTGTCGCGGTTCCCCGTTCAAACCCAAGTGTGGTCATGGCAATACGCCAGCCATTGTTGAGTTCTCCGACAACCCGGTCCAGGGGGATGCGTACGTCGTCGTAAAAAACCTCACAAAACGTATCCAACCCGGACATGGACATAATGGGGCGCACACTAATACCGGGTGCATGCATGTCGCAAATCACCCATGATATTCCCTTGTGCCTGCTCGACTGGGGATCAGTGCGTACCAGGAGCTCCTGATAGTCGGCGACTTTAGCGTAACTGGTCCATATTTTTGAACCATTTATAACCAGGTATTCACCATCAATCTGCGCTTTGGTGCTCAGACCGGCCAGGTCGGACCCGGCCCCGGGTTCTGAAAAGCCCTGGCACCAGACGGACTCTCCGCTTAGTATTTTGGGTAAGTGAAACGCTTTTTGTGCTTCGGTGCCGTGGGTTATCAGCGTCGGACCCGCATGTGTTGTTGCGACGAACATTGCACCGCCGGCAGGGGCTCCAGCCAAAGCGTACTCCTGCATCCAGATCATTTGCTGAATAAGCGAGAACCCCTGGCCCCCGTACTCTCTGGGCCAGGCGAGACCAGCCCAGCCAGCTTCAAACTGTGTGCGTTGCCACTGTGTATCAAATTCCCGCATGGCCCGACCCCGTTTCGGTCGTTGCTCTTTGGGGACATTCGAATGCAGCCAAGCCCGTACTTTGTCGCGGAATTCGTCGTTTAAAGAGGACTGGATGATTTGCATATTGATGTATGGCGTCCAGGGCCGCGGGCTGTTTAACTCAGTGGTATACCGATATTATGCAAATAGGTGCGACGCCAAAGACCATAACTGTATTGATCGAAATTTTCAACATAGTTATATATGTTGGAATTCTTATGTTCCCGTGAACACGGGCTTGCGCTTGTCTCGGAATGCATAGGCGGCCTCCCTTCGGTCGTTGGTGAGGTGAGAGAGGGTCTCCAGGCCCAGGTGTCCATCTATCACTGCATCCAGTTGTTGGCGCAACAACATATTCGCCGCTCGCTTGGTCGTTCGAATTGCCACTGATGCTCCCGCTGCCAGTTGCTCCGCTACTGCGTCCACTTTGGTGTCCAATTCCTCCAGAGAGGGTACAGCTTCTGTTATCAGTCCCAATTCGGCAGCCTGGGCAGCGCTGACAGTGTCTCCGGTAAGCAGTAACCGTTTGGCCCTGGCATGGCCAATAAGCAATGGCCATATCAGTGCGCCGCCATCGCCGGCAGTAAGCCCAACCTTGACGTGAGGGTCGCCGATGAGTGCACTTTCGACAGCGAATGTGATGTCGCAAAACAGAGCGATGGTTGCTCCCACACCCACTGCATGACCGTTTATTCTGGCGATGATGGGGCGGTCGAGATCTACAATAGCGTAGAGCAGATCGCGAGCCTCTCGCATGCTCTCGGCCCATCTCTGATGGTCATCCAGAGACTTCAACATAGCCTTGATGTCGCCGCCCGCCGAAAAAGCCTTGCCTGCACCTGTCAGCACGACAACATGGGTGTCGACGTCGTGGTTGATCTCCTGGAAAACACGCACCAGTTCCTGGTGCATCAGGGCATTTGCCGCATTGTACTGCTCCGGCCGATTAAGCGTTACTGTCAGAATTTTCCCGGTTCGCTTCAGGTTTAAAGTTTCATAATCGGTGTACTGCATGGCTTGGTTCCCCGGCTCGCAAATGGTTGGGTCACATTGATAACGTAGTTAACTTACACTATCATGCTTTTGACTTGAATTTCCAACACCATAATGTGGTCGGACGTGAGTCGGGAGGGGTTAAGAACAAATGGCTGCTGAGATTCCAGAGGGAGACGAAGAATTTTGCCAGCACATCCGCCGGTTTATTAGTGATACGATCCCTGCAGAAATGGCCGAGCGCAACAAGCGAGGCTATCACGCGACCAAAGAAGATGTGGTGTTCTGGACCCAGGCACTTAATGCGCGAGGATGGTCTGTCCCGAATTGGCCTCGAGAACATGGGGGACCGGGCTGGACCACTCGACAGCTGCATTTCTTCGAGTACGAGTGCTTTATGGGTGGCGCTCCCCCCTTGTCTCCCCAGGGACTTCATCTTGTAGGCCCCGTGATCTATACCTTTGGTTCCAGCGCACAGAAAGCGTACTTTTTGCCGCCTATCCGTTCAGCACAACACATGTGGGCACAGGGTTTTTCCGAGCCTAATGCAGGGTCAGATCTGGTCGCATTGAAAACCCGGGCTTTAAAGTGCGGGGATGAGTACATTGTCAACGGTCAGAAAACATGGACCTCCGATGCCCACAAATCGGAGTGGTTGTTTTTGCTTGTCAGGACCGATACTTCCGCCAAACGTCAGCGCGGTATTTCATTTTTGCTGGTGGACAGCAAAACGCCTGGAATTACCGTCAAACCAATTTACTCAATCGACAATGCCCACATTCTAAATGAAGTATTTTTTGAGGATGTGCGCGTGCCAGTGGGGAACCTGGTCGGTGAAGAGGGGAAGGGGTGGACCTATGCAAAGCACCTGCTTACCCTGGAGCGTTCTTTCTCGGCGGATATTTCTCGCTGCCGAATGGCCATGACCAGGCTAAAGACGATTCGCAGGCACATTCTGGAGCAGGGGCCTGTAATGCCCCATGACATACTGTTTGATAATAAACTAGCGCAGCTGGAGGTCGAACTTTTGGCCCAGGAAGCGAGCGTTTTTCGTGTGATTGCCGAAGAGGAGTCTGGCGAGTCAAACACGGCTGTACCGACGTCTTCAATCTTAAAGGTTTGTGGTACCGAGTTGACGCAGAAGTTTGGGAAGTTAATGGTAGAGGCATTGGGCACCTATGGCATTCCATTGTATGCCGAGAGCGACTGCCTCGGTCCATGGCCAGAAGATGCATCTGGTCCCGAATTTGCCGCCGGCGTCGTGTCAGATTTTCTATATCGAAGGTCTGCCAGCATCTATGGTGGAACGAATGAGGTGCAGCGAAACATTATAGCTAACATGCTGTTTGGCTAAGCTAGAGCACACCGTACACCGGCGCCTTAGGAGAGTATGGAAGTGGGTTTTTTGTCGCGAACTATCCTGTTGGGTCTGATGCTTGGCATTGGATTACTCTCCGAATATGCCTTGGCTCTGGAAAAAGAAACCATCCGCTGGCTGGGTTGGGAGCAAAGCCCAAATTTCATTACTAAAGGGAGGTTCAAAGGGCAGGGTATTGCCGACTCCCTTACCAAGACCTTACAGCAGGCGCTACCTCAATACCATCATGAAAACGTGGTCAGTAATACCCGAAGGTATAACCTTCTTATCCGTGAAGAAAATGTCTGTGTTGCCTGGGCCTGGATTGTACCGGGAAGCAGGTCTTTCAGAGTACATAGCCGGCCAGTTTCGCTTGCGCCTCCTACGGGAATTTTTACCTTAAAATCCAAACAACACTTATTTGGAAAGCCCGGTGATGTCCTCTCCCTGGCCAAGCTGCTTGAAAATCCGGGGATAGTACTGGGCTATTTGGAAGATATGTCCTATACAAAAAGAGTCCACGAATTACTTGAGCAATATCGAGGGCATGAGAATGTTCATTTTTCATCGCGAAGTGCAGTTGAATTTAACCTCGAAATGCTGGATAGAAACCGACTTGACTATTTTTTTGGATTTCCTTCTCAGGCAATATTTGACGCCGAAATAAAAGGCATTCCCAATAAGTACCAGTTTTACAATATTGAGGAAATGACGATGTATACCAGCATGCATTCTCATTGTTTTAATAATGCCTTTGGCAGACGAGTCATGGAGCAAATCAATAAAATTCTGACCAGTGATGTCTTGATGGAGCATCTTGCTGTTGTAGAAAGATGGAATGGCCAGAATAAGCAGTATCGTGAAGTTTTCATGAAACATATTATGGATCAAACCCCCAGCGAGTTGGTTAACAACCCTGGGGAGTAGTTAGGTCTTGTTACTTGTCGTTGCGCGGCGGACTTTCACTGACGTGACAATTGTGGATTAAGCAAAGTATGTCAATTGCCCGGAAGGTTACCCTTTATGTCATGCTCTTCAGCGGTCTGTTTACAGTGCTGAGTACGGGGCTGCAGCTGTATATGGATTACAGGAATGACCTGAAAGATATAGAAACAACTTTGAATTTGATTGATCGCAGCCATATAGATTCATTGGTTAATGGTATCTGGAATCTAGACAAGGCAGTGATATCCACTGAACTCACAGAAATAATGAACCTGCCTGATATTGTCTACCTTGAACTAAACGAGTTCCGCGCTACCCCCATTAAGAAAGGAGCGCTGGGCGCTCCTGAGCAGATGATTATGCGGGAGTATGATTTCTCAAATAGAGGAGCTGAGAGGGAGGTGGCAGGCTCTTTGAAAGTGGCAATGACGACTGCACATATCCTTCAAAGATTGCGCGACAAGGTTTTTGTTATTCTAATAGCGCAGAGTGTCAAGACGCTGGGCGTTGCACTGTTTATTATATTTTTGTTTCATATGTTAGTGACGCGGCATATTGAAAAGATTCGAGCTTTTATTTCAGAAACCTCCACCAAATCACCTGCTGTTCCATTAAAACTTGATAAAGGGCGTGGGCCTTTTAAAAGAAGAAGCGAGGTGGATGAGTTCGGTATTCTGGTTTCTGAAATTAACACAATGCGCCAGAATCTAAGCGTCGAAATTGAGGCAAATAGAGTGTTTAACGAAAAGCTCCAGCGAGAAATAGTTGTGCGTCATGAGGCTGAGAACGCGCTTATTCACCTGCGCAACTATCTTTCAAAAATCATCAACTCCATGCCGTCAGTAATTGTTGGAGTGGATCTTGATGGCAAGGTAACTCAGTGGAACAAAGGGGCAGAGGAGGCGACCGGAGTCAGCGAAAATGATGCGCTTGGCCAGCTTCTGGATCAGTCTTTTTCCAGGCTTTCCCAAGACATGAGACTGGTATTTGAAGCAATTAAGTCGGGTCAGAGACGAATAGTTGCCGGACGACTATATATGAAAGATGAGGAGGTCCTATACGAGGATATAACCGTTTACCCACTAATGGACGATGAGGGGAAAGATGTTGAGGGGGCGGTAGTTAGGCTGGATGACGTGACTGAAAAACACACCACTGAGGTGGCGTTACGCCGGGCACAAAAAATGGAGGCTATTGGTGAGCTCACTGGAGGAGTTGCTCACGATTTTAACAACATACTAGGTGTGGTGATGGGCAACCTTGAGCTTCTTAAAATAGGCCTGCCTGGTCATGATGAGGCCCTGGTACATATTGATAACGCACTCAAGGGAGCGTCACGCGGCGCTGATTTAACCGGCCGACTTCTTGGCTTTTCAAGACATCAAAACAAGGAGACCAAGCGAACAAACGTGAATAAGGTCATCGAGGGTATTAGTGATATGATTGCCAGGTCGCTAACAGCGTCCGTCTCTTTTGAAACGCACTATTGGGACGGGTTGTGGCCGGTTGATATCGCAGCTGGAGATCTTGAAGATACCATACTAAACCTGTCTCTCAATGCAAAAGACGCCATGCCAGATGGGGGAACCTTGATTGTTAAAACGACAAACAAAGTGCTCGATGACAGTGAAATCAGACACAACCCGAATGCCACGAGCCGTAGTTTTATCGTGATATCGGTGAGCGATAGCGGAACAGGAATGACGGCCGAAGTGAGAGATAAAGCTCTGGAACCATTCTTTACAACAAAGGAAGAAGGCAAGGGAACCGGACTTGGCCTTAGTATGGTTTATGGTTTTGTCCAACGTTCAGGTGGACATATTCAAGTCGATTCAGAACTGGGTAAAGGCACCACATTCCATATCTTCCTCCCAAGATTGGAGGACAGTGCCCAAACAGATTTTCGCACGGAGAATGTACTTGCAGAGATACCCAGGGGCACAGAGACTATTTTGGTCGTCGATGATGAGGAGAGCCTACTGGACGTCGCAGCGGCCTACCTCAGTAATCTCGGTTATTCTGTACTAAAGGCATCAGATGCCAGCAAGGCTTTAGAGGTGATGGATGAACACAGCTCTATTGATTTGCTTTTTTCAGATATTATTATGGCCGGAGGTATGGATGGCTATCAATTGGCAGAAATTGTTCGGAGCAAGTATCCGAAGTGCGCCATACTATTGACTAGCGGTTATATTAAAAAACGGGAAGCTCTGACCGGAAGCAGGGCCGAATTTGTTGTGAGATTGGGTGAGAATCGATTACCTAAACCCTACAATCAATCCACACTCGCCTTCGCTATTCGCCGTGCTCTGGATGAAGCTGATTGATTTTAAATGGTTCGCCCAAATAGTCGATTTCCAATGACGCATCGTAATACCCTATCAAAGATCCGCCAGTGTCTACGGCGACAGCAACAAGGTGTCGTGCAATATTATTGCCGATATGCTGCTTGGGAAGGCGACATGGTGGCCATATTGCTAATTCATTGCCAACACTTCAGGCGCAAGTGTTTGCATTAACAGATCCACGCGACTTGCCAGTTCGTCCTGCCGAGCCCTAAGGTTCGCTATTTCGGCGTCCTTTTCAGCTATCTTTTTATTCTGCCTGGAGAGCTTGCCGTTCTGTGCCTGCACAACCTTTGTTAACACAGCCACAATATCCATGGCCGCTAACGACTTGCGGTCATTGGTGGCAACAAGGTCCGGCACATCCTCCGCGATAAATCCCATGTACTCTTCATCGCGGGAATTCTTATACACGTAGCGTACTGGTTCTAGTGCAGCAAGTGCAGCGTTGGCATCGTCAGCACTGAGTGATCGAATATTATCTTTCAGGCTTCTCGATGATGCATTAGACCAGACACCAGCCTTGGTGAGGCGTGCGCCATTCCAAACGGTTATAGCGTCACTCGATGGAACTACATTGGTACCAATGCCCAGCTTGTTGTAGGCCGCTGTTCTGCTGAATCGCCCGTAGAGCAAAGGCGTTACCGAATTATTGGAGATATACAGATTATTGTGGCCCAGTTCGCCATAGCCTGCCTGATATCCAAGAAATACATTGCCTTGCCCCGATAGATTGGAGTACCCCGCGGTATGCCCAAGTGCAGTGTTTCTCTTACCGCTGGTGGTCTTATTCAACGCCCAATATCCGGTTGCCGTGTTCTGAACACCTGTTATATTATTCAGAAGAGAGGCATAACCATTTGCAGTATTACTGCTGCCCCACTTGTTGTTGGCAAGGGCACTATGGCCGGTAGCTGTATTGCTGCCGCCACTGGTATTGTCATGTAACGCACCAAAACCAGTTGCGGTGTTGCGGTCCCCGGTCTTGTTGGAACGCAGTGCCAAATAACCTGATGCAGTGTTACCTTCACCAGTGGTATTGGAAAACAATGCAGCGAACCCGCTTGCCGAGTTATAGCTTCCGGTGGTGTTGCTATAGAGTGACTCTGAACCGGTCGCAGTGTTAGATGCTCCGGTTGTATTGCTATACAGTGACTCTGAACCGGTCGCAGTATTAGACGCTCCGGTTATATTGCTATGCAGTGAATCTGCGCCGGTGGCAGTGTTATGATTACCGGTCGTGTTGTAGGTCAGTGAAAGGTACCCGCTAGCGGTGTTGTGATTACCTGTTGTGTTGTCGTACAACGACTCCGAGCCGCTGGCTGTGTTATAGCGGCCCGTAGTATTAAAGTACATTGAATATGCACCGCTCGCAGTGTTATTTGTGCCGGTCGTGTTATAGGTCAAGGCATTGTGCCCACTAGCTGTATTGGAGCTGCCCGTTGTGTTGTCGTGTAGTGAGAATGCACCGATGGAAGTATTCTCATTCCCTGAAGTGTTAGACTGTAGTGCGGCGAATCCATGCGCCGTGTTCAGGTTTCCGCTCGTATTATAATATAATGCCCCAGAACCCGTTGCCGTGTTTCTCTCACCGGTTTCGTTATTGTATAAGGTATTGGCCCCAGTAGCTGTATTCCCCCAACCTGTAGTGTTATAAAACAGTGAATACGCGCCGCCTGCAGTGTTTCCATCCCCACTTGAATTTAGGCGTAGCGCACCGAACCCATAGGCTGTGTTATCACTAGCGGTTGTATTCTGACCGAGTGCATCATTGCCAAATGCCGAATTGGAGTCACCGCTTGCATTAAGCTTTAACGCGCCTAAGCCATATGAAGTGTTTCCTGATTGCGCGAGCAAATTTGTAGCATACAAGGAGAGTAATGCGCCCACTATTATGTTAAAGCTACTATTTTTCATATCGTCTTCCCTGATCTTGGTGATCTTTGATTTTCGCACTAACAAGGCAGGGTCGTGCTACCTCGTGCGGGCTGTGTAGCGTTGTCTGAGTGTCAAAATCGCACAATTTATTGGTGCCGGAAAGAGGATTTGAACCTCCGACCAACGCATTACGAATGCGCTGCTCTACCGAGCTGAGCTATTCCGGCATGGGGGCTAGAAAGTTAACACGGGGCTTTGGTGTGGCGCAACTATTGTGGACCATCCGATAAAACTAGTGGACTAATATCTGTGCAGACTGGCATAGCGGTATGGGTCGGCCGGTAAAGCGCATGGCGTCAATGTCTGAACGCGCCGGCAAATGCAGCCGTGATGATCTGCAACATAAATTTACAGAGAAGATTGACAGGTCTGTTCCCGGCAGCGAATAATGCACTGTGAGCACTGAATTACTATCGCCGGCAGGCACTCTTAAAAGCATGCGCTACGCCTTTGCGTACGGGGCAGATGCTGTCTATGCGGGCCAGCCTCGCTACAGCCTTCGAGTGCGCAATAACGAATTTAACCGACTGGAAAATTTGGCCAGCGCAATCGAAGAGGCCCATGCGCAGAGCAAACTATTTTATCTGGCGAGCAACATCTCTCCCCATAATGACAAGGTGCGCAGCTACCTGCGTGATTTAGAGCCGGTGATCGAAATGGCCCCAGATGCGCTGATCATGTCAGACCCAGGCCTGATCATGTTGGTCAGAGAGCGCTGGCCTGACCAAAGTGTGCATTTGTCGGTCCAGGCCAATGCAGTCAACTGGGCCACAGTCCGATTCTGGGGGCAGCAGGGTGTAGACCGGGTTATATTGTCGCGAGAACTCTCCATTCAGGAGATCGGAGAGATTCGCCAGCAATGTCCTGAACTGGAACTTGAGGTGTTTGTTCACGGTGCGCTGTGTATTGCCTATTCAGGTCGCTGCCTACTCTCTGGCTATATGACTCACAGGGATTCCAATCAGGGTGCCTGCACCAACTCCTGCCGGTGGGAGTACAATGTACACGCGGCCCAGGAGAACAACACGGGGGACCTGATCGCCATCGATGAAGCGAGCCAGGGAGCGCAAGAGGTAGACCCCGTACTGTTGCAGGAGAAAAATCGCCCAGGAGAATTAATGCCCGCTTATGAAGACGAGCACGGCACGTATATCATGAACTCCAAGGACCTGCGGGCCGTGCAGCATGTAAAGAGCCTGGTCGACATGGGCATTCACTCACTTAAAATCGAAGGCCGCACTAAATCGCACTATTATGTGGGGCGCACAGCACAGGTTTACCGCAGAGCAATCGACGACGCGGAGGCAGGCAGGGCATTTGATATGGGCCTAATGGGCCAGTTGGAGCATCTGGCTAACCGGGGGTACACCGAGGGTTTTTACCGTCGGCATGTCCCAGATGCGTATCAAAACTACGATATTGGTTACTCCAGTTCCCGGCAGCAATTTGTGGGCGAGGCTCTGGCCTGGGATTCAACGAAGGCGAAATTAACTGTCGATGTAAAAAATCGCTTTGAAGTGGGCGATGAGCTTGAACTGATTACGCCCCGGGGCAATCAGCGCCTCAAAGTCGCAGATATGGAGGACGTGGACGGTAATGCCATCGACGTCGCCCCAGGTTCGGGGCATACAGCCGTCCTGCCGATGGGTGCTGACCTGGAACTGTCTGAAGACGGTGGCTATGCGATGCTAATGCGCTACCAATAGGCGGGGCGCACTCGGTCACGTAGTCCGACCCGGATTGGCTGCTCCGATGGTTGCAATCTAATTGAAATCTATGCGATAGCTGAGAAGAAAGTAACTACTCCCTACAACCTCATTCCCGTACAACGGAATATCGCGATCAGACCAGTCATAGCCAAATTCCAGTTCGAAATGGTAGCGGCGATTCCAGCGGTATTGCAACCGCAAGGACGGTCTAACACTCCACTGTTCGCTATCATCCCGGGCGTTCTCTCGATACTCCACCCAGATTTTAGGCTGAATCTGCCACGCTGTGCCCAGTCTATAGCGGGCGCTTACGCCAAAGGCCGTTCTATCTGTCGTGCTTCCATCGAAGTGGCGCAGGCTAAAAATATGGCTGTCATTTTCTGTAAACACGTTCTGGCCGATCAATTGTAATTCGTAATTATACTCGCTGCCTGTACCCTCATAGCCCTCGATACCGCCGGAGGTTTCGGTACTACCGTAATCACTCTGAGAGATTGCGCTGTATAACTGATAGTTGTCATTCATCGGTTGGGTCACACTGAGCGTGACGTACCGACTCTGCGCCGTTCGGTCCTGAGCAAATTGTCTAATATCGGACATGGAATACAGTTCTGACAAGGCGTCTATGGAGTCAACTGGTTGTCCGATTAGTGCATTGCGAGTGGTAAGGATCGGGCTCAATCGGTAGTCCACCGTTGCGCCAAACACGGTCCCACTGCTATTGGTTATGCTTCCGATTAGCATAAATGTGTTTAATTCCTGATAGCCAGCATCGTAGTCGATGTAGGTATAGAGAGATTTGCCGCTCTCAAAATATCGAATTTCTCCACCCACTGCCGGAGAGCGTCGTAAAGCGCAACGAAATTGCCATGGTCGCCACCGGCCCCAGTCGTGGACATGTGCCAGATGATCATAAAATGCAGGCCAATACTGCTAACACGGCGCTTATGAGTGCAGACCTGGTGATCTTCATCGGGCAATACTGCATGCCGCCGCGGGGCGAGTATGCTTTCGGCCCCGGTGCCAAAGTCATACGAGTCCATCCGGAGCAGGAAGACCTGGGGCGCAACTGGCCCGTTGACCTGGGAATTGTGAGCGACGAAAGGATGTTCCTGGAGGCATTAGCCGACACGCTGCCTAGAAAGAAACGACCCCAGTGGGTTTCGGAACTCGCCGCTTCGAGGGAGGCCTTTGATAAGCAAAATGACAAACTCTACCAATTGGGAATGAAGTACTCTCAACAAACCGGCTACCTGCACCCCGCCGTGATTGGCCAGGGTGTGCATCAGTTCTTTCACAAGGGCGAGATAGACCCAAGACAAACCGTATTAACAACCGGTGGCTTTACCACCGGTAAATTTATGGGGCGCTGGGCAGCGGGCTATCGCCCCGGTCAGTTGATCGCTGCACCTTATCAATACGGCGCTATAGGGCCGGATATTGGCATGGCGGTGGGTGCTGGAGCGGCGGTGCAAAGCGGAGTGGGTCCCCAGGCACCCTACAAGGGCGCCCCTGTATTATGTGTAACCAGTGATGCGGGAACGGCCTATAGTCTCTTTGAAATGGATACCGCGAACAAGTATCGGATTCCAATGATTGTAATTGTCTATAACAATAACGCCTGGGGTGTATTTGGCAGCGCTGCCCGACATCCGCAAGCCATGCATATGTACCTGTTTCAGGAGCATCTGCGCTATGACAAAATTGCAGAGGGTTTGGGTGTGCGGGGCGAATACGTGCAAACCCCCGAGCAGTTTACCGATGCTCTTGCCAGAAGTTACAAGCTGGCCTCCAGCGAAGGCGCCTCCACCGTGATTAACTGCCAGGGCATTAAAGAGTTCACGTCGGCCAGGGCCTATCCACCGGGTGCACCGCAGGGGGTTGAGCCCGGCCGTGCGGCAGTAGCGCACTAAGGTAATGGACCTATGAATATGGGGGCAAGAGCAAGGGCGACAGCCTCTGTGGAGGACTATCTACAGGGCTGCGCCCAACGCGGCTTTTTCAACAGATTCAGTCGCCTTGATGACAAGAAAGGACTGGCGCACTTCAGCATCGGCTGGCATCACGACACTGTGTTTGAGGTTTTTGTGGATAGTTCCAAACAGGCTCTACGCATGCCAGTCGTGCTCCCTGGTGTAGAAAAAGCGTCTGATCTGGACAGGGATTTTAGAGCTTTTGTTAAACGCTGTCACAGTGAGAGCATTCCCGCACACCGGCGTATCGACAGGGCCAGAGTAGAGATAAAACCCATTCTCAGGGCGGGAAATATGTCACTGAGCACGAAGGTGAAAAATGGTGATTACGATTATGCTATCGACAAGTTGATTTGCCTGGTGCACGAGGTATTCAAGCTGTTCCTGAAAGATGGACTCTACTATCAGTACATGATTGATCGCTTCGGTCTCAACCCGGATACGGATTTTTAAAGAAAGGCGGGACCTTACCCCCGGTAGAGCACTGCGTTAGCTGCCCTGGCTGTTGGGTATTAACCACCTTCACAAAATGCCCTGCACTGTACGAGCAAAATTGTGCGGACGCCTGCCCTGGCAAAGTACGATACTATAGCGCACTGTATAGTCTACAGCGGGGAGCCCGCTTTTTTGTCGATAAGGAGTGAATGAGGTGAGTGTACATTGTTGCAAACCGACGATTTTGGCGGCGGGCTTGAGCTTTCTTTTGGTGGCCTGTGGAGAAGGTGGTGCTGGTGGTGCACTGGATGAAATGGCTTTGGCTGCACAGGCGAAGATTTTAACACCCTCTGATTCGGCGCTGGCGTCGGTCTATGACAGGAGTTGTAAGGCCTGTCACGCGGTTTCTGGCACAGGAGCGCCCCTAACGGGCGAT
>JABHWT010000287.1 GCA_018657645.1 Halieaceae bacterium | reverse complement strand
CTCCGAGTTGGAGACCGCGGTGCGTCTGGGGCTACCTATTGTCTGCGTGGTTAATTCAGACAGCGCCTGGGGGATGGAGCACATCGGCTTCAGGGTCCAGTTTGGGGAAGGCAATGATGTCGGTGTGAAGTGGGGCAATGTTCGCTATGACAAGGTTGCAGAGGGTTTCGGTGCGCACGGGGAGTACTGTGAGCGCACGGAAGAGATTGCCCCGGCAATGGCCAGGGCCTGGGCGGCTGGAAAGCCAGCGGTGGTGCATGTGGCGGTAGATGCCAAAGCGAATGCTGAACCCCCGTACTGGGAGCAGTTTGCCTCTGCGTACAATAACTACTATTGAGTTTGCCAGCATAACAATCGGGCATGTACCACGGTTTATTCAACAGGCAAATTGGAAACCGTGGTCTGTCCCCGTCTACACCTGGGGCCAACAGTATTTCCAGACCAGTTCAATCCCGCTCTGCCCCCAGTTGTCCACAATGTTCGCGCTGCAGCAAACCATCCATAGCCATGTCGTAATCCAGGCATTCTCCGGCCCAGTGAGTAACGGCAGTGTTGGCGTCAATGTGAGCGTCGGCCAGCACTTCTTCCCTGAGGCTATCCAATGCTTCTTCGCCGCAACACGCATCGGGGTAGGTGCGCGGTAATTCCATACCCTCCTGATCGAGAAACCCAAAGCCGGTGCTTTCGCCATCGCCGGTAACCGCAATACTGAAACTGCCGTTGTGTAAGGCCCGGTGATGGAATTTGCATAGGGTCACCAAATTCTCCAGGCAGGTTTCGCCGCCATCTGACCAGTGTTGCACATGGTGAGCATCGACATAGCGCGACTCACAGCAGCCGGGGAAGCGGCAGGTTTCATCGCGTCGTAGCAAAGCCCGGCGCATCGCGGGCGGCACGGTGCGGGTTTTGCGGCCCATATTCAGCAAATTGCCCATACTGTCTTCAATGGCGGTAACCACACTGGCATCGCAGCTAAGACGCTTGAGTGTTGAGGGGTGCATCGGGGGTGATTCTCCGCCTTTGAGATCATCCAGTGTTAGCTGCAGCACAACCTGGCAACGGTCTGCACCTTTAAGTGTGGCCAATTCATCATTTTCACCCGCTGTAGCAATGAAATGCTCTGCCAGGCGCGCTATGGCATCAGCACGGTGCTGCGGGATTGTTGTTGGTGTGGCGGCAGGATCGAGCGTTTCATCGGAAACTTGAGGTTTCCGCGGAAACGTTTCTGAAACGCACTTTGTATTACAGTTACACCCCTGCTCAGCATCTTCCGCCTTTTCGCCAATACGTTTATAGTCCTCCTTTTTCAGATCACCCTGAACAACGGTTTCAATGGCCTTAACCAGCAGTTCCCCCTCCTCTGCAGGCAATCGCGCACTAATCACCCACATGCCATCGTCATCCTGGTAGTAGCGCAGTTCTCTCTCTGCCTGTTGCAGCGCGTCATTGTCATCGGCACATTGACGCCGTACCCGCTGAAACTTCCTTACTACCAATTCCACATGGCTGGCGGTGCCGTAGTGGGCAATGTTCAGTAAGTATTGTTCATTCTCATTGGTGGCCACGCGGGTCATGGCACGCACTTTGGAATAACTGACTTCACCGGCAGCGAAGGCTGCATTGATCATTGGCAGTTCATCGAGACGGCGGGCAACACGAATTTTCTCCCGCGCTGCCCCCTTATCAATACCGCATTTCCAATTGAGCCAGTGGGCACAGTTGCGCACCGTACCGTCACAGTTCCAGCCGGAACGACGATCAAATTCGGCAATCAGTTTGAGAAAACGGTAGTTGGCGGCATTGATTTGACCAGCTAACAGGGTGATTTCATTGCCAAGGGAATCGATGTCCTTGGGGAAGATTTCAGCGGGAAGTGCAGCAGTCATGAGAGGCTCCAATAACTGGCTTTTTGTATAACTAATTATAGCTTATACAGGGCACAAAAACCGTGTTTAATCCCTATATTTATAGACTATTGTGCCATATGAGGACATCTGGTTATCCAGGGTAGATCATGCGTTTACGCCCGTCATCCTGGTGCTTATTCATACAAGATATGAGTGATGAATGTCAGATGTAAAACCTGACCCCAGAACCTCTGACTCTTTACCCTCCAGATCATGGAGGACTCTGCCCCACCGGCTTCAGGGTCACCGAGCGAAGCATGATAGGGTTCCAGAGTGACTCCTGCGGATGAATCCTGATCGCGGATTCCCCTTCGGGTAAGGTCAATTGGCCGATGCGCTGGGATTGAAAAGTTTGCAGGGCGCCGGTGGATTTTACGGTGAGAGGTTTTTGCCCGTCGTTCGCCAGCAACAGGAAACCGGCAGGCTCCGCCGCGGCGACCTCTGCGTAAACATCGAAGGTACCGGGCTTATCGATCCTTACCAGCCAGTCCACGCGGCTGCGGTAATCCGTCCACCCGTCCAGGTAGGAAGCAGAATTGCCGTCCTGCCTCCGTTCCAATTTACCGCCATAGCCGGGGTTATGGATATTCGCGTCATTCACTGCCAGCACCAGGACACCGTCCCTGCCCTGTCCGGGAAGTATCCGTTCCACGTCGAGCTTGCCGGTGATTTTCAGCACGATGACCGTGTCAATTTCGTCAAGGGGCCTGTCCGGGAGCTGCAGTACGACACCTGCTTGTGTTTTGTCGATTTGAATCTGTTGCTGGAAGTCTGCCATAAAGTAGGCGCCGCTCACCTCGCCGCGCAGGCCGTCCACCACAAGCAAGCCATCCTCGGGCCAGTCGAACACGTGCAAGAACAGCTCAGTCGCATTGGGGTATTCCTTCTTGGTCGCCCGCCCCCACTTCAAACGCACAAAAGGGCTGGCGGTGGTGCCATGGATCGATGCAGAATTCACTCTCATCCATTCACCGACGTCTTTCAGCCGCTCGATACTCGCCTGTGGAATCTCGCCATTGGCCATCGGCCCGACATTCAACAGGTAATTGCCGCCCTTGCTGGCGACGTCGACCAGGTTTCGAATCAGCTGTTCACTGGATTTCCATTCATCATCGTAGGACTTGTAACCCCAGGTGGTGTTCATTGTCTGGCAGGCTTCCCAGTCATAGTCCAGCCCGGTCGCCGGAATATGTTGCTCTGGGGTTCGCAGATCGCCGTCCACACCATATAGCAAGCGGTTATTGACGATGATTCCGGGCTGGAGATCAACCAGGCCGTCAAACATGGCGGCCCGCTCCGGCGTCATGTCGATCGGCGTGTCCCACCACAGAATCGATACCTCGCCATAATTGCTAAACAGTTCCCTGACCTGGGGCACAGCAATATCGCGAAGATAGTCGTCCATACTCCCTTCCTGGGCCGGGTCCCACCGCCCTTCCCAGGTTGAGCCCCCAGGATGGATCCAGTCCTGGGCCTGGGAGTAGTAAAACCCAAGCTTGATGCCGTGTTTCCGGGCGGCTTCGGCCAGGGGTTTTAGAACATCTTTGCCATAGGGCGTCGCCTCCACGATATTCCAGTCACTGGCCGCGGTATCGAACAGGGCAAAACCGTCATGGTGCTTTGCCGTGATGACGATGTACTTCATCCCGGCGTCCTTGGCCATGCGCACCCAGGCTTCGGGGTCGTACTTCTCCGGGTTGAATTGCTTTGCGTACTGCTGATACTCCGCTACCGGGATCTGTCCATAGTGCATGATCCATTCGCCGATATTCTCTATCTGCTCGCCCTTGTGAGTCCCCGCCGGCACGGCGTAGACACCCCAGTGGATAAATAACCCGAAGCGGGCTTCACGCCACCAGGCCATGCGCGCATCACGTTGCTGCACGGTCTCGTCGTCGTAGGGGCCTTTGAAGGTCACTTCTGCAGCAAAACCCACAACACTGCATCCCAATATCAGCAGTAGAACAAGGATGCTTTTACCAAAGGCATTGAATCGACGGGTTTTCTTGGTCATCGTGGAATACCTTTGCTGGTAACAGGAATCTATTTATATTGCAGCGCTGGGGAGTCTGCGTGCTATATAGTGCCATAGAATTTTGACCCATGGGAAACGCGGGACAGACCACGGTTTCTATTAGGCAGATAGCCCTGTAAATGTCATATACTGCGTCATTCGTCTTTTGGAGAGGGATTGCCGGTGCTGAAGAAAATTTTGTTGGGGTTTACGGCCCTCGTTTTAGTGGTTGTCCTTGTGCAGTGGTTCAGGGTGGGACAACCACTTTATGACATGGTGCAGCAGATTCTGCCTTCCACCGCTGCCGAAGACTACGCCCAGCAGGACGACAGTCGCATTGAGGTTCCCCAAACGCTCGAGTTGGTTCCCCAACCCTATAATCCTCTGAAAAACGTGTACTGGGGTGAACTTCATGTACACACGACAGAAAGCATGGACGCGGTTGTGTTTGGTACGACCGCGACAATCGAGGACGCCTACCGCTTTGCCCGGGGCGAACCACTGCTTAGCCCGGGCGGTGAGACAATGCAGCTATCACGCCCGTTGGACTTTGTTGCCATCACCGACCACGCCGAGGGATTTGGCGCGCGAACGCGTTGCGGAGAACCGGGTCTGACACTGTTTGAACGGGCCAATTGCTGGCTTATGGAAACGCCGGGCTATGGCGCGGCGCTGTTCCTGCGAGACCGGCAGACCCGGGGCACATTGGAGCCGGATCCGTCGCAACCCGCTGGTGAATATCGCCAGCGTT
>JABHWT010000230.1 GCA_018657645.1 Halieaceae bacterium | reverse complement strand
ACCATTAGCAGGTGAATAGACTGCGAACTATCAAAAGGAATAAGTAATGGAAGCGCTGCTCTCGCTCTATACCAAAATCACAGGCCAGGAAAAGAACCTTTTTCTCAAACTCATGGCACCGCTGGTGGTGGTTTTCCTAGTCGGTATTATCATACTGGGAATTGGAATACCGAGCCTTCTGAAGAAAAATGCGGTGGACGATGCAACCGGTGCAGCACAGAAGACTGTCGCCCAGTTTAAAACACTGCGCAAGTACTACGTAAGTAATGTCATCAACAAGATCAAGGGATCACCGGTTAAGGCAAGCCACCTGCACAAGGGGGTCGAAGGTACTATTCCCGTGCCCGCCACCCTCATCCACGACATGAGTAAGTTGCTGGTTGATCAGGGAACCGCCATGACCTTGTACAGTGCCTACCCTTTTCCCAATCGTAGTAAACGTCAGCTGGACGATTTTGGTAAAGATGCGTGGAAGTATCTCAATGAAAACCCGGATAAAGTGTTTGTAGAGACTGCGGATATCGATGAAAAAGAAGTAGTCCGTGTAGCAGTGGCTGATCGAATGGTGGCCCAGGGCTGTGTCGACTGTCATAACAGCCACCCGGACACGCCGCGTAAAGGCTGGAAGATGGGTGACGTCCGAGGTGTATTGCAAATCGACACGGTCATCGACGAGCAGGTGTCCAATGGCTTCATCACCGCCATGGAAATTATAGGGGCTCTGCTACTAATGGTGGCTGTCGCCTGCTGGATGATGTGGTCTGTAACCCGACGCGAATTGCAAGGCCCGGTTAAATCACTCCTCACGTTTGCTCACAGCATTGCAACGGGAGACCTGGAAGCAAAAGTAGACGATCGCTACGACAATGAACTGGACGAGCTAACTGATTCGCTGACTGAAATGCGCGATGCTCTGAAGCAGCAGATCGACGACGCTCTTGTCAAAGCAAAACAGACCGAAGATGTTGTAGACGAAACCCGAAGAGTATTTGCCGCCCTTTCAAAGGGAGATCTCAGCCAAACCATGGGTGCAGAGTTTGAAGCGACTTTTTCTGTATTGACGCACGACGCCAATGAGACCGTCGCGATGCTATCCCAGGTTATTGAGCACGACATTCAGTCTATTGTCGAATCTGCCCAGCGCGGCGAATTGGATCAACGAATTGATTTGTCCGGCAAGAGTGGGTTCTTCCTCAGCTTGAGCGACGGGATTAATAATCTGGTGGAGTCCACCGAGAATATTATTAGCGACACTGCCCGCGTGCTGAGTGCCATGGCACAGGGCGACCTCACTGAGCGCATCGACGCAAGCTACCAGGGCATCTATGACAAACTTAAAGCAGATGCCAATGCCACCAATGATCGGCTCATCGAAGTTGTTGGAGAAATCAAGCAGGCGACCTACGCGGTGAAAACCGGTACTGCGGAAATTGCGTCCGGCAATGTCAACTTGAGCCAGCGCACCGAGAACCAGGCGGCCAGTCTGGAGCAAACCTCCTCGGCTATGGAGGAAATGACCGCTACCGTGCAGCAGAACGCCGGCAATGCCAGGCAGGCTGACACCCTGGCGCAGAATGCGGGCGCAACGGCTCGATCTGGCGGAGAAGAGGTAAACGATGCCATTCGCGCTATGGCTGAAATTAGTGAGTCCAGTAATAAAATTACAGACATCATCGGAGCCATAGACGAAATCGCATTCCAGACCAATTTACTGGCCCTTAACGCTTCTGTAGAGGCGGCCCGGGCTGGTGATCAGGGGCGCGGATTCGCCGTGGTCGCCAGTGAAGTACGTAATCTCGCGGGCAGGAGTGCAACCGCCGCTAAGGAAATCAAGGTGCTCATCGAAGACAGTAGCGGGAAGGTTGACGAGGGTACCAAACTGGTCAACAAATCGGGTGAAACCCTCGAGGAGATTGTCACTTCCGTCAAGAAGGTAACCGACATTGTCGCCGAAATTGCAGCGGCTAGCGCCGAGCAGGCCGCCGGACTGGATGAAGTGAATAAAGCCGTTGTCCAGATGGATGGAATGACACAGCAGAATGCTGCCCTGGTTGAAGAGGCCGCCGCTGCAAGCGAATCACTGGGCGAACAGGCCGACAGCCTGGATCAATTAATCACCTTCTTTAACACCGGTGGTGGGACGGGGAACTGGTAGGCTTGTTCCGCATAAGCTAGATGCGATAAGCCCAGGGGAACTGCCGAGCGAGCCTGGCTGCTGGCAGGATGACAACACCACTCAAACTACGGTGCTGCCATTCCGCTGCTCGGCCACTGGTTCGATAATTCTCCCTGGGCTGGTCGACGATTGAGTTTCCTGCAGGGATTACAAATACCCATCACCTCAACAGCATTGCCCTCCGCTGAGAACCCATTAACGCCAGCGGTCTCTCTAATAGCCTGGCTAATTCTGGGCGTGTCTACCTCCATTGCGTTCTGACACTCACTGCATATAAAAAAACTGGGGTGATGTCCTTTTTGGGTTATGCAGGAGCAGCCAATGTAGGCGTTCAGTGTGGCCAACCTATGCACCAGTTCCTGCTCCTGTAAAAAATCGAGTGCGCGGTACACCGTAGGTGGCGCTACTTTTCCCTCATACCGGCCTCGCAAACTCTCCATCAGTGCGTATGCGCCCACCGGTTTATGACTCTGCCACACCAATTCCAGGACCAATTCCCTCAGGGGAGTGAATCGTACTTTCTTTATCCGGCAAACCAGACGGGCATGGTCGAGCGCCTTTTCAATACAGCGCAGGTGATTATGGGGCACATAGGCCATTGAGTCAGACATGGTCGCGTTAGGGTCCCGGAAACAATGTCTTCAATGTTATTATATAACATACCATTTGTACAATATGACGCTAACGCGTTTTCCTGCACTAGCCAGAGACTTTTTCAGCACGCTGCTAGTTCAAGATATTCTTCTGAAACCCGGCCAACTCCGTTTCCCGCAGCGTAAACCACATGGACTCGGCTAGTTTTATCCTGAGAAAGTGTCCCTTATTATCCTGGCCACGTTTGTAGCTTACCTCGTATTCCTGACCATAAGCCCGGGTATCAATTGCCATGGTCTGTTGAAATAGCTGACTCAGGGTGCCACCGAAAGAGCCTTTGCCGTACTTGGTCTTGACAACATCCTCAATCTTCTTGGTAAATGCGGCAATGGCTTTGGGATCGCTGGCAAACATGATTAATAAATCCTGCTGGTCGAGGGTTACCTTGAACAGGTTGGGCGTCGTATAGAAATTGTCTTTACGTTCTCTTATCAGAACAATTTTCCCCTCCTCTACCTCCCTTCCATTCTCCTTCTCCACCTTTTCCGGGCGAATGGCCACATACTTAAAATAGACATCCCCTTTGAACTTGCCATTATCCCGTACATACATTAGCGCCTTGGCGTCCAGATCATCATCCTGGGTGTCGAATTCGATCTGCGGGAACCGTTGGAACCACATTTCAAGAGACCTGGTACGAATCTCGTCCTTGTTAATCACAAGGCGGTAGCCATCTCCCTTTCTCGGGACTCCCAATATAGAGGTACCAGTCAGTACATATTTGACGCCGGATTTGGTCTCGACCCCGCGACCTTCATACTTGGTGCGAAAATGGTTGGTGATAATGGGTTTAATACTGTGAGTATCTGAATCGCTGTAGTTGCTTATGACAAATGCAATTTTGTCATAGGGGACGTCGGCATCATTTTCGAGGTAGCTCTCTCCCTTAACCGGAAAACGCATGGACCAGTGTTTCCCCAGTGCGCTCTCGTCGAGGCGAATGGCTTCCCAATTTTCATCCTGCGAATCAGTCCGCCTCAAAAGAGCTGAGATTTCTATACCCTCTGGTATTTCTTCGTCCGGCAACGAAAAAACAACATAGCCGTGGGCTTCATCCATGTTAACCACACGGAAGTATTTTTGCGAAAGAGGCAGCATTTCAACTGTGTCCCCAAAGGGAACAGGAAGATCAATAAATTCACCGGTGTCAAATGCACTCGCGCTAATCGTGCTGAAATTATGATCGATAGTTTCCCAGACACCGGTTTTATCACCCGGTTTATTGACATGGGCCAGGGCAAAGTCATGCCAGTAATCCTTAAAGTCAAACCAGTTCATCGACTCGTTGTTGTAACCCTGATCAGCATAATTATTAATGCCATCCTTGAGTCCGCTAATCGCACCGCCGTGAACTTCTTTGAAATAGTAATACCAGAACAACGAGGCCAGTTCGCCGCGCTGCACCATGGACTTGCCATGCGCCTGGCGAATGGCCTGTAGAAAGCGCCCCTTGATGCCAGTGCCATAGAGCTGGTCTTTGTTTACCCAGTCATCAGGTGCCCCGGTGATAAGGGGAGCAAACTGGGGAGGACCCTCCACGTACCAGCGTCGGGATGCGCCATAGTCACTGACATTGCTTCTGAACGCGCCAATAGCCGAAGCATAGGGGTGCTTGCCCGAGGCGCGCTGGACAGCGTGCATGTACTCGTGCAAAAACGTGTGTTCAGTGTAATCGTTTTCACTCAGAAGTATGACCAACTGCCCCTTGACCTGGGTTGTAATCGCATTATGATTACTGTCGTCGATGGCCTTAACCAGGTAAACATGTACCGAAGGTGCACCCGTCATTTCAAACAAGTCCTCAATGATGGTCCCTCCCTGAGCGGCGGCATCGAGGACTTTGTTGATCTGATGGCTATGGGTGTCGGGCGCAAATACCTGCAGATTTGGCGCCTGCGTGCTGGTATGAAGCCAGTAGATGGAATTGGGGTGTCCGGTATAGTCGTACAACTGAGCCGGCAGGGCATCCATCAAATCGTAGTTCGCAGGGTCCGCTTCGTAAACGCGTTGATCTGCAAAGCTCACATTTGAGGCAACGAGAAGAGTTGACAACCAAACGGCAAGTGCTTTCATAAATAGCCCCGATAGTTCTATGTTCGCACTACGATACCGGTATCATAGCGCTACAAGCACTAGGCCGCCACTTCCTCCTCGACGTGTAATACTGTGCCCACAGTCACCGCCGGCACCTGCAAGGTCGATTGTATCTTGTATTCGTCCGACACGGCTGCAACAAACAGGGCTCGATAAGTGCTAATGATCGCCAGTGCCGCCATGGCAAGCGCAATCAGGTAAAAGAAACTCATAATCCCGAAAAACTCCATCCAGGCTGCCCCCGTAATTGGCCCGGTAATTGAACTGACACCCGAGATCAACACAATCGTTCCGCTAGCTGGGACAACTTCCCGCGGCCGCAAATTGTCATTCATGATCGACAATTCCAGAGAGTACTGCGATAAGCAGAAGCCGCCAAATACAAATGCCAGGGCATAAAGCTGCCAGGAGGCACTCGAGTAATTGGCAGCCATGGTGGCCGCAATGACGGCGCAGACACAGGCAAAAGCCAGTACCCAGCGACGATCGACATGGTCTGACACGCGCCCCAGAGGCCACTGCATTACCATTCCTCCGGCAAGCATGGCCGCCATAAAGTTTGCTACTTCCGCCACCGACATACCCAACTGGGTGGCATACACCGCACCCATGCCAAAAATCAGGCTGGCACACCACTGACTTATTACTATGCCCATTACCGCTACCGGTGCGCGATGCCATAATTTCCTAACGCCCATTGCTTCGACTTCCTCCACGGGGGGCGTAGGCAACACGGTCATAAGAATGGGAATAGCCGCCAGACTGACCATGACCGAGATCACCGCGAACAGGGTAAATTCTCCCGGGTCTGCCAGGTTGAGCATAAACTGACCGGCACATATACCTGACATCATGGTGATCATGTAGATGCCCAACACCTGTCCACGATTCTCGTTGCTGGCGGCCTGATTAAGCCAGCTCTCGGCCACCACGTAGATGGCGGACATGGCAAATCCGGTGAACAGACGCATAAGCGCCCAGATCCAGGGCGTAATAAAAACAGCATGCACCAGGATGGTGATGGAAGCCAGCGCACTCAGCGCACCAAATGCCCGGATATGACCAACCTGTCGGATCAATCTCGGTGCCCAAACTGACCCTACCAAAAAGCCGGCAAAGTAACAGGACATCAGCAACCCCGTAAGCTGGTTGTCAAAGCCCTCCAGGGAGGCGCGAATACCGAGCAAGCTGCCCTGCACACCCACAGCCAGACCGATCAGCAACAAGCCAAAGAAAAGTGGCCAGATAGTGAGGAGAGATTTGACCGACATCAGGAGCTCTCCATCGTGGAGTTTTCAAAGTGCGCGGAGGATATAGTTTTTCTACAGAAATGCAACCATTGTCGACGCTGCGGCTACCTGGCTATCTGGCAACAAATCGTTACTCCTGGGCGCGCCCGAGGATTCAGTTATCCACGGCGATCCGATACCCCTCTCGGACGGCTGCGAGTGCAGTGTCAACTAACTTTCCAGGGGCGGCGAGTTTAACCGCTTCGAACACGGTTTCCTGGGCACAGATTTCAGCCAACGACATCAATGCACCCAGTGCAACCATGTTGGTGGATCTAAGATTACCCAGCGCCCGCGCGGTCTCACTGATCGGCAACAGAACGCTGTTCCCCTTGGGCACCGAACAGGTCTCGCCCAGAGGGCTGTCGATCACTACCAGAGTATCGTCTTTCAGTATATCGTTTGAGGCTCCCCCCGCAATTTGATGCAGTATCACCAGCTGATCCAGGGAGGTTGCCAGTGGGTAGTCCACCTGCCCACTGCTGGCCACCAGATCGGCCCGGCTCAGTCCGCCGCGCGATGTCGGCTCGTAACTTTGCGACTGGGCAACATTTAAGTCCTGCAGAACAAGTGCCTGGGCAAGAATGCGGCCGACCAATAAAATACCCTGCCCCCCACTACCGCTAAAACGAACTTCAAGCTCCGCCATGATCTCACTCTTCCTTCTGGGACAGCATATGCTGGCGGTAAGCGGCGGCATATTCAGGCCGACTGTTGCGCGCCAGAATGCCCGTTTTCATGTGATTGGGTCGAAACGGCTGCTCCACGGTATTCTCGTATACATCCGGCCGCACCGATGCTTTCTGGGTCAGTACCATTTCGGCGGAATCACCCATTTCATTTTTCCGGCCAAACACTTCGGTGCAGTCCGATATCACCTCAATGAAGGAGAAACCATCATAGGCCAGGCCTTGTTTAAGAACGTTCTTTAAGCTCGGTGTCTGCAGTGTAATCTCACGCCCCACCAAACCAGCACCTGCCGCCGCTGCCAGAGCACAAGCATCGAATACCGGCTCGTGATTGCCTTAGGGCGTGGTTGTGGTGTATCGATCTGTGCTCGTAGTCGGTGACACCTGCCCGCCAGTCATGCCGTAGACTTCGTTGTTCAGCATCATACAGGTGATATTAAGATTGCGCCTGCAGGCATGGATCAGGTGGTTGCCGCCTATAGCCAGGCAGTCGCCGTCACCGGTAATCACGATGACTTCCAGGTCCGGACGTGCCAATTTCAAACCCGTGGCAAATGCCAGCGGCCGACCGTGGGTCACGTGGAAGGTGTTGGCATCGATATAGGCTCCCAGACGCCCGGAGCAACCAATGCCACAAACAAAGGCCAGCTTGTCTTTGGGTATTTCAAGATCGTCAATTGCCCACAGCAAGGCGCGCAAGGCTATCCCATGGCCACAGCCGGGACACAGGAAATGTGGAAACAGTTCCTCCCTGATGTAGTCCTTTATATTAAACCTGCTGTCAAGGTCACTCACTGGCAGCTAACTCCCTAATTCTGTCAAGGATTTCATTCGGGGCAATAGCTTCACCATCAATTCGGTTCAAACCCTCAACAGTGTGCCTCGCATCGGTGTATCGCTCTACTTCGTGTATTAACTGCCCGGCATTCATTTCGGGGATTAGCAAACTCCGGATGCCGGGAAGAATTGCTTTTAAAGCCGTCGCGGGAAAGGGCCACACTGTTACGGGGCGAAACATACCAACTTTAATGCCCTCCGCTCGCGCCATTTTTATAGCCCGGCGAGCCGCCCGCGAGCTAATGCCGTAGGCGATAACCAGAATATCTGCATCGTCAACGTCCAACAGCTCAAAACTCTCTACCTGCGCATTATGGTGGTCGAGTTTTCCCAATAGCCTTTGCATATACGCATCGACGATAGCGGGTTCCTGTGTAGGAAAGCCATCCGGCGCGTGCGTTAGACCCGTTGTATGGGATCTAAATCCATCCCCGGGGCGTACCATATCTGGAATCTGATCCTCCCCCACCGCATAGGGCAAAAAATCCTCGGTGGGTTCAGTGGCCCATTTTCGATTCTGGATATCAAGATTCTCACGATTTTTTAAAGAGACAGTCTCGCTCAAATGCCCGATAGACTCGTCGTATAAAATCACCACAGGCATGCGCAGTGTCTCGGCGAGGTTGAAAGCACGGATAGTTTGTTCGTAGATCTCGGGGACCGAAGCCGGCGCGAGCACCAGTGCCGGGTGATCACCATGGGTACCCCAGCGCGCTTGCATAATATCGCCCTGGGCAGGTCGTGTCGGTAGCCCAGTACTAGGCCCACCACGCATGACGTTGACAACCACGCAAGGGATTTCGGCACCTACCGCATAACCGAGATTTTCCTGCTTAAGGGAGAAGCCCGGACCGCTGGTCGCCGTCATCACTTTCAAACCGCCCATGGACGCGCCCAGAATTGCCCCCATGGACGCTATTTCATCCTCCATCTGGACAAAAATGCCCTCCACACCGGGCAACTCCACCGACATGCGCTCCGCAATTTCCGAGGAGGGCGTAATGGGGTAGCCGGCATAAAACCGACATCCGGCGGCAATGGCCCCCATCGCACAGGCATGGTTACCTTGCAAATTAACGCGTTGAGATTGCTTGGAATCAGTCATAGAAACAACAGCCGTAGTTACTCTTTATAATTGAGCGCGATGGCAAAGTCGGGGCACAGGCGTTCGCAAAGCCGACACAGAGTACACAATTCAGGCCTACTCAATACCGCCTTTTGATCCTGATCGAGAATGAGGCAGCGCTCCGGGCAAAACTTGACACAGATATCACAACTCTTACACCAGGCCCGGTTGATCTCCGGTAGCTCCAGGTGCACTTCGTGGGGTGTGGCCTGCCCAGGTCTGGGGCGCTCCTCAGTGTGCGGAACATTCGCGGGGTCAAAGCGTTCTACCCAGTCCCTTCCCTGGCTAAAAGCCTCCATATTTATATCGACAGTCTTGGGTGGCACCATCTGCGAAATAACCTTGCGCCAGGTGTCTTCCTGGAAGTCCAGTGCGGTCGAAAGCATCCCCAGCAACAAGGTGTTGGCTGCCTTTGCGTTACCCAGGCCATCGGCCAATTGTCCCGCATTTGCGGCAAAACAATTGGTGACCTGCCCTGCAATATCGGCGACAGTCTCCCTGGCGTAACCCATTGCAGCACCGTGTTTCCTGTCTCTGCAAGCAAACGGAGGCACGATTTGTTGTGTATCGGCAATCAATATTCCAGTATCCGGTTTCAGGTATGACAGCCAGCGCAAGCCTTCAGCCCACTCCAACGCCACTAGCACGTCGGCCTCCCCCGCCGGAATAGTGGGAGAGTACACGTGTTCACCAAAGCGAACATGGCTAAAGACCGAACCTCCGCGTTTGGCCATGCCGTGCACTTCGCTTTGCTTAACCTGATACCCCTGCTGCTGGCAAAGTGTCGCCAGCACTTTCGATACCATGATCACACCCTGTCCACCAACGCCGACAATCAGTACATTCACTGGCGTTTTTGAAGCCTGCGTGTCGGTATGCTCGGCGGCGCTGCTTTGCGCCGCGTCTGAACCAGGTTGGTTTACGTTGCTCATAAGCTCTGTGGCGCTTCTATCGGCTCAATGCAATTGGTTGAACTCACCTGGGCACAGAGGCTACAACCAATACACGCAGCCTCGTCAATCGTTACTTTGTGGTGCCCCTCGTACAGTTCATCTGTCCAGGAGATCGCCGGACAACCAAGGTTCATACAAGTCTGGCAGCCCGTGCAAGCTTCGGCATTAACCTGAAAGGCCGGGCCTTTCAGTTTCACTGGATCGAGAACACAAGGGCGGTCGACGATGACAACTGATACACCTTTATACTCCGTAGCCTCGCGCAATGTCTGGAATACTGTGCCCATATTGTAGGAGTCAATTGTCTTAATCCACTTAACACCCACCGATTTGATCAGCGCCTCGTAATCGACCTGATGGGCTTCCTCACCTCGGAGGTTTCGCCCGGTCCCCGGGTGATGCTGGCCACCGGTCATGGCTGTAATATGGTTATCCAATAATAAAACGGTGATATTGGCATTGTTGTACACCGCATTAATTAGCGGCGGCAATCCAGCGTGCAGAAATGTCGAATCGCCAATGGTCGCAACAATGGGGCGAGACTCCGTACCCGCCAGCGCCATGCCCGATGCATTAGCAATACTGGAACCCATTGACACAGTGGTGTCGATGGCCTTTAGCGGCTCCACCGCCGCCAGGGTATAGCAGCCTATGTCGCCTGAAACGCGTGAATTGAGTGCCCTCAATGCCATATAGGACGAGGTATGAGGACAACCCGCACACAGTAGCGGCGGTCGTGCCATCGGTTGCACTTCCAGTGCTTCAATTTTGGCTCGCGGCGGCAATAGTTGCGCCTGCACCAATCCCTCGCGCACAACGTCTGTTGAAAACTCTCCCTCGCGTGGGAATAATGATTTTCCCTCGACTTTCAGTCCCAGAATCTTGAGCTCATTTTCGATAATGGGTTCCAGTTCCTCGACCACAATCACCCGTTTTACCGAGGCGCAAAATTCTCTTAGTTTTGCATCGGGCAAGGGGTAGGAGACACCGAGTTTCAGGATGCTGGCATCGGGCATCAATTCCTTGACATAGGTGTAGGCGGTGCTGAGTGTGATAATGCCTAGCTCATCGCCACCACGCTCCCAGCGGATCAGGTCGGAGCTTTCAAGGTATTCCTTGAGTGCCCTCTCCCTCTCTATAAGCGCACCATGGCGCAAACGTGCGTGTCCGGGAATCATGACATTCTTCTTTGGTTCCTCCCGAAAACCCTTGCAAGGCACCTCCAGGCGCTCGCCGGTTTGAACAAGGCTCCGGGTATGCGACAGTCTGGTTGTGCTTCTAACGATGACCGGTGTATCAAATTGTTCGCTCAGATCAAATGCCAGGCGGGTGAATTCCAGCGCCTCCTGTGCATCGGTAGGCTCCAGTACCGGTGTCATGGCTAGGTGGCCGTATATTCTCGTGTCCTGCTCATTCTGTGAGCTATGAATACCCGGATCGTCACAAACCGCTAGCACCAGAGCCCCGTTTACACCGATATAGGTCTGTGACATCAGAGCATCAGAGGCAACATTCAGTCCAACGTGTTTCATGCTGGTAAATGACCGCACCCCCGCAAATGACCCTCCTATTGCCACGTCCAGCGCCACCTTTTCATTGGTGGACCACTCGGCGTGTAAATCCTGTGCCGGGTATTTGGCCAGATTTTCCATGATTTCGGTGCTGGGTGTCCCTGGATAGGCCGCCGCCACCTTGCACCCAGCTTCCCAGGCCCCACGGGCAATGGCCTCGTTACCCATCATCGGGCGCATGGCTAACGGGTTATTGCCGGGAGAAGGCGTTACCTCCTCTGGATCCAATTGAAGCTTCGATTCACTAGATTGAGTCATATTTAAAACCATACAATTACACTTTGAAACAGCTCACATGCACCGCGCAGCAAACGTCCCTCACCATCAGGTCAGTACTCGTGATACTGCATACAGGGGGGGAGGGACAGCTAACATACAGCAAACTAAGAGCATTACCTACTAATATACAGCATCTGCGGGCGCTGGTTCCACACTCTGGAGGCGGTTCCTTGCAATCCTTATCGGGGCTTGTGCTGGCTGTAGGTCAATAACTTACCCCTTGCTAATCTGCAAGGTCTGAATAGACGTATACTCCTCCAGGCCGTAGCGACCGAACTCAACGCCCACGCCTGACTCCTTAACCCCTCCAAAGGGAGCATCCGGCTGAATCATGGCGTGATTGTTGACCCAGGCGGTTCCGCACTCCAGACGAGCGGCCAACTGTGTGGCTCGCTCGACATCGCCGGACCAGACTGAGCCGCCCAGGCCACTCGCACTGGCATTGGCCCGCTGCAAAGCATCTTCCACGTCGCTGAACTTGAGCACCGGTAGAATGGGACCAAAAGGCTCTTCGCACACCAGGCGAGTGTCATCGGCAATGTCCGCTACAATAGTCACGGGAAAGAAATAACCAGGGCCGGGGACTGGTT
>JABHWT010000159.1 GCA_018657645.1 Halieaceae bacterium | reverse complement strand
CCGATGCCTTGATACCTTCCAGCTCGTAGTAACCCGCCGCCGGCAGCACATAATCGGAGGCCAGTGCGGTTGACGTCATGCGGTAATCGATAGTGACGACCAGCTTTAATTTGGGCCACAGGCTTTCCTGCAGTATATGGTTCATCCGTGTACGACGCAGAATATTGGAGCCGCATTCGATCAGGGCGCGCGGCGTTTTATCCGCCGCGGGATACACCGGCATCCACTGTTTCTCTATGGCTTCCATGATGTAGTCATCACCGGATTTATCTCCAGGCGTTGGAATCCAGCGACTACTCATTTCCCGCAGACCACCGTGTACATAGAGCCAACTGGGCCCGGGCACAATGCGGTGGCGACCGGTTTTCATAATCAGCGGCGCCATCATGAATTCCAGACCCTCCATGGGCGCAATACCGCCACTCCAGAAACCACCGCCCTCTTTCCCGGTATTACCAGAGAGGGCCGACATCAGGATGATGGCACGGGCCAGCAGGTCGCCGTGATAAAGCTTGGGCAATCCCCAGCCAATCTCGATCAGGGCCGGATCTGCATCCGCATACAGGCGGGCAATAAACTCTATGGTTTTACTGCCTACGCCGGTCTGCTCGGCGGCAAACTCAGGCGTGTGAGTAGCCAGGGTTTTCTTTAAACGTTCGAACACCGGGCGCACGCTGGCCGTCGAGCCATCGGCCAGTTTGAGCTGCCAGTGGCCCTCCAGAGTCGGGTCAATATCTCCCAGCAGCAGGGTTTTATCAGCCGACCCCATAGAACCTGGTACTGCCACCGCCGCCTCGGTGTGGCTATCCCACACCAGGAACACGTCTTCACTGCCGCCTTCGCGAAGATCCGATTCACGCAGGAACTTCTGTGTATCGTCGCGCACCAGAAACGGCAGGTCGGTCTGCTCCTTGATAAAGGGCACATCGTATAACCTGTCCCGCACCAGTATATGGCACATAGCCATGGCCAGAGCCGAATCGGTTCCCGGTCTGGGGTTCAACCAATAATCGGCATGCATATGGCTGGGGTTCTGATCCGGGGAGATACTGATAATGGTCGCACCCCGATAGCGTGCCTCGTGCAGGTAATGGGCATCGGGAATACGGGTCAGAGCGGGATTATAGACCCACAAAATAATGCACTTGGACAACATCTGCCCATCGGAACTACCCGAGAATGACTGCACCCCGGTGGTAATCATGGTGCCGGCCTGGGAATCGCCAATATCCCCATAATTATCCAGCAGGACACCGCCAATCAGATCGATAAAACGACCCTTGGCAGGCCCGCCCTTATTGGGAAAACCCGCATGGGTAGCGAGACTGGCCACAATAGAGTCGTGGCCATCATCGCGAACGATTTCGACCAGGTTGGTCGCAATATCGGTGAGCGCCTCATCCCACGAAACACGCGCCCACTTGCCCTGCCCTCTTTCGCCCACGCGCTTGAGCGGGTATCGCAGGCGGCTTTCACGGTACATCTCGTGACTGTAGGCGGCACCCTTCTGGCAACCCTGTGGATTGTAGTCGGCAAGCCCGGGGTTGTGCTGAATATAGCCGGCGGTCTGTTCCTCGCGCCAGACAATGCCGTCGCGCACATAGACTTTCCAGGAACAGTTATTGTTGCAGTTACAGGAGTGAGAACTGTGGACAATTTTGTCCCAGGTCCACTTTTTGCGATAGATGTCCTGCCAGTGGTTATAGGTAGGCGTCTGCCGAGGCACATCGCCATCGGTTGCTGCGAAGCTCAGCCGGCTCAATGACAGGGCTACGGTTGCGGTAGTGCTATCTCTTAAGAACGCTCTGCGTGACCGATTCATGGAGCCATCCTCTCATCACAAAATTTCTGAATCTAGTGTACCTCGTCACTAAGCCTGCAACCGGGAGTGCAGAGACGAGGCAATCAGCCGAATGCTGTGCATAACATCCAGAGGGTTCAGACCCGGCAAACTGGTGCGGCATATTAAGTGGTTAATACCAGCTTCTGCCTTTAACGACAACAAGCGCGGCAGCAAATCATCGTGATTGCCATAAAGCGCGCATTGATTTAAAAGTTCTTCATCACTCAAGCCGCGAATTACCGCCAGACCAGACTGATCCTCTCCCGCCTGCGGGCGCAGTTGCTCAATGCGAGACCGCAACGCGGGCAGGGCCCTGTCTCTGGCCACATCGCCATCGGTGTCCATAAACAGCTCGCGACACAGCGCTACTTCAACCTCATTTCGGTCGCGTCCCGCCTGGCCCAGGGCCCGGTCGTACAAGTCAATTTTAGCGCGCACCTCGGTCTCTGTTTCCAGCGGGGAAATCAACAGGCTATAACCCTTGCTGCCCGCCAGTTGGATAATGGCTTCACTGGTGGCATTGACCCACATCGGCGGATGCGGCCACTGAAGCGGCTGCGGCAGTAAAGGCAGGTGTTCTGGAATAATCTGGCCACGGCGCCACTGATCAACAAAGGGCGGTTTATAGGGCTCTCGCTGCCACCCGGGTTCGCCCTGGGCATGTAAGGGAAACCGATAGTGCTCGCCAACAAAACTCACATTGCTCTGGCTCCATACCGTGCGCAGTAATTCAAGCGCCTCACCAAAGCGACCCTCGCGCTCGCTCCAGGGCACACCGGCTGCCTGGAACTCCTGCTCTCGCTCACCGGCCGACACGCCCGCCACAACGCGCCCACGTGAGATCTGGTCGATAACCGCGTAGTCCTCGGCGCCGTTAATGGGGTATTCAAGACACAGCTGGCGGTTGGATGACCCTACTCTGATGGTTTTGGTGCGGCTAGCCGCCGCCGCAATCAACGGCATGATCGCCGGACAGCCCAGGTCTCCGTGGTGCTCTTCAAACAACACGCTATTAAGACCTAGCCGGTCCGCCTCTTCAATTTGCTCCAGGGCGACATCGTAGTTGCAGTCGGGCCCCAGTGAATACAGTAATCCCACTCTCATTGTGCCGGCCCTTCAAAGGTTTGTTTTTCCACAGTTGTCTGGCGCAACATCGGCATGACATCCCGGGCGAAAACCTCTGCCGATCTCAGGCCGCGCTCCAGGGTAAAGTTCGCCCAGTTCATGCGCGCAATCAGCATATCGATGTTCCAGTCAAGAATTGGTGCAAGGTGCTCCCTAACCATTGCCGGCGTGCCACGGGGGCGCGCCAGCCTGTTGTTCAACATCATTTCCTTCATGGGTGGAGGCACTTCCGTCATCTGGCTACCATCCGGGTTTTTCTCTCTGAGAAAACCAAAGCCGAAAAACTGGTCATTCATCGCCGCCCAATAATCCTGTTCCATTATTATGTCGGCCTCTTCCTGGGTTGGCATAACAAAAACATCCCTAAACAGGGCGCGTTTGAGTTTTTCCGGTGGATGCCCAAAGGATTCGGCGAACTCGTCATACCGCTGAAAAATGGCACCGCCGCCATCCATATCCCCCGTGGTGCAGTAGGACCAACCGCGTCGCGCTGCGGCTTTAATGGACCACTCGGTAAACCCGGCACAGACCCACATGGGTATTTCCTGCTGCCAGGGACGGGTTTTCAACGAGACATTGTGGTACTGGTAAAACTCCCCCTCATAAGAAAAAGTCTCCTGGGTCAGGGCTCGGCGTACGACCTCGTAGGCCTCGAGGAACCGCGCCCCCATGCGCCCTATTTCAACTCCGTGCCCGTGAAACTCCTCCGGCCGATACCCCACCCCGAGGCCTAATACCAGGCGTCCATGAGATAGTCGGTCGAGCACTGCAGCCTCTTCGGCCACTTTGAGTGGGTCGTGCTGTGGCAACAGCAGGGCACCGGTAACCAACTTTATGCGACTGGTGTGCTGGGCCACCGATGCCAGGGTCGGTTGTAATGAGGGGCAGTACCCGTCGTACCAGAACGAGTGTTCGGTCAGCGCTATGCCGTCGTATCCAAACTCTTCGGCTTTTTGCGCGGTGGTAATCAAATCCTCGTACATGTCGGCGTGGGATCGCCGATAGGGGTGCGGACTCTGCATACCAAAGGGCCCAAGTACTACTTCCATAACGACTCTCTCTTACTGGTTTGTAGGGCGTTTCCAGTGAATCTCGTCACTAGCGCAATTCGGGCAGAATTTTGTCCGCGATAAGCTCCTGCTGGGTCGACTGAATCATGATCACATCAACGCCAATATCCTGGTAGCGCTTGAGCTCCTCTATTACCATCTCGACGGTGCCACAGGTCAGACTGTTAACAAAGCGCTTGTATAAGTGGTGCTCCTTAGACGGGTTGTAAAGGTTCTGGGCGTTTTCATCAACCAGATAACCGTAGCCAAGGATGTGCTCGTCGTAGAAAAACTCCATCATCTGTTGAGCCATGGCCTTTGCTTCTTCCATGGTCTCGCCGATGAATATATCTTTAAATACGGCGGTGCGCAGTTGGTCCTCCCGCCACCCCGCCTCCCGGCCAAACTGGCGATATTCCCTGACAATATTCTCGGTGGCATCGAATGGCGAGTTCGCCAACCAGTAGCCCAATCCTGCCGTGCCAGCCCGGCGCGCTCCAATAGTGGTAGTACCACCGCAAAACCACAGATCCAGCGGTTGTTGTACGGGCCTCGGAGAAATGGAAACATCCTTGTACTGGTAGTGCTTACCTTCGAAGCTAAAGCTGTCCTGGCTGGTAGCCAGCTTCATAATTTCCATCCCCTCGGTCAAGCGAGCACCCCGGGTCTTTTTGGCGGTGCCAAACGCATCAAACTCCATGGGTCGATAACCCATGCCAAGCCCCAGTGAAATTCGGCCGTTAGACAGTACATCTGCGGTAGTGGCAAGTTCAGCCGCCTCGAGCGGGTCATATAGTGTTAGCAACATGGCACCTGTCGCCAGGCGAATTTTTGAGGTGACAGCAGCGGCGGCACACAAGGCCTGTATCGGGGACGGGATAAAGCCGTCGTACATAAAGTGGTGTTCGGGAGAGTTGATGCCATCGAAGCCCAACTCCTCGACCCGTATGACATCCTGAATCCAGGTATCGTAATAATCGGCCAGCGAAGACGGCATAGGACGAATTTTTGTCAAGCCATTACAGGCAGTCCAGAATTCCATCAATTCAACTCCGTAATATTGTTAGTGTTAACACAGCCCTGATTAACTCCACCGTACAGCATCTTAAACTCAAGCTTGCAACAGAGGGTGAACATCAACAGCAAACTGGGTCAGATCGCCATCTTCCGTATTGCCTCGTCGCCACACAAAGTGGGCAATGGAGGCCTTACTGGTTATCTCGCGCAGGGCGCATACCAGATCATGTGCGCTGCCGCCCAGTGTACAGTCATCGGACTCAGAGCCTATTCCCATACGTCTTTCCAGAACCGCTTCCACCTCATAGCGGGAGCGCCCCGCCGCATCGGCCACCGCGCGGTACTGCTGCATTCGTTCAACAGCGCGATCGGTGGTCATGTCAGCACCGATAAAGGGCGAAACGCCGTGATTCGCCGCCCACTCCAGCGTCGTGTCCTCGCTGATATCAACGTAGGTAGGCGGCGCCGTGGCATACGGCTTTGGCGTTATTGCCAGGAAATCCGGCATCGCCGGCCCCCACTCCCACTGCGGGATGTAATCGCCTTGCCACTCGGGAAAACTGACGCCCAGAGGCGCATCATCAGAGGTATGAGATGGAAAACGAAGGTGTTCACCGCGGTAGCGAATCTCATCTGCCGACCATGCCGAGCGGACAAATTCTATTGTTTCGTGCACGTGTCCCGGCACCGTGGATTGGGCCCCGGAGGTGGCAAAGGCAATACCCGCACGTCCGCGGGAGAATAAATCCAGCACAGCCACCTCTTCTGCCAGGCGTATAGCGCTGTGTATTACCACTGTGCGCCCGCCAATCCGCAGTTGAATATTTCGAGTCCGGCGTGCGGCGCTGGTTAGAAACAGTGCAGGGACGGAGCAAGCACTCCCATTTTCGCGCGACTCACTCACCCAGAAACTATCGTAGCCAAGGGTATCGGCGGCCTCTATGTCGCTGAGAATGGCCTCCCAGTCGGCTGTCGTTTGAATGTCGTAGCTGATACCTACTCGCATGAAATCTCCTCAGACTGCCTGGCTCACAACCCTGATTCGGTATAAGCCGGTGTCTGTTGCCTCTGGCTGTTGTCGGTGAGTAATGGCTTAGGCACCATAACTTTTGTTATAAGTGGAACGAGTATATATCACTGATAACATACAGGCAATCCTGTATTACAGTAAGCCTGCCCGGCTACGATTCACTCCCTTTAGAGACCATCGCGCACCCCAAATTCTGGCCATCTCCGGGCCAGGCGGAAGCCCATTGCAAAACAGGATTGCCGGTATGTTACACCTGCTATATACTCATTTGCGGATTAGAATCAGGCCCCGCGCTCCAACCAGACGACCGGCATTCTGCCAGGGCCTGCCTCAATCAAACACATGAAGAATTGGAGTAGCTGTATGAATTTGTCGGGGTTTGAGCTGTTCAAGCGAAAATTAATCAAACGCCTGTTGTACTCTTTTATGTATCTGATCCAGGCGGTACTGATACTGTTTGGCAAGCAGAATCCGGTGATGCGCTTCAAGGTGGAAAACGACCCGCCCTCGGTGTACCTGAACTTTCGCATTCGTCCCGACCAATTGCAGGCCCTGGAAAACCAGCTCGATTTACCGCCGGGTTTTTCGCTGGCCAAGCTGCGATACCTCGAAGATGACCATGAGGCCTACCACTGCATAACAATGAACGCCTACCGGGTATCGGGCCCCAGCAGCGGCCGCAGAATCGAGTGGTCAACCTATATCAAAGACCCCCAGGGCAAGATCCGATATATGGTCGTCGAGGCACGGGCCACAACCAAATCCCTGGACTCAGTCAATCTGATGACACCCAGTTACTACCTGAAGCACTCCAATAAGGAAGGTGTGATAGAGACCTTAACCCGGACCGATGACGGACGTAATTTTAGCGCGCGCTTTACAACCCCCAACGGGGAAACCACACCGACCGCCTATGCCTCCAGGGAGTGGGTGATGGCCAACGACGAGATCTACTGGCTCAATGGCGTGTTCGATCGCGTGTTCTACAATCGACATTTTGCCTGCGCCAAAATGTACGTGGTAGCTCCCGATTCAGTAACAATCGAAGATTCAACCCGATGGGCACCCTACATAGAGCCAACGCCCAGGCTGGTGGCGGTGTTTGAGGAGGGAATCGAATTTCTGGTCGGTCCCTGGTGGAATGTATAGGGCAGCGCTAACGCCCTGGCAGAGGTTTCCACGCACCATGAAAACCAGCCGGCACCCGGTGCGACAAATGCGCGATTGCAACCGGACCATCGCCCACAGCTAAAGCGTCAAATATATGCAGCGAACTGGCGTTGGCTTCCAGATCTGTTACCACCGACAGCAGGTAAGCGTCGCCCTCGCTAACAGTCCCCTCTTTGGGTACCACAATGGCCTCGGAAGTAATCGCATTGCCAAAGGAGTAGCGTGTCGAGGACTGGGTCTGGTGATCAAAATGACAAATCGAATTGAAAAGGGCGCCGTCGGGATCAGGACCCAGCTTACCTTTTACCTTTCCATCGGGCGATGTATAAAACCCATGCCGATAGGCACGCATGGCAAAGCGCGGGTCAACCTGCGGAAACTCGGATTGGTTTTCATCAATTTGCTCTGACACAACTCTGCCATCAGGGCTGTTCATGTCGATTGTCCAGCGGTGCAAGTGAGATTCAGTAAGCTTGTTAGCGGAGCCATCGGGATTCGGAAAAAGCGGCGGCCGCTCAAACTGACAGCCATCTACTGTTATACGCCCATCGGCATCGTAGCCATTCATATAGTGAAAAACAAAGCACAAATCCATTTCCAGCCATCGCACATCCGCCGCCGTGCCATTGCGCGGCAAAACGGCAATCGAAGCACCCCGATCCGGCTCCCATGCAAAGGGTGGCTTACCCAGCATTGCGCGCTCCAGATCACCGGTCAGAGGCATTATTGGAAACAGTATATAGTTCTCGGTCACTACAAAATCGTGAACCATCGCCGGGTAGGGCGTTTCAATAATGTGCTGTTCGGTTAACAATCCCTGCGGGCTCACCTTATACAGGGCAATAGTGTTTACAAACGGACCGGTTGCCATGTAGGCAAAAAAGATGAGTTCGCCGGTGACCGGGTCCACTTTCGGGTGCGCAGTCATCGCAGTGCCAAGCTTGCCACCGTAGGTCCACGAACCTTTGGATTCCAGAGTTACCGGATCAACCTCGAAGGGCAAGTGCCCCTCCTCCAGCAATAGCAGGCGATCCGCATGCCAAACTGCCGCCGTATTGGCTGCCCCCTGTTTATCTGTCAGCGCGAAATCGGAAAACTCCGGCTCGCAATCAAAGGGGTTCATGGGGTTAATAGCATTTCGGCCCAGTTTCTCCTCTATGTAAAACTTCGCTGTTCGGGCCCAGCGATTTCTGTAATTAACTTTCTGGTTTTCTATATGGAAGGCGTGCAGCATGCCATCGCCCTCAAACCAGTTATAATCTCCACGAGGTGCAAAGCGCGGATTCGGGCCGTTTCGATAAAACGTACCACTCAAGTCACTGGGTATCTCCCCTTCCACAACGAGGTCCAGTGCGTCGCACTCCATTTGGATTGGGGCAAAAGGCCCCTCTAAAAACTTGTTGCCGGGCATCATCCTGGCCATGCAAACTCCTCCACTCCAACTCGGCCCAAAGCATATCGCCCAGGCCGACCCTTTCCAAGCAATAATTCAGGCAATTCTGTTTGTTTTTAAAATCATGGTTTGTTAATGTTACGTGAAACACTGGTCTTCATCGAACAATACTCAGGTTTCTCCAGGAGAACACGATGTACAGATATCTCTCTTTGGTCAGTACTACAGTGTTGGCAATCACTGTCATTGCTCCAGGCCAGACCCAGTCTCTGAATCCGGATAATAGTGCGACCGCCCGAGCGGACAACGCGGTGCTCGAAGAGATCATTGTCACTGCCAATAGGCGCGAGCAACGCTTGCAGGACGTTGCCATGTCAATTTCCGCTTTTGGTGGTGAGTTTTTCAAAGACAGTGGCGTCACCGGCTTAACCGACCTCGAACAATACACACCCAGTCTGAACATCAGCGCTGCAACCGATGCCCGCTCTACGACCATAAGAATACGTGGTATCGGCTCAGTGGGATCCAATTCGGGTATTGACCCAAGCGTAGGGGTTTTTATCGATGGTGTTTATCAGGGACGCGCGGGAATGAGCATTGCCGACCTGGTCGACATCGAACGCGTTGAGGTATTACGTGGGCCACAGGGCACCCTCTACGGCAAGAATACCGCAGCCGGGGCCATTAGTATCTATACCAAAAAACCGTCGCCGGAGCTGGAAACAGAACTAGAACTGGTCTATGCCAACAATCAACGCATAGAAGCTCGCGGCATGGTTAACACTCCCCTTGGGGACACGGGGCACGCCCTACGCGTCACAGGCTTTGTTGTCGATGGCGATCACCTCTATAAGAACCAGTGGACCGGCGAGGACACAAATGACGCGCACAAATGGGGCGTAAAATCTCGGTTTTTGTTCGACATGGACAGCGCAGGTGAATTACTAATAACGCTGGATTACAGTAAAGAAGACACGGATTGTTGCGCCCTGGCTGTTATCACCTACGAGGGCCTGTCGACCCTAAACGCACCACTGACCCACACCCCCTCTGCGGCGTGGCAGGCCGAGCTGGGGCTTAACGATCAGGGCAAACCGATTCTTGCCTACCGCGCTATCGAAGACACCGTGGGTTACTCCCCTCCCAAGGCCGACCCCTTTGGCGATGATTACTGGTTCGACAGCGAGTTCTACAACGATGTCAGTGTGGGCGGCATTGCCGCCGAGTGGAACTACGAATTAGCAAACGAGGACGCCCTGACTTTTATCGGTTCCTGGCGTAATTATGAATCTTCCAGCGCATACGATGGTGATTTTACCGCCTATTCAACCTCGGAGGCCTACACCGATGTCGAACTGGATCAATACTCCGTTGAATTACGGTTAACGTCCCCAGGGGGCACCACCTGGGAATATCTGGCCGGACTTTACGCCTATTACTCGGAGTTTGACTCGGTGGGCACATTTTCAATGGAAAAACCTCTGGTCGAGAGTGCAGAAGTAATACCAGGCATTCCCATGGCGCTGTTTTTCCCCGATGGCACTCTGAACAAAGATACCAACTTATACACCACAACCAGCTATGCTGCCTTTGGCCAATTGAGCTGGAATATCAACGATAAATTAAGTACCACTCTGGGATTGCGCTACACCTATGAGAAAAAGGAGCGAGAAGGTTCCCAGATAACCACACCAGAATCCATATTCGACCTACCCCCCATCGCGGGCCCCAACGTGTACTACGATAGCGAGCGCAGCGACACCGCCGTTTCACCTGCCATTAACGTTCGCTACTTTGTAAACCCCGACCTGATGACCTATGCCAGCGTCAGCCGCGGTTTCAAATCTGGCGGTTTTAACCAGCGCCGGGAAAATGTGGGGGCCGACGGCGAGTTCGATGAAGAAATTGCCACTAACTATGAGTTGGGCTGGAAGGGAACCTGGCTGGATCGCCGACTGCAAGTTAACGGCACCCTCTACTTTGTTGAATACGACGACTTTCAGACCCAGACCTTTGACGGGGCCAGCATGAAGGTGACCAATGCCGGCTCATTGGAAAGTTACGGTACAGAAATTGAGGTGGTCTATGCGGCATCGAATGATATTACGCTGGGCACCGCTATCGGCTACAACAAAGCCACATACGATGATTTCACCAATGCCCAATGTACCGTTGAGCGCGCATTTTACGAATACTACGTCGTCGATGGCATTCAAAGCGGTAGTCCCGGCACGGGTAGCCAATGCAGCACGGATCTCACGGGCGAAACCCTGGACAACGCTCCGGAGTGGACGGTGAGTTCATACCTTCAACACTACTTTGAACCCACGGACAATCTGGTCGTCGGCACCCGTCTTGAGCACTCTTATGTCGATGGCTTTTTCATCGAGGCCACACTCGATCCACAGTTAAAAAATGATTCTGTCAATCTTATCAACCTGAGAATGACACTCACTAATCCCAGCCGAGACTGGGAAGTCGCCCTATGGGGGCGGAACCTGCTCGATGAGGAGTACTACGCTGCCGGTTTTGTCATTCCGGCGGCGGGAGGTTTTGCCGGCGTAATCGCCCCTGCTGCAACCTACGGTATCACTTTACGCCTATATAACTAAGGCCAAGCGAGGCGGAAAATCCACTATGTCAAATGAAAGCATTATCTCTTCCGACAACAGTACAGTGCCTGTAGCAGCCCCCGACAAGGGAGGCTTTTATTTTAACTGGGGCCCACAGGCATGGATCGACATGTGGATGTCAAATGCCATGCTGGTCAAGAAAGGCATGATTGTCATCAGTCACACGTTTCTTCCCATATTGAGATTAACCGGTGATTCAGATCAGATCAATGAAGACTATGCGGAAATTCGCTCTCGCCGGGAACAGGTGAAACTGTTTGATTCACCTCATGAAAAATGGCGCAAACGCTATGGGAACTTTGTGCGCGAGATGGAATGGTGTCTGCTGGAGCTGAGAAAACACTATAGCCAGCAACAATACGAAGAGATTGTAGTCGGCACCAATGTCGAGCTAGCTAAAGAAACTTCGGCTGACTTTCTCAACACGATGAATACCATGTCGGAGCGACACAAAAAGGGTAAGGCCAGAAAATCAAAAGATGGCGGCCCGGGAAAACCCAGTCGCTGGACCACATTCATACTGGAGAATTTCAACCCCGCTCACTGGCTGACAGGCCCTGCAACCATTCCGGAATACGATCCCAGCAATGGCATTATGGTGATGGAGATACCGTCCTGCGGCTGGCACACCTGCCCCGGTCAGGAAACCTTACCCAATCCCAATGCCCTGCCCGAAGAGGGATGCCTGTACATATGTAAGGGTCCCTTCGAGGTGTTGTTCAATGGCGAAGGTGGCGGCCTGAAAATGGAATTCGACCCCCATTTACCGGAGACATCCTGCACCGTGCGAATGAGTTGGGAAACCAGCTGACATCGGCGCGTGTTTTTAGTAAAAGCGGTGATTGTCGAGTGTGGCGTCAAGTTATAGCTTGACTTCTTGCCAACTGCATCCATACAGACTAGTTTTTGGACGGGCACTAGCTAGTGCCCGTCCAAAAAACTCATCAGTGTGAATGAACTCGGTAGAAGTCGAGCTATGGCATTGTCCATCAGGACCGTCTGCAGCATGGATGCTGCAGCCGAGCCCCCATGGACGGGTTTACGGCGCGTCATGATGGACAATGCCATAGTTCGACGCCACGACATGGATTTAGTACTACAATACAAGTGTTTTATCGAATTGGGGAAGCGCTCCGTTGCCATGTTTACGTCCAGGACACGCAGCGAGTACGTCCATGTATGCTCGGCTGCTGCGTCCTGCAGCAGACGGTCCTTGACGTAAACATGACACCGGAGCTCTACTCGACAATCATCACTCTTCCAAAAAAACGTCCATTTATGGATAGGCACTAGCTAACATCGGCCGGGAACATATAATGCCAAAATTCCTCTCTCTTTTTTCGCAACAGAAACGGCTGATTAGCCAGCAGCGTGAAATCAGTGACCTGCGCAAACAACTGGCGACACTAAGCCAACAGAACGAAAGCATGCGTCAGGGCATGCGTCGCTGTGTTAGCTGCGACTATCGCGTGGATGCTAAGCGCGATAGTCAGCAGGACTCCTAAACCTGGAAAAACTACTTAGTGCGCATCCGGAAACTCATTTGTAAGGATGCAGTCGGTAATAAGTCGAACAATGGTATTGGCCATCAAGACCGTCTGCAGCAGGGACGCTGCAGCCGAGCCCCCATGGACGGGTCTACGGCGTGTCATGATGGGCAATACCATTGTTTGACGCCACGACATGAATTTAGTATTACAGTACAATGTTTTTATCGATTTTTAGCGGCGCTCCGATGTCATATTTGCCTCCTGGACACGCAGCGAGTACATCCATGTATGCTCGACTGCAGCATCCATGCTGCAGACGGTCCTGGAGGCAAATATGACACCGGAGCTTCCCTCGAAAATTGTCACACTCACCAAAAACACCTGTTTCCGGATGGGCACTACTTAGGCGGCATCCGTATGCCGCCATCGGCGCGTACTACCTCACCATTCATGTAGTCATTGGTCAGCAGCTCTATCACCATAGACGCTAATTCGTCCGAGTACCCCAGACGCTTTGGAAACAACACATTGGCGCCCAAACGCGATTTGAAAGCCTCCGAACCCTCGCCTTCCCCGTAAATCGGTGTATCGAAAAGCCCCGGGGCAACGGTATTAACCCGAATTCCCGTCGCAGACAGGTCGCGGGCTATCGGTAGTGTCATTCCCACCACACCACCCTTGGATGCCGAGTATGCACACTGACCAATCTGTCCGTCAAAGGCCGCAACCGAAGCCAGATTAACAATGGAACCACGCTGTCCGTCGGAGTCCAGGGGGTCAGTTTTGGACATGGCGGCAGCGGCCAAACGCAGGCAATTAAACGTACCCAGCAGGTTAATCCGCAAAACCATGTCGAAGATTTCCAATGAAAAGGGCTCGCCGTTGCGGTCTACCGTGCGCCCGGCCATGCCGATTCCGGCGGCGTTTACCAATACTCGAAGTGGTGCCAGGGCTACCGCTGCATCAACAGCAACCTGAACCTCCTCGGTATTGGAAACGTCGGCTTTGACAAAACTGCCGCCAACATCGCTAGCTACCGCTGCGCCTTTTTCCTCATTCAGGTCTACGATGACACATTGAGCGCCGAGTGCGGCGAGTTGCTTAGCGCAGGCTTCTCCCAAACCAGAGCCACCACCGGTAATAATTGCAGAACCATTTGATACATCCATTAACTTTACTCCTATAACCGTTTTGATTAATTGAAAATGTCAGCCAGCAGGGCAAGCACTTCGGGCTGACCTGCTGTCACCATCATCGTGCCAACCTGATTCTTGCGGCCCGCCTCTTTCCAGGCAGCCGCCCGCTCAATGATACGCTCCCTTGGCCCAATCAGGGCAACCTCGTCTACTAGTTTATCCGGAACGGCGGCAGCGGCCGCCTCTTTGTTTCCATCGAGGTACAAATCCTGGATTTTTCTCGCCTCGTCCTCGTAGCCAAGAGAGACCACATAGTCGTTGTAGAAATTCTTACCGCGCGCGCCCATTCCCCCGATGTAGAGTGCCAGAACTCCCTTGACCGGCCCGCGACAGGCATCGACATCGTCAGCCATAATAGATACAACACCCGGAGCCACATCGAAGTCGGCCAGGCTCTTGCCCGGCACTTTGGCAAATCCTTTTTCGAGACTGGGAGCAAACAGATCGAACCGCTCCGGGTTCATCCAGACCGGGTTAACCCCATCGGCCACCTCGGCTGCACAGGCTAATCCGGCCGGGGTAATGGCCGCAGTATAAATTGGAATATCGGGGGTGGCCTCGAGAATACTCTTCAGACTCTTGCCAAGCCCCGTGGCATTGGGACCGGTATAGGGTAGCTGGTAGATGTCACCGTCGTAGGCCAACCGCCCTTCGCGGGCCATTATATTGCGCATGATCTCAATGTACTCGCGAGTTCCGGTTACCGGTTTTCGATAGGCCACGCCGTGCCAGCCCTCAACAACCTGGGGGCCGGATGCCCCGAGGCCACAAATAAACCGTCCACCAGACAACTGCGACAGAGACATAGCGGTCATCGCCGCACAGGCCGGTGTGCGGGCCGGTATTTGCATTATCGACGTACCCACTTTGATTTTTTCGGTTTGCGCCAATATCCACGAGGCAACCGATATTACGTCACCGCCATAGGCCTCCGCCGCCCACACCGAGTCAAAGCCCAGTGACTCCGCTGTTTTTACCAGGTCCATATCGACGCTGACCCGCTTTGCGCCATAGCCCAGGAATAGTCCAAGTTTCATTTTTGCATGCTCCGTATTTTCTTTGTGATAGGGGCCAGAATAAAGTACGTACACTGCACAGCACGCTGTTATGGAGGGGCAGAGTAAAGTACGTACGCTGCACAACACGCTGCGCCAGTAAAAGGTTCGCCGCTTATCGAGTTGCAACAAGTGAACGAGGGAGTATACATACAGTTCATCCTGTATTGCAAACTGGAGAATATCCCATTTTAAATCGCAAACTCAGTCCCGCTAATTCATGTTTTCATACAGCACGTCCCGTATTATCATACCCATTCACCGGGGTAACATACGCGCCGAATCGACACAGCGAAATAAGCAGGCCTGCGACCACGGTGCCGACAGTCACGACACCAGGCGACATCGGGCGTACTGGAGACAACACTAATTTCGGGGGATTTTCATGGTCAACAGCTCAACACCCATCATCGTTGGTATCGGTCAGGTATGTGAACGAGAACCGGATACCGATGCCCTCTCCTCGCCGATTGAGCTGGCCGCTACCGCGGGGCAACGGGCCTGCGAGGACGCCGGCAGCAGCGGTGATATTCAGGACATGATCGATGTCGTCGCGGGTGTCCGAATGTTTTCCGATATGGGCGGCCCATGGCCAGCCTCATTTGGCAGGGCAGAGAACTATCCGCGCGCCGTTGCGGCCCGGTTGGGAATCGACCCGGAACACGCCAGTTACAGTTTCGGCAGTGGCAACGCGCCACAAGCTCTGGTCAATTACTGGTGCGGCCAAATTCACCAGCAGCAAGCCAGGGCGGTACTACTGGTTGGCTCCGAGGCAACGGCCAATTTACGAAATGCGCTGCGCAGCGGCACCACGCTGGACTGGTCGGATAATACCGCGGGGCAATTGGATGACTATGGTGTAGGGACCTTGCACATATACAATCAAGTCGAGGCCAAGCACGGCTTGATACAACCGATATATCTTTACGCCCTCCTGGAGAATGCACGCCGCGGGCGACTGAACATGACCCAGGAACAATACGCCCAAACTATGGCGGAAATGTTTGCACGATTCTCGCAAGTAGCGGCCGAAAATCCCCATGCCATGTTTCCCCGCACCTCCAGTGCCGAGCAACTGATTGCCAGAGGCAAGGGCAACCCGCCACTGGCAGAACCCTATACCAAGGGACTGGTAGCCAAGGACGGTGTAAACCAGGCGGCCGCCGTGGTGCTGACCTCGGTAGAAACAGCACGCGAACTGGGCATACCCGAAGAGAAGTGGGTTTATCTACTGGGGCAGGCCGAGACCTCGGACCGCCCCTTCACCGAGCGTTTAGATATGGGGCAGTCCGATGCCATGGCTCTCGCCTATACAACTGCCCTGCAAAGGGCCGGCGTCACTGCGCAGGAACTCGATTATTTTGACCTGTACAGTTGCTTCCCGATAGCAGTCAGCAGTGCCTGTGAGTGCCTAGGCATTTCCGAGGGCGACTCCCGCGGCCTCACCGTGACCGGCGGTTTGCCGTTCTTTGGTGGTCCCGGTAATAACTATTCCATGCATGCCATTGCGGCCCTGGTAGAAAAGCTCAGGGCGACCCCTGCCTCTCTTGGTTTGATCGGCGCCAACGGGGGCTGGCTGTCCAAGCACTCAGTGGGAATTTACAGCACCCGCCCTCCTCTCAAACCCTGGCAGCAACAGGACAATACCGGGTTGCAGGCACAGCTGGACGAACGCCCGGAGGTGGAGATGGACTTCTCTCCCAACGGTAGCGGTGTTGTAGAAACCTACACCGTCACCTACGCCAAGGGCCAGCCGGTAACTGGGGTCATTATCGGACGCATGACAGCGACTGGAAAGCGGTTTGTGGCAAGTACCCCGGAGGGTGATACCGACAGCCTGATGGAACTCTTATCTTCAGACCCGATTGGGCGCAGTTGCGAGGTTATTGCCACAGCCGAGGGTAACCGCGCGGTGTTTGATACGGAT
>JABHWT010000175.1 GCA_018657645.1 Halieaceae bacterium | reverse complement strand
TGTCGACAAAAATATCCGTGTTGGGCTTGTGTCCAATGGCAATAAACACACCGTCTAATGCTATCTCGGTCGTGCTGTCATCTACGGTAGATGATACTCGCATCCCGGTAACCCCGGAGTCATCTCCCAGAACGGTGTCCAGTGTGCTGTCCCATAGAATTCGGACCTTGCCCTGGCTCTCGCGCTCAAAGAGCTTATCTTGCAGGGTTTTCTCCGCTCGCAAGGCATCTCTACGATGTACCAGGGTAACCTCCGATGCAATATTGGATAAATACAGTGCCTCCTCTACCGCGGTATTGCCGCCGCCGATAACCGCAACGGGTTTATTGCGATAGAAAAAGCCATCGCATGTGGCGCATGCACTAACACCTTTGCCCATAAATGCCTCTTCACTGGGTAACCCCAGGTACTGGGCAGACGCGCCAGTGGCAATAATCAGGGCATCGCAGGTATAGGCCGATGTTCCCCGAAGGCTTATGGGTTTGACGCCGAGATCGACCTCCTCTATATGATCGAACAGGACCTGGGTGTCGAATCGCTCGGTGTGTGCCAGCATGTCCTGCATCAGGGCCGGTCCCTGTAACCCCTCGACGCCGCCGGGCCAATTTTCTACTTCAGTTGTAGTTGTCAGTTGTCCCCCTTGCTGGATTCCAGTTATTACCACAGGGTTGAGGTTGGCGCGTGCAGCGTAGATGGATGCGGTATAGCCTGCGGGGCCTGAGCCCAGAATAATTAAGGGGTGGTGCTGAACATCACTCATGTGGTTATTTCCTGATAGCTGTTGTTAAATGGTTGTATTGGGGTGGTATATAGTAATTTAAAGTCGCTGTCGGAGCAAAGACTAGGATAATTTTAAATAAGACTTATAACTCTTTGAAAAATATGATAAATTCAATATCAAAGTGCGTGAGCTATCAGGTGCATTGGGCCACGCTATTACAGCCACCTCAAAATAATGACAGAGGACACTAACAGGTGCCGGAGAGTACGAACACGGACACATTACTGGGCCCCAGATTGCGCGAAGGTGCGTTTATTGCAGTGAGCGCTGCCTGCGCTTATCTTCTTCTTGCCCTGGTGACATACTCACCCATGGATCCGGGTTGGTCCGCTACCGGAAGCGGTTCGGGCATCCACAACGCGGGTGGGCCCACCGGGGCCTGGTTGGCGGATGTTTTTTACTCTCTGGTGGGCTATGCAGCCTATTTATTTCCACTGATGCTGGCCTACCGTGCTCTTATTATTTTAATCCAACGGTACCAAGGTCAGGGTTTTGACTGGCTGACATTTGGTATTCGAACCCTGGGCCTGGTATTGGTAATGATAGCGGGGACGGCAATGGCCGCCATGGGAGATGGTGGCAGCTCCGGGCTACCTCAGGGCGCGGGAGGGATACTCGGCCAGTCCATCGGAGGCGCTTTCACCGCAGCCTTTAGCGGCGTGGGTAGTCGCCTTATCCTGCTGGCCGTGTTCCTCTTTGGTCTTACTATATTTGCCGATCTCAGCTGGCTGAAGCTGATTGAACGGACTGGCTACTGGGCCATTACAGGAGCGCAATTTGGCTGGGGTAAACTGCTGGCAATGGTTCTCCAGTTTCGCCAGTCGCGAGAGAAGAGCCGGGCGCAGGAGGCACGCCAGGTTGTAATCAGCGAGCACATAGAGAAGGAAAGTAAACGCAAACCACCCAAAATCAAATCAATGAAGCCGGCGGCCGAAAAGAGCGAAAGGGCGGAGAAGGAGCGCCAACAGCCTTTATTTGATGTGCCGGTGAGTGGTGAGCTACCGCACCTGGATCTGCTTGACGCCGAGATTAAAGACCCATCGCGTGGATTTTCCGATGAAGCATTGCAGGCTTTGTCCAGGTTGCTTGAGCTCAAATTGGCTGATTTTGGAGTCGAGGCGCAGGTAGTGGCGGTGTACCCCGGCCCTGTGATTACACGCTTTGAGATTCAGCCGGCAGCCGGTGTAAAAGTGTCGCGCATCACTAACCTGGCAAAAGATCTGGCCCGCTCCCTGGCAGTTATCAGTGTACGGGTTGTCGAGGTCATTCCGGGTAAAACTGTGGTGGGAATAGAGATTCCCAACGAGGACAGGGAAATTGTCAACTTTCGGGAGGTCTTGGGGTCCAGGGCATTTGAGGTCTCTAAGTCCGCCCTGACTCTGGCACTGGGGCACGACATTTCCGGTGAGCCGGTGGTGGCTGACCTCGCCAAGATGCCACATTTGCTGGTGGCTGGCACGACCGGATCCGGGAAGTCGGTAGGCGTTAACGCAATGCTCTTGAGTTTGCTGTATAAATCCGGCCCCCAGGATGTGCGCCTGATACTGGTAGACCCAAAAATGCTGGAGTTGTCGGTCTACGATGGCATTCCTCACCTGCTAACGCCGGTAATCACCGACATGAAAGATGCCGCTAATGGTTTGCGCTGGTGTGTTGCCGAAATGGAGCGACGTTATAAATTGATGGCGTCCCTGGGTGTTCGCAATTTGGCTGGCTATAACCGCAAGGTAGAAGATGCGACCAGAGCTGGCGCACCCCTGCCGGACCCGCTGTGGACACCAGACCCCATATTTGCCGAGACTGATGAAGAGCAAACGGCACCCGATTTACAGGCCCTGCCTGCAATCGTCGTGGTGATCGATGAATTTGCCGACATGATCATGATCGTCGGCAAAAAAGTAGAAGAGTTAATCGCAAGAATCGCACAAAAGGCTAGAGCGGCGGGAATCCACCTGATTTTGGCCACCCAAAGACCCTCCGTGGATGTTATTACCGGTCTGATCAAGGCCAATGTACCCACTCGAATCGCATTTCAGGTCTCATCCAAAGTGGATTCCAGGACTATTCTGGACCAGGGCGGGGCAGAGCAGCTACTGGGGCATGGGGACATGTTATATTTACCCCCCGGTAGTGGCTTGCCGACCCGGATTCACGGGGCCTTTTGTTCCGACGATGAAGTACACCGGGTGGTCGCGGATTGGAAGCGGCGAGGACAACCGCTGTATATAGACGGTTTGCTGGATGAAGGGAGCGGTACCGCGGTGACAGCCGGGGAACTTCAGGCCGAATCCAGTGACCAAGACAGTGAGCTCGATGCACTGTATGACGAGGCCGTTCACTATGTCACACAGAGCCGACGCGCTTCAATCTCCTCGGTGCAGCGTAAACTGCGTATTGGTTACAATCGGGCGGCCCGACTTATAGAGGCAATGGAGGTGGCTGGTGTGGTGACCGAAATGGGCACCAATGGCCAGCGGGAGGTTCTCGCGCCGCCGCCTGTCTCAGACTGACGATTTTATTCACGGGAATAGGAATGACCAAGCTCCTCGTTACTCTGGCTCTCGTATCTCTGATCTGTGGGGCCTGGGGCCAAGACAACGCGCAAGACCAACTGGTTTCGGTTCTACAACGCATCGACTACCTGCAGGGGCGCTTTAGTCAGCGCCAGTATGCTGAAGACGGCAGTTTGCTGGCAGAATCCGCAGGGCATTTTCGCCTCCTGCGTCCTGGCTATTTTGGCTGGCAGATCGAGACGCCGGACAGCCAGTTAATTATTGCAGATCCCCACTATCTCTGGCATCACGACCAGGATCTTGAAACGGTTACCAGGCGCCCTGTGACAGCCTCTGGAGAACTGTCTCCTCTACAGATACTGGGTGGAGATGAGAATCTGCTGCGCAATCGTTTCGAGATAGAGCAATTGGCTGGGAACAGGTTCAGTCTGGTTCCGGACACCGGCAATCCGGGATTTTCGCGACTTGTCCTTATACTGGACGGTGATACGGTTGTGGGTATGGAAATCATCGACAGCCTGGACCAGCGCATCGACATCACCTTTGAGAATCTGGACCGAACAACTGCTCTGACCCCCGCTGATTTTGCTTTCACCGTGCCCGATGGGGTTGACTTGTTCTACTATGACGAATGACCTGTTTGGTTCGCCGGGGTCGGCAGTACCGACCGCTGGACTTGACCGGGACGGTTATCAGCCGCTGGCGGCGCGACTTCGACCTCAGTCTCTGAGCGAGTTTGCGGGGCAAATACACTTGTTGGGGCCCGGCAAACCACTGCGCCAGGCGATAGAGAACAACCAGCTTCACTCCATGATTTTCTGGGGTCCACCCGGGGTGGGAAAGACCACGCTTGCACGTATTGCAGCCCATAATGTCCAGGCTCACTTTGTACAGATTTCTGCTGTGTTGTCAGGGGTCAAGGAGATTCGATTAGCCGTTGCGGAGGCGCGCCAGCATAAGGTAGATGGAAGCGATACTGTGTTGTTCGTGGATGAGGTGCACCGCTTTAACAAATCGCAACAGGATGCCTTCCTGCCCTATGTGGAAGATGGCACGGTAATTTTTATCGGTGCCACGACTGAAAATCCGTCGTTTGAACTCAATAATGCGCTCCTGTCCCGTTCGCGGGTCTACAAACTGCGCTCGCTGGAGCCAGTGGAGATTGAGACAGTATTATCGAGAGCGCTAGCCCACCCGACTTCAGATGTCGTTCTGGAGCCCGATTGCCTGTCGCTCATCGCCCAAAGCGCAGATGGCGATGCCCGCAGGGCGCTCAATCTTCTGGAGCTGGCATCTGATCTCGCGCCGGAGGGAGAGGATGGGAGGGTAATTAATGCGTCTATCCTGGAGGAAGTGCTACAGGCCTCTTTGCGACGTTTTGACAAGGGCGGCGATATTTTTTACGACCAGATCAGTGCCCTGCACAAGGCGGTAAGAGGCAGTGCACCAGATGCCGCTTTATATTGGTTTTGTCGTATGCTCGACGGTGGCTGCGACCCACTGTACATAGCCCGACGTGTCGTTCGCATGGCCAGTGAAGATATAGGCAATGCAGACCCCCGAGCATTGACCCTGGCTCTCGATGCCTGGCAGGTTCAGGAGCGCCTGGGTAGTCCGGAGGGTGAGTTGACCATAGCGCAGGCCATTGTTTACATGGCTTGCGCCGCCAAAAGTAATGCTGTTTATGCGGCCTACACAGCGGCGCGGGCCGATGTGGCCGAGGGCCACAGCACCGAAGTGCCCTTGCATTTGCGAAACGCACCGACCGAACTCATGCGCGAAATGGAGCACGGCGCCGATTACCGCTATGCCCACGACGAGGAGGGGGGATTCGCGGCGGGCGAGAATTATTTTCCCGAGACGCATAAAAGTGCGCGCTACTATTGGCCGGTCGATCGAGGCCTGGAAAAGAAAATCGGCGAAAAATTGCAATACCTGCGCGATCTCGACAAAAACAGTACAATACGCCGTTACGACTGATTTACTCCACAGAATCTATGAAGTACTTGCTTTTTGTTGCTCTGGGAGGCGCCTGCGGTGCTGTATCCCGCTACCTTCTCGCTAACTGGATGCACAGTCTGTGGGAAGGGCCCCTGCCGGTCGGCACCCTGTTGGTCAATCTGCTGGGCTCTTTTGGAATCGGTGTGGTGTATGTGCTGCTGGTGGAAAAACAACTGATTCATCCCGATTGGCGCGCTGTATTGATGGTAGGTTTTTTTGGTGCATTTACCACTTTTGCCACTTTTTCCCTGGAAACCATAAGGCTGCTGGAAGAAGGGCATTTAGCCCACGCACTGGGCTACACACTGGGGAGCGTCGTACTCTGTGTGCTGGCGGCGGGCGCTGCGATACATCTTTCTCGACTGCTGGCTTGAACCTGCAGTGCAAACAGTAATCTCTCACCATTAATCAGGAAATACCCAAATGCTGGATATCAAGGCGGTCAGGAAAGACCCGCAAACCGTAGCCGAGCGATTGGCTGTCCGCGGATACGACTTTGAAATAGCAGAATTTCAGGGGCTGGATGCCCGTCGAAAACAGGCGGACGTAGACAGCCAGGCACTGTTGGCGCAGCGCAAGAGCGCATCGAAGAAAGTCGGTGAGTTAATAGGGCAGGGCATGAGTGTGGAGGAGGCCAAGGCGTCGGTCGACGAGACCCTGGCCCACATTGCGTCCGAAATTGACTCGGCCACCGACCTCGCAAGGACTATCCAGCAGGAGTTGGAGGCGTTCATGCTGGGCGTGCCGAACCTGCCAGATACGACTGTTCCTGCGGGTGCCACCGAGGATGACAATCAGGAAGTACTACGGTGGGGCGATGTCCGAGCTTTTGGGTTCGAGGTTCGCGATCACGTGGCGATCGGGGAATTGCTTGGCCTGATGGATAGTGACACGGCCGGCAAAATTACCGGCTCGCGATTCACGGTCATGTACGGTGAACTGGCGAAACTGCAGCGTGCGCTTACCCAATTCATGCTTGACCTGCACACCCGGGAACATGGCTACCGGGAGATTTACGTGCCCTACATGGTCAATAGGGAATCACTGCGCGGCACAGGTCAGTTGCCCAAGTTCGAGGAAGATTTATTCAAATTACAGGGCGACCAGGAATACTACCTTATCCCGACAGCGGAGGTGCCGGTTACGAATGTGGCCCGGGGGCGCATTTTTGAAGAGGCAGACTTTACTGAAAATGGTCTGCGCTTTGTCTGCCATAGCCCCTGCTTTCGCAGTGAGGCCGGTAGTTATGGTCGCGATACACGGGGCATGATCAGACAACACCAGTTTGAGAAGGTCGAATTGGTGCATATGGTGCGCCCCTCGCAGTCGGAGGTGGCTCTTGAGGCCTTGACCGGACATGCAGAGGCTGTTCTTCAGGCCCTGGAACTACCCTACCGGAAAGTAATTTTGTGTGGGGGTGACCTGGGCTTTGCGGCTCGCAAGACCTATGACCTCGAGGTATGGTTGCCGGCACAGGATACCTATCGCGAAATATCATCCTGTAGTAGCTTTGGCGATTATCAGGCCCGGCGAATGCAGGCCAGGTGGCGAAACCCCGATACCGGCAAGCCCGAATTGCTACACACACTCAATGGCTCGGGTCTGGCCGTCGGCAGAACGTTGGTTGCGGTACTTGAGAACTTTCAGTGTGCGGATGGCAGCGTGCGGGTTCCCGAGGTTCTGCGATCCTATATGGGGGGCATCGAGGTTCTGACAAGCCCCCGGGGATAAGTGTCGCTTGACTACATCTCCCCAGAAGCGGCCTTGTGATTACGGGTGGCAAAGCGCTGCTGCTTGAATAGCAGGGCATCGACCAACACACTGCCAGCCTCGGTCAGCAGTACATCGGGCTCATCCTCTTCGTCGGTAGTGCTGTCGCTGTCCGAATCCAGATCGTCCTCATCGGGCTCCTCAAGCGATGCGAGTAACGCTTCGCCCAGCGTTTTGCGGCGCTTGTTCTCTATTGCCAGGGCCTTGCTTTTTTGTTCCTCGCGCAGCGCTATGCGGTGCTTCTCGTTCAGGGGAAGCTCGGTAACGGCCCGGGCTTCATTGGCCAGCCCAACCTGGTCTTCAAGGTATATGTACTCGGGGTTACTCACGCTGCGCGCCTTAAACAAGCGCGTAATGGTAGGCAGGCTAGTGGACAGGTCGTCGTAAACACGGTGTTTTACGGCGTTAATTTTGTCCCAGCTCAGAGCATGATCCAACGCGCTCTCGCCAATTTCCTCGGGGTCGTAAATGGAGGGAAAGATAAT
>JABHWT010000263.1 GCA_018657645.1 Halieaceae bacterium | reverse complement strand
GAGGGAGAGACCGCCGCCTATACCAAGGCTGCCGACAGCGGCAACACCATTAGCCGGGTCTTCTGCCCGCGTTGCGGCACACCCCTTTGGTGGACTGGACAGGGCTTCCCCAATCTCGTGGTGTTAACGCTAAGCAGCCTCGATGAGCCCGATGCCTTTTCACCCTCACGCGAGTTGTGGACTGATAGCGCTGTATCCTGGTGTCGTATTCGGGAGGGTATCGAGCAGTTTACCGGGCGCCCTGGAGATAACTAGTGTACATCCGGATGGGCGGATCCCAGTAGGCCTGCCCCAGTAAGAGCGCCCCAGAATGCGCTACTTTTTATTACTCGACATTGGAGGCGGCCGCAAAGGTTAGCTGTTCTGCACACCATCGCCCGGCCTTCGGCTTCCCTCGCTACAGCCAGTTTTCATGGGCCCGCCTTGACGCGCGTCCTGCGCGGCAAGGCTCTACGGCACGTCCATGTGCCATGCCGGGGTCAGACCACTTTTTCAGTGTTTTGAGAAAAAGTGCTCTGACCCCTACAATAGGGCAACAATAAAAAACGCGTTGGAACACATATGCTGCGCAAATTCGCTCTGAGTATTTTACTGCTGTTGGCCGCGGTACTCGGGTACAGCTACCTGTCGGCCATTGGCCTGCTCGGTAGCCACCAGGAGCCGGGCAGCGCACACCCCAAGGGGCTGCCCGCCGCCGTGGTAGCTGAGCAAACCGCGGTGCGGCAAGAGGCCGCTACCTCACTGGGAATGGACAGTAGCCAGCAAATCCTGTTTGGCGACTTTCACGTACACACCACCTTTTCCAGCGACGCCTATGTGGCCAGCCTGCCCATTGCCGGTGGCGAGGGCTCGCACCCGCCGGCGGATGCCTGTGACTATGCCCGCTATTGTTCGGCCCTGGATTTCTGGTCGATCAACGACCATGCGGTGTCCTTGGACCAGCGGCGCTGGAGGGAGATTAAGGACAGTATTCGCCAGTGTAATGCGGTGGCCGACAGCGACAACCCCGATGTGGTGGCGTTTCTGGGCTATGAGTGGACCCAGGCCAATGCCTTTGATGCAAAGCGCCACTACGGTCACAAGAACGTCATTTTCAAACATACCGACGAGGAGCGGGTGGCGCGGCGGCCCATTTTTGCCGACATCGAAACCGGCATAGCCGCCTTTAACCTGCCGCTGACCGCTCGCATGCTGTTGCCCCTGGCAAGGTGGAAAGACCGGACCGCCTACCACGACTGGAGCCGCTATATCACCGAGATGGAAGACCAGGCCCCCTGCCCCGACGGTGTCCACTCCGCCAAACTAAGTGACGACTGCAAAGAGGGCGCCGCCACCCCCACCCAGCTGTTTCGGAAACTCGAGGAGCAGGGCCACGATACGATTGTGATTCCCCACGGCAATGCCTGGGGCTTTTATACTCCCGCTGGCACCGCCTGGGACGAGCAACTGAAAGGCCCCATGCAAAACGAGAAATACCAGTACCTGGCGGAGGTGTTTTCCGGCCACGGCAACAACGAGGAGTACCGCCCCTGGCGACCCGTTAATTATGACGAGAACAGCAAAGCCATCTGCCCACCGGAAACCGCCGATTATTTGCCGGTATGCGTGCAGGCCGGCCGCATCATAAAGCAGCGCTGTCTGGAAGCGGGAGATAGTGAAGAGGAATGTGTGGCACGGGAGAAAACGGCGCAACAGCACGCGGCGGAGTCTATCTGGCCCCTGCACACCGTGGGCCTGTCGGCATCCGATGACTGGCTGGACGCCGGCCAATGCAAAGACTGCTTTATGCCGGCCTATACCTACCGCCCCATGAGCTCCCTCCAATATGCCCTGGCCATTGGCAATTTTGATGACCCGCAGCGAGTTCGCCGATTTCGCTTCGGCATGATGGCCGCCAGCGACAACCACACGGCCCGCCCCGGCACCGGCTACAAGGAAAGTCAGCGCCTGCACAATATTGAGGGCTTTGGCCTGCCCGATCCCGCCATTCGTAAAATGGTGGCCGCCCAAATGCCCCCGGCCGAGCCCTTCTCCAGGGCCGTGCCCAATAAAGACCTGTCCGATGCCATGGCCAGCTACGCCCATGGAGAACGGGCCGCCTCCTACTTTATTACCGGCGGATTGATTGCCGTGCACGCCGAAAATCGCAACCGCGAGGGCATCTGGAATGCGGTAGCAGCCAAACAAACCTACGCCACAAGCGGCGACCGCATCTTGCTGTGGTTTGATCTGCTCAACGCCGACGGCGACAAAACGGCTCCCATGGGCAGTGAACTGGCAATGGGCGAAAACCCGCGGTTTCGGGCCACTGCCATTGGTGCATTCAAGCAAAACCCGGGCTGCCCCGCGCACTCCCTCGGCGCGCTGGGCGAACAGCGTTTGCAGCGCCTGTGCTACGGCGAGTGTTACAACCCCTCCGACCAACGCAAGCGCATTACGCGCCTGGAGGTCATTCGCATTCGTCCCCAGCTGACGGAGGAAGAGCCCGTCGACGGGTTGATTGAAGACAGCTGGCGGACGTTCGACTGCCCCGATACTCCCGAGGGCTGCAGCGTTGAGTTCGAGGACCCGGACTTTGTCAGGGATGGCCGGGAAAGCCTTTACTATGTACGCGCCATCGAGGAGGCCAGCGATGCCATCAACGGCAATCCGGCGGGTTGTGAATACAATGCCCAGGGCCAGTGCACGACTGCCCGCCACTGCCCCAAGCTGCCCTCGGTGGTCGACCCCGAGGACGATTGCCTGAGCCCGGTGGAGGAGCGGGCCTGGTCATCACCCATTTTTATCGACTATGCAGAGCCTGCCCGATCAGCCCCCTGGCGGCCCGGGGAAGGGCCACTACAAGAGGGCATAAGTACAGCTGATATCGACTAACACCTTGTTCTATATAAGATTATTTACCTGGTAAGGGTAGGGATTTCCCTATTGCAAAGTGCAATTAAATAACATTCAATGTTCAGTTCTATATTAATTGAAATGAACTATGGTTCTGAACAAGTCTGCCGCAATCACCCTGCTCTTTTGTTGCCTGGTTCCCAGCGCCTGGTCCGACGTTATTTTGGGATTTCGCGACAACTGGGACGACAAGCCCACCATATGCCAGGTGGGCAAGGGGATCAACCGAAACCAGGCGGAGCAAAACTTCAACAACAGTGGCTTCACCGGCAAAACCACGATTGAAGTGCACTGCCCCACGGGGGGATGGTATGCCCTGGTCAAGAAAAGCGGCCTAATACCCCAGATGTCCTGCGGTATGGTGTGTGGTCAGAGTAGCCGAAAAGCTGCCATCGAGGCTGCCACCGATTACTGCAATCAGCACGACACGGGCCCGGGTTCCTGTACCTCGGTAACCAGTGCCTTTGACGATGGCAAGACCTATGAGTCGGAAGAACTCACAGGAAATACCTATAACAGGGCAAACTGGAACTGCCAGGTGATCTATGACAATGGTACCCGGCAACAAATATCCGATATGGACTGCGCCACAGGCACGCAACCGCTTTCAGGTCGTGCGCCCTACTGCAGGGAAAAGCCCGGTGCCGTGGTTGCCAGGGAGTTTCAGAACTGGGACTGCAGCTGTGCCCACTTCACTGCCTGTGAAACCTGGGACGGGCCGGGGGATAAATGCACAGACGCTGTCAGCGGCGACATTGTCATTACCGAAAGACCCAATGTGGGCACAGACAATTGGTTTTGTACCAGACCGGAATAAGGAGGGGAACCCCGTAGGGGAGCTACCCTCTGCGAGCGAGTGCCCTGGAGTCTGTCGGAAACGGGTACTACAATAGCGCCTCTGCATTCGCTGGTAAGTAGGGAAAACCCTATTTACAGGTAGGGACATCCCTACTTTTGATGCGGATACGAAACCTTTTTCCTGTTTAATGAATTTATCACTACCACTTGATGCTCATCCGAAAACCAATCGGGCTTTTCCAGCAGGAAGGCGGTAAGTCCCAGTTGATTTAAACAGCGTTGCAGAGAGGCTTTATTATCCAAACCACTCACCGCCAACATCTTCACCCGCATGCGGGTCAGTGCTTTCTCAATACTCTTTACGGATAAACACAAATCCTGTGCCATATCTTTTCTGGGAGCGCCGTCGACGAACAGGCTCAAAATTCGCAACTCTCTTCTACTAAGAAATTGATTGTCCCGTTCGCTCAGCAGCAAGGTTTCGGTTTTGTGGTCCAGCCTTTCTACCCAGACACCTATTCGCTCTGTGTTTATGCCGATAAATGTATGTCCCAGTATTGTGTTCTGGGGCGTGCGCTGTCTCATGCCGAAAATCTTTATCCATCGGCCCTCTTCATTTTTTACCCATGCGTAGGCAGATACGGATTCACCCGTCGTAAGTATTCGATTATCTGATTCGATGATCGCCTCGGCCATATCACTGGTCACCATGTCGTGATCTGTCAGCTTGGCCGTGGAAAGATCCAGGTCGGGTGGAATGCCATTTAGCGTGCGAAGGACATCTGACATGGCTATGTAATAGCCCTCAGCACTCTTTTCTAAATGCCCATATACGTTCCCTACCAGCTCTTCCAGTAGTTCATCGGGGAAAGCTAATTGGGCGGCCGCGCTCGTCATTCTGAGAGATTCCACATACTAAGCTAAGAACAGACTATCGGGCGTTTGAAAGTGAGTCTGTTCACTCCTGTTCAGGGACTGGCTGGTGGGTTGTTGTTGCTGCTACTACCACCGCCACTGGTAGCTGCCACAGCACCACCCAGGGCTAATCCCGCCAGGGCAAGCGTTCCCGTGCCAATGCCACCACCGGTTGCTGCTGCGGCTGTACCCGCGCCGGCACCGGTTCCGGTTCCGGTTCCAGCTGCCGCGGCGCCACCGGCCGCTGCTAATGCCTCGTCGCATTCGCTGCTGTCGGTGATGCGGTATACATCGTTGGCGTTGAGTTCAATTTCGCAGCCATTGGCAAACTGAACTTTGGCTGAACCACCCTCCATCACCATTATCTGGTCACCGGATTTAAGGTCCATCCCCTCGGTGGCTGTGTCGTAGCTGTCGCCCTGGTTAACCATCACCGGGCTGCCCATCTGGCTCAGGGTGGCTGTGGCATCTGCCGCCATGGTGCCACTGGAAACGGTAAACAAGCTTGCGGTCAGCAAAAAAAGTAATGCGTTATGTTTCATCTCGATCTCTTGTGGTTGTTGTTTTTACGAACAGTCGTTTCTTATCGAGGGGAAGTGTACAGAACTAGTGGGAGTAATTTGGAGGGGGAAATCCCTATTTAGGGGTAGGGGTTTCCCTATTTCTTGACGGTTTTCCGGTTCTTTCTCAACATTCGGGCCGCTGCTGCCAAAAAAACGGCGCTTTCGCCAGCAGGATTTCACCCGGCTGGCATGAAATCAACCAGCCGGTGTTATCGGTGCCCGCTTGCTGAGCTGCATTTTTTCCCGAACCTCGGCGGGCGTCATGAGGGTTGCCCCCATATTGGATACAATGGTCGCCGCTTTTTCCACCAATTGTGCATTGGTGGCCAATTGGCCGCGCTCCAGCCACAGGTTGTCCTCCAGGCCGACACGCACGTTGCCCCCTGCCAACACCGCGGCTGCGGTATAGGGCATTTCGTTGCGGCCGATGGAGAAGGCTGAAAAAGTCCAGTTGTCCGGGGTGTTGTTTACCATCGCCATAAAGGTGTTGAGGTCATCCGGTGCGCCCCAGGGGATACCCATGCACATTTGCACCATCACCGGGTCCTCAATAATGCCCTCTTCCACCAATTGCTTGGCGAACCACAGGTGGCCTGTTTCAAACACCTCGATTTCCGGGCGCACACCCAGGTCGGTCATCATCTTGCCCATGGCCCGCAACATGCCAGGGGTGTTGGCCATTATATAATCCGCCTCGGCGAAGTTCATGGTGCCGCAGTCCAGGGTGCATATTTCCGGCAGGCACTCGGCCACGTGGGCCATGCGCTCGGTGGCACCCACCATATCGGTGCCTGCTTCATCCAGCGGCAGGGGCGACTCCACATCGCCGGTTATCAGGTCGCCACCCATGCCGGCGGTTAAGTTCACCACTGCATCGGTGTCGGAATCGCGGATGCGGTCCACCACCTCGCGATACAGGTCGGTGCGGCGGCTTGCTGCACCGGTGTCGGGGTCGCGCACATGGCAGTGCACCACCGCGGCCCCGGCCTTTGCCGCATCGATGGCACTGTTGGCGATTTGCTCCGGGGTGCGGGGCACGTGGGGCGACCGGTCCTGGGTGCCCCCGGATCCGGTGACGGCGCAGGTTATAAAGACATTCCGATTCATTTCCAGGGGCATGGCAAACTCCAGCTTTTTTGAGGGTCCGGGCGGTACAGGCCCGGCGCGGCGGGTCTGCCTGAAATGGCCTCTTTTGGGGCCTTGCAAATAATCAAATTATTCTGCTAAAAAGTAAAGCGGAATTCACTGTCTCAAGGCATACTGGCTGCTTAACAATAAGGAGTATAAATATGGACTTCAACCTGTCTGAAGAGCAACAAATGCTGGTGGCCACCGCCCGCCGCTTTGTGGAGGAGGAACTGCTCCCCCACGAGGAGATGGTGGAGAAAACCGACCAGGTGCCCCCGGAGTTGCGCGCCCATATCACAAAGAAGTCTGTAGAGGCCGGGCTGTGCGCCGCCAATATGCCCGAGGAGCTCGGTGGCGGCGGTCTGGGTGCCCTGTCTCTGGCCCTGTTATACCGCGAGCTGGGGCGGGCCAATATGGGCCTGCAATACGGTGTCCCCCGGCCCAGCAATATTCTTCAGGCCTGTGTGGGGGAGCAGCGCGAGCGCTATCTAATGCCCTGCATTCGCGGCGAGAAAATTGACTGCCTGGCCATGACCGAGCCCGAGGCGGGCTCCGATGTGCGCGCCATGGCCTGTAAGGCCGAGCGCAAGGGCGACGATTTTATCATTAACGGCAGCAAGCACTTTATCAGCCACGCCGATGTCTCCGACTTTGTTATTCTGTTTGCGGCCACCGGCGTGGATGAAACCAAGCGCGGCCCGCGCAAACGAATTACCACCTTCCTCATCGATATGGGCACCCCGGGCTTTGAGCGCCTCGAGGGCTACCACAGCGTGTCACACCGCGGCTATCACAACTCGCGGCTGGAGTTTACAGACTGCGTGGTGCCGGCCAGTCAGGTGCTGGGCGAGATCGACCAGGGTTTCGATGTGGCCAACGAGTGGTTGGGGGCCACCCGCCTCGAAGTAGCGGCCACCTGCCTGGGCCGCTGCGACCGCGCCTTTGAGCTGGCCGCTGCCCACGCCGCCCAGCGCCGTCAGTTCAACCAGACCATCGGCTCTTTTCAGGGGGTTTCCTTTAAGCTGGCCGACATGGAGGTGCGCCGCCGCGCCGCCGAGCTACTGGTATACGAGGCCGCCAGCAAGGACGAAGAGGGGCGGATGACCGACATGGACGCCGCCATTGCCAAACTGGTGGCCACCGAGGCCCTGGCCTTTATCGCCGACGAGGCCCTGCAGATACACGGCGGCATGGGCCTGATGGCAGACCTGCCGCTGGAGCGCATCTGGCGCGATTCGCGGGTAGAGCGCATCTGGGATGGCACCAGTGAAATCCAGAAACTGATTATCTCGCGGGCGATTTTGCGTCCCCTTGAATAAGGTTATTGTGTGAATCCGCTTAACCGCTGCCTGAATCCCCAGTCCGTCGCCGTGGTGGGCGGCGCCGCCGCGGCTTTGGCAATAAAGGCGTGTCAGAAACTGGGTTTTGATGGCGATCTGTGGGCGGTGAATGCGCGCCGCGAGCAGCTGGAAGGCATACCCTGCTACGACAGTCTAGAGTCCTTACCCGGAGTGCCGGACGCGACCCTGGTGGCGGTATCCGCCGAGGCCAGCATTGAGATAGTCGCGCAATTGGCCGCGCTGGGCGCAGGCGGTGCGGTGTGCTATGCCGCGGGCTTTCGCGAGGCCGGCAACGACGACCGCCACCAGCGCCTGCTGGCCGCTGCAGGCGACATGCCCATGCTGGGCCCCAACTGCCACGGCTTTGTCAATGCACTGTGTGGCGCGGCCCTGTGGCCCGAATGGCACGGCCTGACGCGGGTAGAGTCGGGGGTGGCCATTTTTACCGGCAGTGGCAACCTGGCGGTCAATATCTCCATGCAAAACCGCTCGCTTCCCATCGCATTGCTGGCCACCGTGGGCAATCAGGCCATGGCGGGGTTTGAGCACCTGATGGCGGCGGTCATAGACGACCAGCGCATCACCGCTATTGGTATTCACATCGAGGGGTTAAGCCACTTACCGCTGTTTGTCGAAATGGCAAGCCGGGCGGCGGCGCGGGGCAAACCGGTCATCGCCCTCAAAACCGGCCGCTCGGAGGCGGGGGCCAAAATTACCCTCAGCCACACCGCCACCCTGGCCGGCCCCGCCGAGCTCTACGATGCATTGTTTGAGCGCCTGGGCGTGGGTCAGGTGCAGGACCTCGAAACCTTCCTGGAGGCCCTCAGGCTGTTGTCGGTCACCGGACCACTGGGTGGCCGCCGGATAGCCTCGGTGAGCTGCTCCGGGGGCGAGGCCTCGCTGATCGCCGACCTGGTCCAACACACCCACCTGGAGTTTCCCGAGGTCACTGCCAAGCAGGAGGCGGACTTACGCCAAACCCTCAATGACTACGTGAGCATCAGCAACCCCCTGGACTACCACACCTTTATCTGGGGCGACCGCGACCGGCTGCGCCAGACCTTTACTGCCATGCTCCAGGGGCAGTACAACCTGACTCTGCTATTGCTCGACTATCCCGAGGTTGCCCCGGGGGAGGAAAACACGTGGGCGATCACCGGTGAGGCCTTTGCCGAGGCCTGTGAGCAAACGGGTCAGG
>JABHWT010000259.1 GCA_018657645.1 Halieaceae bacterium | reverse complement strand
GAAGCCATCACGGTAATCCAGCGACAGCAGTTCTGCAGTTGCCGGACATTGCCAGGCCAGTCCAATCTGGCCAGAAACTGCTCTGTTTCGGGTAATAACACCTTGGGCTCGCCGCCCAGTTCCTCAGCGGCTTGCGCAAAGAAATAGTGTAACAGGCGCGGAATGTCCTCACGCCGCTCAGCCAGCCTTGGGATGTGAATACGAATAACGTTCAGGCGGTGAAACAGGTCTTCTCGAAAATCCCCCTGCAGCACCAGGCTTTCGAGATCCTGATGGGTTGCCGCAATAATTCTCACGTCTACAGTGAGAGACGTATGCCCTCCTACGCGATAGAATTCACCATCGGCCAGAACGCGAAGCAAGCGAGTCTGAGTGGGGGCCGGCATATCGCCAATTTCATCCAGGAACAAAGTGCCACCATTGGCCTGTTCAAAACGGCCCTCGCGCCTACTGGCAGCCCCGGTAAAAGCCCCCTTCTCGTGACCAAATAGCTCTGACTCCAGTAGGTCTTTAGGAATGGCGGCCATGTTGAGCGCTATAAAGGGGCGCTGGGCGCGAGGACTATGCCTGTGCAGTGCACGTGCGACCAATTCTTTTCCAGTCCCGGACTCGCCGTTAATCAGTACGGTGATATTACTCTTTGCAAGTCGTCCAATTGCCCTAAATACCTCCTGCATGGCGGGCGCTTCACCGATGATCTCAGCCCTGGAAATCTCATCCTGCGGCACGGCGTCGCTTTGCTGTTCCCGGGCGTGAACCAGAGCGCGCTCGGTAATGGCCACCAGTTCGTCGACATCGAAAGGTTTGGGTAGATATTCAAAGGCCCCGCGCTGGTATGAAGCCACAGCACTTTCAAGGTCTGAGTGCGCGGTGGTGATAATGACCGGAAGATAGGGGTGGTGTTCACTGAGGTGAGACAACAGGCTCAGGCCATCTGTCCCAGGCATGCGAATATCGCTGATGATGACAGCGGGCTTCTCGACGGCGATGCGACTTAACAGGCTGTCGCCGTCGACGAAGCTCTCGTTGTCGATGCCGGCGCCGGTCAGAGCTTTTTCCAGTACCCAGCGGATAGAACTGTCATCGTCGACAACCCAGACTTTAGCTGGTCCTGGCATTATTTGACTCCATGGGCAGATACAGCGTAAAGGTGGTTTGCCCTGGCTCACTAACGTACTCCAAAACACCACCGTGGCGGTTGACAATTGATTGTGCGATGGACAGACCCAGGCCGGTGCCCTCGGGGCGATCAGTTACCATTGGGGCAAAAAGGGTATGACGCAATTCCTCCGCGATGCCGGGCCCGTTGTCGGTAATGTCCACCTGGCACACCAGGCGATGTCGCACCGAGCCAATGGTGAACTGGCGTTGGGAGCGGGTTCGCAGGGAGATTTGGCAGTCCTCGGGTCGGGCTGCGGCCTGAAAAGCATTTTGCATGATATTCAACACCGCTTGGATTAGTTGGCTTCGATCCCCCCGTAGCTCTGGAAGGCTGGGGTCGTAGTCGCGAGTGATGTGAGTGAGATTAGCCGACTCTGCGATAATGAGCTTGCTTACGTGCTCCAGCACTTCATGGATATTAAGGTCCTGAATCATCATCTGATGATGCGGACTCAACAGGCGGTTAACAAGGTCCCGTAGCCGGTCTGCCTCGCGAATGATAACCTCGGTATATTCTGCCAGGTCATCACCGGGCAGTTCTCTGGCAAGTAACTGGGCTGCTCCGCGAAGGCCGCCAAGGGGGTTTTTGATCTCGTGGGCCAGCCCTCTAATAACGGCTCGAAAAGCTTCCTGAGCGTGCATTATCCCCTCCTCCCGACTGATTCTTAATAGCTGATCAACCGGTTGTAGTTCCACCAGTAAGCCGCGGTTTCCCTCGGCGCCCGGGGAGAGGTTGAGAATCATGTCGACATGGATTTCCTGCCCGGTAAGCAAAACCAGTGGCATGCCTCTTTTTGAAAGGGGATGATTGTCGCGTAGAGTTTGCTCCAAATGTTCCAGCCAGTCTCCGGACCGCAATAGCAACTGGCTGGCATGCAAACCCATGGCGCGAGATTTAGATACCTCTAACAGGGTTTGGGCCGACGAGTTTATCTCGGTAACCAGCAATTGCTCATCCAGCGCGAGAATCCCTGTGCTAATGTTGTCCAGAATGTCCTGGTTGAGCTGCATGTAAATTCCGTCGGTGATGACAGCCGGTGAACGATACGTCTATTTAAGAGTCTGTCGGACTTAACACTGTTCTACTGCGGTAAAGCCCAAATCAGCCATTTTTCACGGTCAATTTCGTTAAATAGAACCACTAATCGCCTCAATCGACCGCAAAAACTGACCAATTTCTGCTTCCCCTCGCTACGAACGGTTAAGTCCGACAGACTCCTAGCAAAAATGAAGCCAAAGAAGGGATTTAGCTAACAGGGTGACAAAAACCTGATCCCGGTGCCCTCCCGGGGGCTAGACCGCCTGTTAAAGTACTGAGCAACAGGGTATGTCTCCCAAAATCGATCTTCAGTAAGGCTTCCTCTCCGGCATTAACCCATGATGCACTATAATGGTGCGCTGTCGCGGGCACCCTGTCCAGTAAGATTATCGATTGCGATTGAAATTTATTGATGGCCTGTGAACATAAATCCGTACCGGGAGAGATGTTGCCACGCTTTCTCCGTCGGAATTTATAACACTCACTGCCAGATCGTGAGCGCCGCGAAACACGTTGGTCAACTCCCACAAAGGGTCTTGTTGCGGCTCGCCCCTGGCTTCGCCGTCGATATACAATTGCAAGCCTTCGGCCGGGCGTAACGCAGGGTTTACAGCTACCGTAACCGAAAAATTACCGGGGCCATTGGGAATAGTTGCCTCCTGAGCTGGCGAAACGATATTAACACTGTATGCCATCGACGAAACGTCCTCGATGGGAGCAGTCGGTTGCGGAAGCTTAGGGGGTGGTTGGAGAGTGTTGGTTGTGCCCAAGTCAACTTCTTCAGCAGTAGAGGCATCTGCGGGGGGTTGGTCTGTATAAACCACATTGCCCTTCAGATCGGTGGTCTTGTAAATCTGGGCGCTCACTATCAGGGGAGTAGCCAGCACTATAAAAAGAATTAATCGAGTCACAGAGGCACCTCGCTGTGCTGGAGTAGTGTCCTATACCGTACCAGAAAAATAACCTGGGGGTCAGAGGGGTTGTGGCCGTTGGCCACATTGATTTGGGTCCGATGGCACTAATGCCACTGCAAAAAAAGCCCGCATAAGCGGGCCCCGGTGAGTCCTCTCGAACTCACACTTTGTTGCTTTAGCTATACCGAATAGTACATGTCAAATTCAACCGGGTGAGTTGTCATGTTTAACCGTTCTATCTCCTCCCCCTTCAACGAGATGTAAGCATCTATCATATCGTCAGTAAACACACCGCCCGCGGTCAGGAAGTCCCGGTCCTGGTCTAGCGCTGCAAGCGCTTGTTCCAGGCTGGAAGCAACCGTTGGTATTGCTTTTCCTTCCTCGGGGGGCAGGTCATACAGGTCCTTGTCGGCCGCGTCGCCAGGATGAATCTTGTTCTGAATACCGTCCAGCCCAGCCATCAACATAGAGGCAAAACACAGATAGGGGTTCGCTGTGGCGTCGCCAAAGCGAATTTCAACGCGCTTGCCTTTGGGGTTAGGTTCATAGGGAATGCGGATGGAAGCAGAGCGGTTGCGGGCTGAGTAGGCCAGCATAACCGGAGCCTCAAAACCTGGAACCAGGCGCTTGTAGGAGTTGGTAGAAGCGTTGGCAAAAGCGTTCAGTGCACGGGCGTGTTTGATGATACCGCCAATGTAGTAAAGCGCACTCTCGGATAATCCGGCATAGCCCTCACCGGCAAACACATTGTCTCCATTTTTTGTTATCGACGAATGTACGTGCATTCCCGAGCCGTTATCACCAACGAGTGGTTTGGGCATGAAGGTTGCAGTCTTGCCATAGGCGTGGGCGACGTTATGCACGCAATACTTCAGTATTTGTACTTCGTCAGCTTTTTGGACCAGGGTGTTGAATTTCACGCCGATCTCACATTGACCCGCGGTACCTACTTCGTGGTGATGTACTTCTATGGGCAAACCCATCTGCTCCATCGCAGTGCACATGGCCGCTCGTATATCGTGTAGGGAGTCCACCGGAGGCACGGGAAAATAGCCGCCCTTGACCTTTGGGCGGTGGCCTATATTGCCATCCTCAAAGCTGAGGCTCGTTGACCAGGCAGCCTCTTCAGAGCTGATTGCATAGCCACTGCCACTAATGTCTGAATGCCACTTAACATCATCAAAGACAAAGAACTCGGGCTCTGGGCCAAAGAAGGCTGTGTCGCCTATACCGGTTGATTTGAGGTACTCTTCGGCGCGCTGGGCCACAGAGCGGGGATCGCGCTCATAGCCCTGCATGGTTGTAGGCTCGACAATATTGCAGCGCAGAATAATAGTGGCATCATCGGTAAAGGGGTCCATGACAGAGGTACTGTCTGCGGGCATTAGAATCATGTCTGACTCATTGATGCCTTTCCACCCGGCAATTGAAGAGCCGTCGAACATCTTACCCGCGTCGAAGAAATCCTCGTCTACTTCACTGGCCGGTATGGTTACGTGCTGCTCCTTGCCGTTGGTATCGGTGAAACGCAGGTCGATCCAACGCGCCTCGTTTTCTTTCACTAAATTCAGAGTCTGCTCTGACATTGTATCTACTCCATGGATGGTGTTCGAGCCGGCTTAACCGGCGGGTAATGTAACTGACGATTGCCTCGAACCCCTAATATGTGGGCTCAAAGCAACGCGACAAAAAATAGCAATGACACTAAAAGCAAGAGCTGTGCCAACAAGGCTTCTGCGATAACCTATTGAATAATAAGGAAAATATACTTATGCATTTAAATAACGCCCCACCTTCGCACCAAAATAGCGCAGCTGCGCACCATTATAGTGCGGCCGCTCTTTGTAAATCTGTTCCCGACGGGAACAAAAGCGGCTGCGAAGCTCGTATAATATCCGTCTCCATTCGCCGCATCCGTTATGACGTCTATGAAATTTGTTGTCAAGTATTTCTCCGAAATCGCCATCAAGAGCAAACCTGTTAGACGTCGCTTTGTGACGCAACTGGCAGATAATTTACGCTCGGTATTGCGGGACATTGACCCCGACATTGTGGTGGAGAAGCAGTGGGATAGATTGCTGGTAGAAACCGAGCAGATAGAATCAACCGTGGCCCCAATGGTGGAGGCAATGTGCAACACCCCCGGTATTACCTACATCCTCAAGGTCCGCGAGCATCCTCTGGGAGACTTAAATGACATCGCCGACCAAGCGATGGCGGTCTATGGAGAGCGTCTGAGGGGCAAGACTTTTGCCGTACGATGTAAGCGTACGGGTCAGCATGATTTCAGCTCGACCGAAATTGAGAGGCAAGTGGGCGCTATACTTCTGGCCCGTACGGAGGTGGCGGGCGTGAACCTCAGTAATCCGCAAGTTACAGTGGAAATGGAGATAAAAAACCAGCAGCTTTTTGTCATAGAGAAACGTCATCGTGGCCTGGGGGGATTTCCGGTGGGAAGTATCGATCCAGTGCTGTCTCTGATTTCGGGAGGCTTTGACTCGCCTGTGGCCAGCTATCTCACTATGAAGCGCGGAATGCGTACACACTTCCTATTTTTTAATCTGGGAGGGCGAGATCATGAAATAGGAGTGAAGGAGGTTGCACTGTACCTGTGGCAAAAATATGGCTCGAATCAGCGGGTCCTGTTTATCAGTGTGCCGTTTGAGGAGGTCGTGGCGGAATTACTCCGCAACATTCAGAACAGCCAGATGGGGGTGATACTCAAGCGGATGATGCTAAGGGCTGCGGATAGAATTGCTGAGGAACTGGAGATCGACGCTCTGGTGACAGGAGAGTGTGTGGCTCAGGTTAGTAGCCAGACTCTGCGTAATCTCGCAGTCATCGACCAGGTTACCGAGCGACTCGTGCTCCGACCGCTTATCGCCACCGATAAAGAGGACATTGTCAGTCTTGCAACACGTATTGGCACCGAGCACTTTGCCGCTAATATGCCGGAGTATTGTGGTGTGATATCTGTTAACCCCACCACCCGGGCTAAGCTGGATCGAATTGTAGCCCAGGAACAGTACTTTGATATGAGCATTCTTGATCGGGCAATAGAGAGCGCCCGTCATACCCGAATTGACCGCTTGGCCGAGGAGAGCCTGGAGCAAATAGAAGTGGAAGTGCTGGTAGTGCCCCTGGCTCATAGCACTGTAATAGACATACGCCATCCCGACGAGGAAGAGCAGGCTCCCCTCAAGTTGCATGTGCCGGTGCTAAAAATCCCGTTCTACGAATTGCATTCCCATGCATCCAGCCTAAATACAGACACGACCTACATGCTGTACTGCGGCAAAGGTGTGATGAGTCGGCTTCATGCCAGTCATCTGGTCGAAAGTTGTGGTCTGGATGCCAAAGTGTTTGCTCCTCAAGGCTGATAATATTGCGAAACACAGCCAGAGCCACATCATCCTAGAAACCGCAGTTGGATCACGAAAGTCTGCACAAGCTATTGATGCACCTAGAAAATGCGAAAAAGCTCTCATCACCAACAAGGTGACCACGAGTTTTTCAAATTTCCTATGCACATCAATAGCTTACACATCTTTTTCGCGCCCAACTGCGGTTTCTAGGATCATAGCCCCACCCTGAAGGAAGGTTCGGCGAGACCTCGAGCCCGATTCAGTGTATACTCCGCGCCTTTTTTTGCATGACTCTAACTCCCCTGGGGGAATTCCTTGATTGAGAAGCTTCGCAATATTGCCATTATTGCCCATGTTGACCACGGTAAAACAACGCTGGTTGATTGCCTGCTGAGCCAGTCTGGTACGCTCGATCGCCGTTCAGAAGGTGCCGAGCGTATTATGGACTCCAACGACCAGGAGCGGGAGCGAGGTATAACCATACTCGCTAAAAATACAGCAATTACATGGAACGACTACCGTATTAATATTGTTGACACGCCGGGCCACGCTGATTTCGGTGGTGAGGTTGAACGGGTTCTGTCGATGGTGGATTCAGTACTGCTACTGGTGGATGCTGTTGACGGACCCATGCCGCAGACTCGCTTTGTAACATCCAAAGCATTTGATCGGGGGCTCAATCCGATTTTGGTGGTTAACAAGGTAGATAGACCTGGAGCCCGTCCCGACTGGGTTGTCGATCAGGTATTTGATCTATTTGATCGCCTTGGGGCCAGTGAAGAGCAGTTGGATTTTCCAATAGTCTTTACTTCGGCAGTCGAGGGTATTGCGGGACTCGATCACCACAATATGGCGGCTGATATGGAGCCGCTATTTGAAACCATCATCGAACAGGTGCCAGCTCCCCAAGTGAATTCCAGTGGCCCATTACAAATGCAGGTAAGTGCGCTGGATTACAGCAGCTATGTGGGTGTTATTGGGGTTGGCAGAATTACTCGCGGCACCCTGAGGCCCTCCACGCCGGTAACAATAGTGAGTAATACCGCGGGAACTCGCAGCGGACGCGTGCTGAAGGTAATGGGTTACCACGGATTGGAACGAATTGAAGTGAATGCGGCCGAGGCCGGAGATATAGTTTGTATTACGGGAATAGACGGTCTCAATATCTCCGATACCGTATGTGACCCCGGATATCCGGAAGCGCTACCGGCTCTGACCATTGATGAACCCACAGTTAGCATGACGTTCCAGGTTAATGATTCGCCCTTTGCCGGCAGGGAGGGTAAATTTGTGACCTCTCGCAATATCAGGGAACGGCTGGAGCGCGAACTGATACACAATGTGGCATTGCAGGTAGTGCAGGGAGACAGTCCCGACAAGTTCAAAGTCTCGGGTCGAGGGGAGCTGCATTTGTCTGTGCTCATAGAGTCTATGCGCCGCGAGGGTTTTGAGCTCGGAGTATCCCGTCCAGAAGTTATTCAGAAGGAAATTGATGGCGCTCTGCACGAGCCCTACGAGCATCTGGTAGTAGATTGTGAGGACCGGCATCAAGGTGCGGTAATGGAAGAGTTGGGCGAGCGACGGGCAGATTTGAAAAACATGGTGCCCGACGGAAAGGGCAGAGTTCGCCTGGAGTTTATTGTCCCCGCCAGAGGTTTAATTGGCTTTCGCTCCCAGTTCCTGACACTCACCTCCGGCAGTGGCATAATGACTCATGTTTTTGACCATTATGGACCGGTCAAGAATGTGACAATAGCCAGTCGTGGCAACGGTGTGTTGGTGTCCATGGTCAAGGGGAAGACCCTGGCGTACTCATTATTCACCTTGCAGGATCGTGGGCGCCTGATTATCGATCCGAATGTGGATGTCTACGAAGGTCAGATCATCGGACTGCACAGTCGAAACAATGACCTGACGGTAAACCCCACCAAGGCCAAGCAACTCACCAATGTTCGCGCCGCTGGTACCGACGAAAATCTGATAATGACCCCGCCGGTGCGTCATTCACTGGAGCAGGCGCTGGAGTTTATCGAAGACGATGAGCTGGTCGAAGTCACCCCCGATAGCATTCGCATTCGCAAGAAACTGTTGCAGGAGCACGAGCGTCGTCGCGCGGGTCGAATATAGAGTCGTCGATGAAAGCTTTACTACAGCGCGTAAGTCATGCCCAGGTAGTGGTCGATGGGCAGCCAGTTGGCCAGATTGGAATGGGTTTATTGGTCTTGCTCGGGCTCGACGAGGGCGACTGCCACGAGTCAGCAGACAGACTATTGGATAAGCTTCTGGGCTACCGGATTTTCGCTGATGATCGGGGTCGAATGAACCGTAGCGTGGTCGATTGTGGGGGAGGGGTACTGTTGGTCCCTCAATTCACCTTGTCGGCAGATACCGGTAAAGGCCTGAGGCCGAGTTTCTCCAGTGCAATGTCTCCGGCGGAGGCTGAATCGTTGTTCCTATATACGCAGCAGAAGTTGGAGCAGCGCCACCGACGAGTAGCGGCGGGGGTCTTTGGTGCCGATATGCAAGTGAGCCTTACCAACGATGGCCCTGTAACTTTCCTGCTTGAAATATAGACAGATATACAGCCAGCACTGGATTTGTAGGCAGATCCAGGGATTTTCCATAGTCAGAAGCCTTTGTATGGGATAATTGTTAGGGCGACTATTTCTCCCCCGGTAGATTAATTGCTACTATAGGCGGCGTCTAAGGCCGCAATTATCACTGAAAAAGGACGCGCCGATGTTGGCAAACGCTGAAGTTGCGCAGGATTTTCGAAACCTTAATCAGCAGTTCCGGCAGCTGGCAGAAGAGCTGGTTGAGGCGGTTGGGATTCCAGCGATACGGCTCGAGGTTAATGCCTCTATTGGAGGTAATTTCCGCGGCTTTGATCGAAACAAGCTGTATGTTGTCAAAAGTGGGTCCATCACGGCACACTACCAGGATCGGACCGTCTATCTCCTGGAGGAGGGCGATATTCTGATGCCGGATATTACCGGTAACTCCGATCCGGCAGCCACCGTTTTTTATGGTAGTGAGGCGGGGGCAAGCTTGTTGAGCTTTCCCGCACTGGAGTTTATGCAGCGTGTCTTCCAGGACCAGGCTTCAATTAAACTCTGGACTCGCCTGCTCATCACCTATGCGGGACTCATGTTTCGCATTACCGCTGCATTTTCTCCGGAAGATACATCGGCAACCCCAAGTTACGAGGTTTTTGAGCCGGGGGAAATTATCATTCGCCAGGGCGAGCGGTCCGACGACGTTTTTAACCTGTCATCCGGGGTGGCAGAGGTCATGGTTGACGAGGTGAAAGTAGGTCGTATTTCGGAAGGCGAAATCTTCGGAGCAATCGCGGCGCTGACACACGCGAAACGCAGTGCTACGATCATCGCAAAAACACACTGCTCGGTGGTCAAAGTACCCAAAGAGCAATTTACGGTTCTAATGAAGATTAATCCTGCGACAATTCACAGCCTGTTAATCGATATGGCAAACTCCATCGTCAATCTCAATGAACAGTTAGTGGGTTTACGCCGAGGCCCCAAAGCTGATTAATGCCCGTCTTAGAAGTAATTCCCTAACGGAAATAGTAAAGGCCAGCAATCCATGTCTGAATTAATAGGTATAGATAAAGACGGCATCGAGAAGGTATCGATGAAGTCTTATGCGGAAAAAGCGTATCTGGATTATTCCATGTACGTCATTCTCGACCGAGCGCTGCCCCATGTTGGAGATGGCTTGAAACCGGTACAGCGTCGCATCGTATACGCTATGAGTGAACTGGGGCTTAAGTCATCGGCGAAATTTAAAAAATCTGCTCGCACAGTTGGCGATGTCATTGGCAAATTCCACCCCCATGGTGACAGTGCAGCCTATGAAGCCATGGTCTTGATGGCGCAGAATTTTAGTTATCGCTATCCCCTGGTGAGTGGTCAAGGTAACTGGGGGTCCCAGGATGACCCCAAATCGTTTGCCGCGATGCGATACACCGAGTCGCGTTTGGCCAGTTATGCTGCCGTCCTGCTGGAGGAATTGGGGCAGGGAACTGTCGACTGGAACCCCAACTTTGATGGCACTCTGGATGAGCCTGCGGTACTACCCGCACAAGTACCTAATCTTTTGCTAAACGGCACAACCGGTATCGCCGTGGGTATGGCCACAGACGTGCCACCGCACAACCTCAGGGAAATTGTTGCGGCGACGATTCGCCTGCTGGAGTCACCGAAGTCGACGGTGGCAGATTTATGCGAACACGTACAGGGCCCGGACTTCCCGACGGAGGCGGAAATAATTACTCCACGCGAAGATATCCTGGCAATGTATGAAAGTGGCCGTGGCGCTTTACGCATGAGGGCCTGCTGGGAGCGTGAAGGCCCGGATATCGTAGTCAGTGCATTGCCCTACCAGGTTTCGGGATCCAAGGTGTTGGAGCAAATTGGGGCACAAATGCAGGGCAAGAAATTGCCAATGGTTGCAGATATTCGCGATGAATCAGATCACGAAAACCCGACTCGGCTTATTATTGTGCCGCGTTCTAATCGAGTGGATATCGAGGCGGTTATGAGCCACCTTTTTGCAACTACGGACATGGAGAGAAGTTACCGAGTCAATCTCAATGTTATTGGCACTGATGGTAGGCCGGGCGTGAAGGGACTGGGTTTGATTCTCAAGGAGTGGCTGGGTTTCAGAACAACGACTGTACGTCGTCGACTCGAGTACCGGCTGGAGCGTGTTTTGAAGCGCTTGCACTTGCTGGAAGGCTACCTGATCGCGTTTTTGAATATCGATGAAGTAATCCACATTATTCGAACCCAGGACAAGCCAAAACCTGCCCTGATGACGCATTTTGGCCTCACTGACACGCAAGCCGAGGCTATTCTCGATTTGAAGCTACGTAATTTGGCCCGGCTGGAGGAAATGAACATTCGGTCGGAGCAAGACGAACTGGCATTGGAGCGCGACAGTTTAAACAAAACGCTGGGTAGTGCAGCTCGACTCAAGACACTGATAAAAAAAGAACTGTTGGCAGTGGCAGAAAAGTATGGCGATGCGCGGCGCTCGCCGCTGACACAACGCGAGGATGCCCAGGCTTTCAGCGAACTCGAGCTTATGTCAGCAGATCCGATTACTGTGGTCATATCGGAAAAAGGCTGGATTCGAGCTGCAAAAGGGCACGATATTGACCCCACAAGCCTCAGCTACAAGTCCGGAGACGGATACAAAATGGCGGTCTGTGGGCGAAGCAATCAGCCGGTGGTTATTTTAGATTCAACCGGTCGTGCGTACACGATTCCGTCTCATAATCTGCCTTCGGCACGTGGCCAGGGAGAGCCGGTTACGGGACGTATAAACCCGCCTTCAGGAGCCACTTTCGAGGGTTTGATGATGGGTCCCGAGGAGCAGCTGTATTTGATGGCCAGCGATGCCGGCTATGGTTTTGTGGCCAAACTGGGGGACTTGCAGACAAAGAATCGATCCGGTAAAGCGGCAATTTCGTTGCCTAAGGGCGGTGAAGTCCTACAGCCTGCGATCATAACTACACAGGAGGGGGGCTGGGTGGCAGCTGTATCAAACGAGGGCCGGCTCCTGGTCTTTCCTCTGGCAGATTTGCCTCAGATGGCCAGGGGCAAAGGCAATAAGATAATCGGAATCCCCAGTCCGCGCGTTCAGAGCCGCGATGAGTACGTGGTCGCTGTTAAGGTACTGAGCCAGGAGAATGTGCTGGTAGTGAATGCCGGGAAGCGACACTTAAAGCTCAAGTTTTCCGAATTAGAATACTATCGTGGCGAGCGAGGTCGCCGAGGCAACAAGCTGCCCAGAGGCTTGCAAAAAGTGGATGGTATGGAAGTGGAATAAAGAGCGCTTTTAATGCGCAAGCGATTCAGCGATTCGCTGTTCGATGAGTCGGAATTGTCTTTCCAGTAAATCACGATAAGGTTCGGCGAAGCCTTCCAGAATAGCGTAGTTATCGAGTTCTGTTGAATGGTGCTCTAATCGATGGGCCACATCAAGATCTTCACAAATGGCAGGAGAGAGAAGAACTTTTGGCGGTTGGCTCGCGCAAATGGCTTGTAATTCATCGATTGTATGCTGCATATACAAACCGGGATAAATATCACTGGCATCCCCTGCCCCCAATTCACTCTGAGAAATGGCCATGGCCACCGACATGGACAGGGGCAGTTTACTCTCCAGGTGACGAAGTGCAGTCTGTATCAGCCAGGCACAGGAGGCGGCTCGAAAAGCAGCGCTGCCGGAATTGTTGTGGCCGTTGAAATTAATGGCCAGGCCGAATTGCCTGGTGACGTAGAGCTCTCCCGCATAGAAGCCAGCCGCATTGTAAATCACCTGATGCAAACGATCGGTATACCGGTGCAAGGTTCGCTGGTCCAGGGTGTCTACGTAACTCACCATGCTGGTAAGGTGCATATATATCACAGCGGTGGTTTGATAATTGTCCTCGTCGGCACTGCGGCTGTCGCGGGTACGCAGTAAATTCATTGGCAGGGCTCGAATGCGATGGGTGAGAAAGTCAATTTCATTCGTCGGTTGCCGAGCCCCAGCTTGGAAATCCTCTCCGTGGTCCAGGGCAACAGCGTTGGCCAGTTCGATGAGACGGTCGGCTAATTGTTGGGCCAGGCGACGACAAAAGCCATAGGCTGCGAGGCTGAGCAATATGGCCAGTCCAAGCAGACTGAAAACAAAGCGCTGCTGCGCCGCCACCTCTCTATCGAGATTCATCGTGACCACAACCTGGCCGGCGGTATCGCTGTCGATTTGCACCGGGGCCGTGTATTGACGGAGGTTTTGCCCGCGAGACTCGCCTGCCTGCCCCAGAGCCTTGCCCTCCAGGTCATAAACCGTTACCTGTTCAGCGGTCGAAGAATTGACAAAACGTTGCAGTGAGGCTGAGACAATAAGCAGATCGCCGGATTCCATCGCGGTGCTGACCCGACCAGCAATCTGGTGGGCCAGTGCGGTACCGTACTCGGCCTGCAGAGTCTGCTGCATATGACTGCTGGAGGTGGCACCAAGTGCGACCAAAGCCAATCCTATAATCAAGCTCAGCCCTGCTGCAATCAGTGCTAATTGCTGACCCAGGCTGACCCTGGAAATTAAGTTTTTCACCTCTGGTGCCGTTTTGTTGCCCATTGTATAGGGTCTCAGTATAAGGCAGTCTCGCTGGTAGCACACATGGATTTCCAGAGTTTGGGGTCTGCGGGTAGAATAAGCCTCTTCCCAGTTATCGGACTGTCGTTTTGAACACTATTATGCTAATCACAATCTCCGGCGATGATCGGCCGGGGCTAACTGCCAGGATTACCACTATTCTGGCAGAGCACGAGATCAATGTGCTGGATATTGGCCAGGCGGTTATTCACGACACATTATCAATGGGAGTATTGGTGGAAATTCCGGAACAGAAGCACCGATCGCGAGTGCAGGAGGCTGTGGAGGTATTTGTCGGCGACCAGGGACTAAGGGCCCGTTTTGGCACTATTAGTGCGGCAAGCTATGAACAGTGGGTCCAGGCGCAAGGCCGCGCTCGCTATATTATTACGCTTCTTGCTCGAAAAATAACCGCAAGCCAACTAGCGCGGGTAACCGGTGTTGTTTCAAGACACCAGATGAACATTGATAGTATAAATCGTCTTTCAGGGCGCATTCCCCTTGGCGATGTGCCTGCGCTTAGCAAGGCCTGCGTCGAGTTTTCAGTGCGTGGCCCCCTTGCTGATGCCCCCGCTTTTCGCAGGGAGTTACTGAAAGTGGCTAGTGCACTGGAAGTGGACCTGGCGTTCCAGAAGGACAGTATGTACCGGCGCAATCGCCGGCTCGTCGTTTTCGACATGGACTCAACATTGATAGAGGCCGAGGTTATCGACGAATTGGCTAAAACGGCTGGGGCGGGTGAGCAGGTGGCCGAGATTACCGAGCGTGCCATGTGTGGTGAGCTGGATTTTTCAGAGAGTTTTCGGCTCCGGGTGGCACTGCTGCGAGGCTTAACTGAAGATGTCCTGGGTGATCTCGCCAAGAGGCTGGTTATTACTGAGGGAGCCGAGCATCTGATTTCAACTTTGCGGGCTTTGGGTTACAAAACCGCGATTTTATCCGGTGGATTCACCTTTTTTGCTCAACATCTGCAAAACAAGTTAGGCATCGACTATATCTATGCCAATGAGCTGGATATTGTCGATGGTATTGTGACCGGCGAAGTAAGCGGCATCATAGTCGACGGCGCCCGCAAAGCGCAGTTACTATGCCAATTGGCGGACGAGGAGGGTATAGACCTGCAACAGGTGATAGCCGTGGGCGACGGTGCCAACGACCTGCCTATGCTCAGTATAGCGGGTCTGGGTATTGCCTATCGCGCAAAACCACTGGTGAAACAGTCCGCGGAGCAGTCAATATCAACCCTGGGCCTGGACGCCATTCTGTATCTGCTGGGAATATCTGATCGCGATCAACACCCGGCGCTAGGACAGCTCTGAGCAATACCCTAGCAGCGTGTTGAAAAAGTCTCTAGCGAGAGCAGTACGAGGCGTTTTCAGGGGGAAAGCGGAGTTTATATACCAATAAATGAGCATTTTGAGCCTGGAAACAACGAAGTAATGTGCCGGCAGAGAGTTTTTTAACACGCTGCTAGATATCGTTCCAGACAGAGTCATAGAGTGGAACCGCCGACGCATGCACTGCTTCCTGGTCCAGGTGTTCTATGTATTGAAAATCGAACTGGGCAAAGCTTCCAGTAAAGGAGATTTGGCGCTGTAGTTGAACATACACTTTCTCGCCATTTCTCATCAGGGTGACTTTCTGGTTCTCCCTAAAACGAGCTCGCGGCGTAATGAGCGTTTGTGACTGCCCCACGAGATTCACTTCGGGCAGAAGCAGAACGGGCATTAACTCGGCTTCCCCGTCTGTCGAGTAGTAGATTCGGGCACCATAGGGAATAGCACGAGGGCTCAGCAATTCAATTCCCAGAAGGGTTTTGTTATTCTCAAGTTGGCTGATCCAGCGGATAACTGCAATATCCCAGTCCTGGTGGGGACCCTCGTGTATCCCCACGATGTCCCCGGTCTTGATATTGCGGGGGAGTTCTGTGGTCCACTCCAGGCAATAACCTCCCGGACTAACGTCTACTACAGATACCGAGTGAATGGGGTATTGCTCCTCAGGAGCAGGGTCGCGCGCTTTTTTATCAACTGGCGAGGGTTTGGGGGAACCTTGAGTTAACGGCGGCTGATCTTCATGAACGAGGGTCTTGTTCTGTGGGATTTCCTTTTTCAAAGGCTGCAAAAAAGGATTTCGGTTAAGGTCCGGGTCCTGCGCGGGGGAGTGCTGGTCACCGTGAAGCAGTTGTTCGAAGGTTCTTCCACCGGCAACGTAATATTGGGTATTTCTCAGGCCGACACTGACCTGGAGAGTGTGCTTTGCTGCAGTGCGCGTGAAACTACGGGTCCTCATGGAGCCATATGAGCTTATCATGTGGTCCAGAATACTGAACGGAATAGTAGTTTCGCCGTTCAGAATGATTGCCGTTTTACCCCACCTGTGATCTTCCGCCTTTACCCTCTCAATGTATTCGACCAATGCGGACGGATCGATGTAATGACATTGATCCCCCGCCGATTCTGCATAAATAGACTTGTAAACCGGGGGCCGATCACTGTCGAGGTCGACAATGAACAATCCCTCGTTGGATGGCGATTTTGTCAGCTCGACGAGGTTTCCCCACTTCAGCAGGCAACGTTGAATGGCCAGTAGATCAGCCTGGCGGAGCTGGTTTGGCCGACAGCACCCCAACATCAGATTTTGCAAGTAGCGTGTCTTAATGGTGCTATCACCATAAAGAGGGTCCACTACGGGAAGCTCGGTTAGCTGCTGATGTTCAGCCAAAATGTAGAGTTGATGAAGCTCAAGCCATCCATTTTGCTCTATCGCTCGGTGTAGCTGCAAGGTGTTAAGAATTTTCTGTCCGGCAAAACTGAGAGCGCGATGCAGGGCCTCGCAGACCAGGCGTGCGGGGTTTACATTCTCAACAGTTCCACTGTGTTGTATGGCTTCTATGGCGACCAGGCTATATGCGGTAGTCGTGAGGCTGTACAGGGAATTTGCCAGGGCTAACATCTGGCGCGGCTGCGTGGGCAATACCAGTGGCTGGTTGAGAAACCGCAAGGATAGCGTTGCCAGAGTCACCTGCAGATGGGAGCTTAAAGCTTCTATAATTTCGAAGCGCAATCCCGGGGACAAGGCAACCCGATTGAGCTCGCTAAGCGCAATTTCCAGTTGATGGGCCACAAGCGTCGTATTGGTGAACGGCAACTCTCCAACCCACATGGCAGCGGCTTCGGCATTGAGTTGAAAAGGTGTGAATTCGACCAAATCCTGGCGCGGAACCCTAAGCTTGATGAAGGCTGTATCACTCATACACACTGCTCTATCACAGAGTCTTACAGAATATCCTATCTGTTCTATACAGTACACTGATCCCATTTTATCGGATTGGTAGAGCGCGAGGTACAAAGCCTGCCCTTGGCGGTTGCGGTAAGGTATCATTAGCGCCCCTTATTAATCAGTATATTGAGAGAATCATGGCTAATTTTTCTACCAATGAGTTTCGTGCAGGCCTGAAGGTCATGTTGGACGGTGACCCCTGTAGTATCCTGGCCAATGAGCTTGTGAAACCCGGTAAGGGGCAGGCATTTTCCCGGGTGAGATTGCGCAATCTCAAGACTGGCAGGGTGTGGGAGCTTACCTTTAAATCCGGCGAGTCGCTCGAAGGGGCTGATGTTATGGAGCACGACATGGAGTATCTCTATAACGATGGCGAGTTCTGGTACTTCATGGAGCCCGATACCTATGAACAGCATCAGGCTGACGCCGGTGCTGTGGGTGAAACCCACCTTTGGCTCAAGGAGCAGGACCGTTGTGTTATTACGCTCTACAATGGCGCACCACTGCTGGTAACGCCGCCCAATTTTGTTGAATTGGAGGTCGTGGAAACCGACCCGGGTCTTAAGGGAGATACTGCCAGTGGTGGCACCAAGCCAGCCACCTTGAGCACTGGAGCTGTTGTCAAAGTCCCGCTGTTTCTCGGTCAGGGCGAAATTGTTCGAGTTGATACGCGTACCGGTGAGTATGTAGGCCGCGCCGGTAAATCTTGATATCGAAAGCGCTTCTATGAATTGGCGAGCCGGGGAGTCCTCGGGGCTGCTGCAGGCTCGAGCGGCACTTCTGGCCAGTATTCGGCTTTTTTTTCAATCGCGCGGCGTGTTGGAAGTTGAAACCCCTCTACTGGCCAGTAGCGGGATTACCGATCATGCAATTGAGCCTCTGATAGTGGCGGCGGGGGTATCGCTTCCCCATCCCCGCTATTTGCAGACATCCCCTGAGTACGCAATGAAAAGAATACTCGCTACCGGGTGTGGGCCTATTTATCAAATTACCAAAGCCTTTAGGGACGGCGAGACGGGTTCGCGCCATAATCCGGAGTTTTCGCTGTTGGAGTGGTACCGACCTGATTATGATTACCATCAATTAATGTCCGAGGTAGCCGAGCTGGCCTGCCATTGTTTGGGAGACCGGGTCTGCCATAAGCGAACCTATCGAGAGCTTTTTCTCAATGCGTTGGATATAGATCCATTCCAGGCCTCTGAGACCGAGCTGGAAGTGGTCGCCCGCAGAGAGTTGGATCTGGGTGCTTTCTCGGGCAGCAAAGACTTGTGGCTGGACCTGTTGATGAGCCATCTTATAGAGCCGGATCTGAAAGAGCTGGGATTGTGCTTTGTCTACGATTATCCAGCCTCGCAGGCGGCCCTGTCGCGTGTTGTGACCAGAGAGGGTGTCGCAGTGGCACAGCGCTTCGAACTCTATGTGGACGGTATGGAGTTGGCCAACGGCTATTTTGAACTGACCGATGCCGCTCAATTGCGTTCTCGGTTCAGGAGCGACAATGTGCGACGTCTGGAATCGGGAATGGCTCCGCGGCCCATAGATGAATTATTTTTGAGTGCTATGGAGCGGGATATGCCTGACCTGAGTGGTGTTGCACTGGGGATAGATCGTCTACTGATGCTGGTAACCGGAGCGACCGAGATTGGCGAGGTTTTGGCGTTTGATTGGGAGCAGAGCTAGGGCACCTCTGAATAATGCCATGGCATTATTCAGAGGTGCCCTCGGTGAGGACCGCGGGTCCATATCCGTTGACAAATTCGGGCGGCATGCGCTTTGGTCGTCCGCTGGTTATATCAATGCAGACAAAGCGCATTTTAGCCCGCAGGAGAGTAACGCCGTCTTCAATCCTTATTACCTGGAAACGGCGATGCATGGTCAATTTCCTGTCCCATTCGACAATCCAGGTCCCCACCACTATGGCCTGGCCAGCGTAGGAGGCCTGCAGGTAGCTGTATTCACTGTGGTTGATCGCCATGGCGCGATTTAGTGATCGATAGGTGTTCAAATCCAGGCCCAGTGAGACAGAGTGTTGCCAGGCTACCCGCTCGCACCATCTTACATAGACGACATTATTGGTATGGTTGAGGCCATCTATATCCTGCTCCCTAACCTTGGTGTGCAGGGTGTGAGGTTGGGGGTCGTCCCAAAGGTCGTCAAGGGCAGGCATAGACAGCTCTAGGCCGTGCTTCCAATCGCGCCTTCCAGCGGCTTTTGAGCGATGTTGTGATAGGCATAGAATATGGCGATCACCGGGCAGAGAAGATTAAAAAAGGTAAACGGAGCGTAGCTGAAGGTTGCTATGCCAAGGGTAGCTGACATATAGGCTCCGCAGGTATTCCAAGGGATTAGCGCCGATGTAAGCGTTGCGGAATCCTCCAGCGTACGGGACAGGTTAAGAGCGGACAGGCCGCGTCGGTGGAATTCATCCTTGAACATCCGCCCCGGGAGGGCAACGGCGATAAACTGGTCGGCAGCCAGAACATTGGTTCCAATGCAGGTGAAGACGGTGGTAGTGATTAGCGAGCCCGTGCTGTTAACGCCCTTTAGAGCGAGTTTCAGCAGGTAAGCCAGAATGCCGGTGCGCTCCAGAACGCCACCGAAACCCAGGGCACACATTATCAGCCATACGGTGTTGAGCATGCTGCTCATTCCACCTTTGGAAAGCAGGGAGTCCAGAAATTCATTGCCGCTGTTTGATGTATAGCCATCAAACAAGCTGATCCAGATACCCTTAGCCAGAATAAAACCACGGCTCAGATTGTCGCTGTCGCCTGCCAACTTCGCGATAGCATCACCCTGAAACAGCAGTGCGAATAGAGCTCCAGCCAGGGCGCTGGCAACAATTGAGGGATAGGCGGGGAAGCGCTTGTACACCAGGCCCAGCATCAGGAGCAGTGGCAGCAGCAAGTGTAGACCGATATTAAACTCAGTTGCCAGACCTTGCTTGAGCAGTTCAATTTCTTCCGGTGTGCTGCCATTGGAGCTGCCCAGTAGAGCGAAAATAAGAAGTGCAATAGTAAAACTGGGGATAGTGGTCCACAGCATGTGACGAATGTGATCAAACAGCTCGACGCCACTGGCAGCTGAGGCCAGGTTAGTGGTATCGGACATAGGGGAGAGCTTATCGCCAAAGTAAGCGCCGGATATAATCGCCCCGGCTGTGATGGCTGGTGACAGATCAAAGCTCCCTGCTATGCCCATTAGGCCGATCCCCAGAGTTCCGGCCACGGTCCAGGAACTACCGATGCTGATGGCGACGATAGCGCAAATGGCGGCACTGGCAGCGTAAAAAATAGCCGGGTTGAGAATCTGAACACCGTAGTAAATCATTGCCGGAACCGTGCCAGATAGAATCCAGGTGCCAATTAACATGCCGACCGCAAGCAGAATCAGAGTGGGGCCCAGACCAAGCGCAATGCCGGTGATGATACCCTCCTGACACGCCGTCCAGGAGATGCCCACTCGACGACCTACTAGAGCGGTGACGCAGGTAGCCAGGACCAGGGCGATCTGATTTGCACCGTAGGAAGAATCTGGCCCAAACAAATAGACCGAGCTGGCGAGAAGGACAATTAGAAATACGATGGGCGTGAGTGCCAGAGGTAACGTTAATCCGGCCTGCTCGTCTGTTGGTGTATTCAAGGGGTAGTTTCTCTCGCGGTTTCCATCATTTATTGGCCGGGATTCACAGCACTCATAGCCATCGTTCTGAAATAGTGTTTGGACAGTATATTATGTCTGCGCGCAAACTGCCCCCGCCGGGCCCACCTTCCAATGAGGAGAATGCCTTAAAACGGATCGTCGGTACAGTCAAATCAATGACTGACTGCCCAGGGTGCTAATAACGCTCAGAGCAGGGAGGTCGATACCTACTTAAGAAGGTAACGACAAGCCATATCAACCAAATTATCGGCGAAAGAGGGATCGACCAGGTACTCGGGGTAACGGGCAACGGCCTTGTCAATAGAGGATCGCAACCCGCTTAATACGATAAAAGCTGCTTGCTCCGTGTCGTCTACTCGCAGTTCCTCGGAATGCGTCTCCAGCACCGACTTCAACCACAGCTCCGACCACTCTCCCCAACTGTGCTGTCGATCGGGGCTGGGACGGTAGGTGATCTCAAAATGTAGATGATGCTCGCGATAAAATCCCTGATGCAAGCTAAGCAGGCGGCGGGTCAGTAGTAAAGGGAGTTCGACTATCGTTCGTATTTTTTGCTCCAGAGTCAAGCAGTAGAGCTCATCGCTCTGAAGTCGCTGGCGATACTCTGCGTCTATAGTTTCAACCTGCGCCTCGTAGATATCGCCTAGTATGGCTTCCTTGTTGGGGTAGTACCGGTATAAGGACGCAATGCCCACGCCAGCGCGCTCGGCTATGCACTTGGTATTGAGGGCCGCCGGTCCAGACTCATTGAGTATCAAAAGCCCTGCCTCGCGAATGGCTAAGACAATACTACGGGAGCGATCCTGCTGGGGGATTCTTCTGGGCCCGGGTGCATTGTCCGTCGCGTCAAAATCACTCACTGTATCAACTCAAAACGTGAATAAGTGTTCTGTAGTTGATAGTAACCTATGTATATCAATAGCTTACTGTCTCCATTGGGGTATGAAAAGAGGACTACCTGAGATTAATGGGCATTGTTATCCTACAAGCCTTTGGGTTGACACATATCGTATAATACAGGTTGCCAGACGATCACTTTATCATCCCTTCTTGTCAAGCGTTATAGCGCGATAGCGGGAGAGCTAATATATGAGCCAGGAAATATTGCAACAGATTCGGGAGCAACTGCTCGAACTGGATTTGGATGCGACGGTCGCGGCCGCCAGGCAGATAGTCGATCAGGGCGACAAAAAGCTGGCTAAATCTGCCGTTGAGTCTCTTACTCAGGGATTGGAAATTGTCGGCGAGCGCTTCCAGTCTGGCGAGTGGTTTCTGAATGAACTGGTGTATGCAGGGGAAATATCCAGGGAAGTTCTGGACCTGCTGTCACCGCTGCTTGAGACCGGAGATGAATCGACCCAGGATGCAATCGTGGTGGGAACTGTCGCCCACGATTTGCACGATCTGGGGAAAAATATATTCGGCAGCTTTGCCAGGAGTGCAGGTTTTAGGGTGATCGACTTGGGTGTCGACATACCAGTAGAGCAATTTGTCGATGCAGCCAGAGAATATCAGCCGATTGCCGTAGGCCTGTCCTGCATGCTGACTCCAGCAGCTCAGGGTATAGAGAGCGTTGTCCTGGCAATCAGGGAGCAGGAATTTTCAGTACCTGTCCGGGTTATTGCCGGTGGCGCCGCTGTCACACAGGAATTGGTGACTAGCGTGGGGGCCGATGCATTTGCTCCGGATGCGGTCACAGGGCTCAACCAGATTAGAGCCTGGGGAGAGCAGCGATGAACTTCAAGCAGCGAATTCTCAAGACCATGCAGCACGAGGAGCCGGACCGGGTGCCGGTTATGGGCCTTATTCTGGACCCGGCAACGACAAACCGGGTGCTGGGCAAGGAGTCATTCAATCTGGCCGCCATGTTGCAATCGGGCGAGCTTGATGATGCGACTCTCAAAGCACTGCAATCAGATGAAACATGGAATCAGACTTACTTGTCTACCGTCTCCGATTCGTTGGAGAGCGCAGCTCGTCTGGGCTTTGATGCTAATTGGGTTATCTATTCCTATATGCAATTGCAGCCAGACCCACAGACCTCTCTGGGTTGGGTGTGGCACGACCCCTATGGTCGGGTGTGGGAAATAGGCAGTGACAACCACGGTAATACCACTACCAATTATGCTCGCGGACTCTGCACCACTCCACAAAAGTGGGAGGCCTGGGTAGAGAGCAAACGGGAGGTGTTTGATCGGATGATCGACAGCGTCCGGGCATTTCATATCGATGTGGTGGAGAAATTCGGAGACAGGATATACCCCATTGGCTACGCGGCCCCCGGCGTTTTCGAAAATTGCTGGCAACCCATGGGATTCCCCGAATTCACTCGATTAATGTATCAGGATCCAGAGTTTGTGCATCGTATTGTCGCCTTCCATACCGAGCTGTATCTGCGCTTCATCAATGCGGTGATGGATTCCGGAGTGGAAGTTGTGCTGGGCGGGGACGATGTCGGACAAAAGACAGGCCCTCTGGTTCGCCCTGCCATGATTGAAAAGTTCTTTGGCAACAGTTACCGAGAAATTTCACAGTGTGTGCACGACCGTGGCCGTACCTTGATCTGGCATTCCTGTGGCAATATCTACCAGTTTCTGGACATGTATGTCGACTGGGGAATCGATGGAATAATCACTATGGAACCGACCGCGGGTATGGAGCTCAAAAAGGTCCGCGAGCAGATCGGGCACAAACTGGTTCTGATAGGTAACCTGGATATCACCCGATTGCTGGTTTCCGGGAGCAAGGAGGAGGTCGAGCAGGCCGTCAAGAAAGCAATCGCGGATGCAGGACCCGGTGGCGGCTACGTGCTATCGGCCTGCCACAGCCACTCAGAAGTCGACCCCGAACGGCTTAAATGGATGATTGACGCCGCCCACCGATTCGGACAGTACCCATTATCACTGCCCGCTAATTAGTGCTTGTCCGAAAATGTGTGTTTTTATAGGAAACGATAGTTATGGGGTTAAGCTCTGGTGTCGTGTTTGCATCCAGGACCGTCTGCAGCAGGGACGCTGCAGCCGAGCATACATGGATGTACTTGCTGCGTGTCCAGGAGGCAAACACGACATCGGAGCGCCACCAAGAGTCGATAAAACCCCTTTATTGTAGTCTTTAATCCATGTCGTGGCGTCGATCAATGATAATGCCCTTCAGGACACGCCGTGAACCCATCCATGGGGGCTCGGCTGCAGCGTCCCTGCTGCAGACGGTGCTAATGGGCATTACCATCGATCGACTTTTACCGAATTCATTTGCACTGGAGAGTTTCGGGGGCCCGGCAATAGACAATACTGAACATCAGTGGCAACG
>JABHWT010000319.1 GCA_018657645.1 Halieaceae bacterium | reverse complement strand
GAGCCGCCATCGGTGGAACGTGTAGAGTGGGAGCATATTCAAAAAGTACTGCGGGACAATAACGATAACATTTCGGCCACTGCCCGTGCACTGGGCATGCACCGACGAACCCTGCAGCGGAAACTGCAAAAACGTCCGGTTAGTCGCTAGGTTTTAGCCCGAGCATTTCATCAAGGATCCGGGAATTGCGCTGTAGCGGGTGAAATGTTCGGCCTAGCCGACACACCGCTTACCCTATTCGCCAACGGCTATTCCGGCAACAGCCCACCACTACGCCAGATTTCTCGTGCCTCGTCGTTCATCAGTCCCAGTTTCTCACAGAGGTTGCGCAGCTTGGACAGCGAGGCGACAACAGTGTTGCGATGTGCCGGGTTATTGGTGAATGCCTCATCGATAACCTCGGGTGGGATATTATAGGTCGCAATAATGTGTTCCGGTGGCTGCATCATCATTTTCGACATATTGCTAAGGATGGTTGGTGCGGCCAGGCTCATTTCATGACGCTTCTCGTCACTGAGTTTCGGAACATTCAGCAGCAGGTAGGCCCTGGCAAAGGCCACGTGCCTGGCTTCTTCGGTAATGTGTATCTGGGAAATGCGCTTGTTCAGCGGATGACTTCTGGTTTGCTTGCGATGTCCCTCACGCTGGACATAGTCTATCGGGTCCTCGCCCCCCAGTGCATAGACAAACAGCATCTCGGGAAAGGTCGATCCAAATTCTGCCACCCGACTGGTTTCCATAATAAAGTCGTCGTCCATTGTGGGGACCGGCAGGCCAGACCGGTTAACGAACTCCTGGAACATCAGGGAGTGGTGTGCCTCTTCGATGACCTCGTGATAGGCATAGCGGTACTCCAGAGAATTATGAGGTTTTGACGCGGCAAATCTCAGCAGACCACGACTCAGAATGCCCTCAAAAATTCTGCCCGTGTAGCAAAATCCCACGGCCAGATTAAGCCCGATGCGAGAGCGTATGCCATCGGGTTGAGACCGATACCAGTGGGTCGCCCCCAGTGGATGATCCTCCGCCAGCTCCCAGCGAAGGTCGTCCTGGTCGACTTGCATCTCCGGCGAATCCCAATCGATATCGCGGTAGGCCTCGTATCGCTTGCTCACCGACGCATCGCAAAGGCGCTCCAATAATTTCTGATAGGCCAGCTCTGGGTCGGCTTGATCCTCCATGGCATCTTCGGTTGGTGGCACAAAGGGTACTTCTGAAATACGGTTTGTTGTAGTGGACATGGCTCATTCCCAGGTTGAGATTAACAATAGCGCCCGATCAAAAAACAGTCTATCACGTGCTGTGATTCGGTAGTTAGTGCCCGTCCAAAAACAGGAGTGTCTATAAAATAGTGATGGTTTTAGAATTAAGCTCTGGTGTCATGTTTGCGTCCAGGACCGTCTGCTGCAGGACGCAGCAGCCGAGCATACAGGGACGTACTTGCTGCGTGTCCTGGATGTGAACATGACATCGGAGTGCAACCAAACAATGACAAAACCCTTATATTGAAAACTAAAACTCGCTCAACTTAGGCCGACTGCATTCGCATGGAACCGACGGGTCTTGATGGCCACTATCATTGATCTACGCTACGGCGTGCCCGGAATTGGATCGAACTCCAGATGAAAAGAACGCCTACTGCCCGGGAGCGAAAAACCCAGTAACCCACCCCTTCTCAATAAACTGGGGTAAGTTTATATCGAGGTAGGGAAATCGGTCTCGCTCGGAGAGCTGTTCCAGGGAATCGCGATCGGCAATGGCCGTCAGGGTCTCGTACTGCTCCTGGGATATCTCCTCGACCGGGCATTGGAACTGGTCCCTGTAGGTGCACAGGTATTGTGGGCGCGAGATGGCAGCGACTTCCGCCTGCGGCGCGTCGTTGTGATGTGCGCTCCAGATCGCGTAAATGGGAAAGGTGGAGACCAGTAAAGATAGGGAGTTGTTCAGTGTAAGGCGCACTCTGGCCCGCTCTTGATTTTCCATTTCTCCCAGTGCAGCAAAATCAAAATCGCTGTTCAGGTCGGCGTAATAGGCCGCGTGATTTTGCCACTCCAGCAGGGCCAGATCACTGAGATACGGAAGGTCTGCCAATTCTGTTTTTTGTTTGAGGAGGTCGGCCAGAAACCGGGGCCACGCCTCGCCGTAAATGTTGAGATCGGGCTGATTAGACGGGTGTTGCAGAATATAGATGCGAGCGACCTGTCGGAAATAATCGTCTCCCAGAATCTGCAGACACACGGGAAATATTTGTTGTAAAGCACTGTGCTGGGCACCAAAGGTATTGCTGCGATAGATATCCATGCGTTCATTCGCGGTCATCCCCGCAGGTTTAATCAAATCCTGCAGTTGCGAATTAGTTTGACCATTAAGCTCCTGGAAAAATGCAGATTCAAGTTCGAACAGGTTCACAGGTGTTGGCCTTTGCTAGCCTGTTGGGCGGCATTTTCCGCCCGCTGCGCCTCTGCCATCAATACCTCGAGCTCGGGAATGTCGTTGTCCCATTCGATGAGCGTAGGCGTGTCGGGAATTAGCGCCATGGTTTGCCGGTAGAGCTCCAGTACGGGCGCTGATATCGGATTGTTGTGCGCATCCAGTAAGAAACGCCCCCGGTCTTCAAAGCCGGCCAGATGAACTTCCCTGACGCGCTCCAGAGGCAGGTCCTTGAGTAACTGTTGCACAGACACGTCGTGATTAAACTGGTTCACGTAGGCGTTGTTTACATCCAGCAGCAGGTCACAATCTGCACGCTGTGCCATGGCTGCAACAAACTCGCCCTCACTGATGGTGGAATGCGTGTAGCTGACATAGCGAGAGGCATTTTCCATTAGTATTCGCTGGCCGAGGAACTCCTGTACCTGGCAAATTCGATCCACCAGGTGGCCCAGTGCCTCTTCGGTGTAGGGCAGCGGCAGCAGGTCGTGACTGTATTGATTGGAAAAGCTGGTAAAGCAGATATGCTCGGATATCCAGCTGGCCTCAAATTCCTCGGCCAATTGCTTGATTTGCTTGATATAGTCCCAGTTCAGAGGGTCCACCGACCCCAGAGACATGCCCACGCTGTGCATGGTCAGGGGGTAGCTTGTCCTGATTGCCTGGAGCTGGGTTGGAATGATGCCACCGGTCGCGAAATGGTTGTCGGTAAGAATTTCAAACCAGGGAACGGCAGGTTGTTCAGAGAGGATTTGTGCGACGTGCTGGCTGCGCAAGCCAATGCCGGCACCGGCGATCGGCTTGCGTGTAAAGTCTGTAGGGTGGGGCACTAGTCCTAGGTCTTGGCCGGCTTTTCTCCGCCCACACTACCACCAGTAATTTTTGTGCAGGTCCCCTTGGGGACATAGACCCACTCGTTGGTGTCGTCGTCTTTAGTCGATTGCCCGGAGCAGGAATGCTTGCCATCCAGAGAGCCGCAATCGTTCATGCCGGCTTTGGCGATGCCGTAACATTTCTCCCACGCCTTGGGCTGGTCGGGTACGGCATTGGCCGTGGTAGATATTGCCGTCGCTCCTACTGCCAGAATACCGGCCAGGGTAGCATTTAGCATGGACCTGTTATCTTTCATCGTGCTGAATCCTCATTGTTGGTCAATTGAGCTAGGGGTTGCTGGTGGAACTACGTAGTCAGACGCCCAGAATAATGGATTGTTCCCCTTAAAATCAAAATATTTCCGCGCACTAGCGAAGAGCATATGGCCGCAATATGTATCTCGTCATTGTGTAAAACCTGCCAATAATGGAGGAAATTACGCCGGCGAGAAATGTCCTAAGTCAATCAATACCAGAAAATAGGTGAGGATTGCTGCTTTTTACATGATGTGGCTCAAGGATATTTGGAGACGCACCGTAGAAAATGGGAGCAACCTTTAAATCGAAATATTTAAGCGGTACCATCCGCAATTTCTCGAATTTCAAATAATGCGGTTGCCACCAGAGGCTACCCAGTGGAGAAATGTATGGCAGCACCCATGGCCCTTGAACAAACTGAAGAAGTCCTTCCTCTCCCACAGTACCAGTCTATTGTACTGGCGGCTGATGCCTCGGACCACTCCAATCGGGGCGCATCCGATGCCGCTGCCCTGGCCCTGCTATGGGGGTCTACAGTGACCGGTGCCCACGTCTATGCTGCGAAGCTGCACGACAGGCGGTTCCGGCAGATGGAAGGTGGTCTTCCAGAGCAATATAAAGAAGAGCAGGAGCTGGAGAAGCAACGCGAGATCCACGACGACCTGATTACCAAGGGGTTATCAGTCATCACAGATTCCTACCTGGACGGCGTGGAAGAGACCTGCACCAGCCAGGGGATTTCGTACAAGCGCTGTGCCCTGGAGGGGAAAAACTACCGCGAGATGGTCCAGGAGGCCAATTCCGGCCGCTACGATCTGTTAATAATGGGTTCCCTTGGCTTGGGTGCCGTTGCCAACTCCAGTATAGGAACGGTATGCGAAAGGGTGGCGCGACGAAGTGATATCGATACGCTCGTTGTCAAGGAACCCAAACGAAGTATTACCGAGGGTCCGATCATGGTCGCGGTGGATGGTTCGTCGCGCAGCTACGGGGGCTTGCTGACCGCGCTGTCCATGGCCCAAGCGTGGCAATTGCCCGTTCACGTGGTGTCCGCTTTTGATCCCTACTATCACT
>JABHWT010000383.1 GCA_018657645.1 Halieaceae bacterium | reverse complement strand
GGTGAACATATACAATCACCAAACGTTGAAACTACTTCACCGCAAGGGCCTGAAACGCTGGGTAATGCCGGTGGAGCTAGGCCGGGAAACGCTTATAAGCATTCTGCAACACGCCAACCTTGGCGATCAGATTGAAACCGAGGTATTGGTCTGTGGCAAGATCCCCCTCGCCTATTCCGCCCGTTGCTATACAGCCAGAACCTATAACCTACCCAAAGACGATTGCCACCTGAAATGTATAGACCACCCCGGCGGCATTTTGATGGAAAATCAGCAGGAGAAGAAACTTTTCGTCCTCAACGGCATTCAGACCCTGTCAGGCTACGACTACAATCTGATTCACGAGGTAGGCAGCATGCAGGAAATGGGTGTCGACATAGTGCGTATAAGCCCGGAGCCAGAGGGTTTTCAAATCCAGGTGGAGGCAATGCGCAAGGCCATCAACGGCGAGCAGATTCCCGGCAACCCGCTTCTCGCCACCGACCGGTGCGACGGGTATTGGTTTGGGCGACCGGGGATGGAAAGCTGTTATAATGAGCCAGAGGTATCCCAATGCTAGACACACTGCCTTCACCCATTAGCCTACTTTCCAAAGTCAAACCTGCCGCCCTGCGCAGCATTTCGCTGGTGCCGTTTCCCGTGCAAAGATTTGTTACCGGCAAAGTGCTCAACCAGCTATTGGATGAATCCATTGCCGACGGCGATCTGGACCTTCTCGAAAACCGTGTACTGGCCCTGGCTTTTACTGAAACCGGACAAACCTGGAATTTCAGCCTCATCGACCACAAATTGCAGTTGGTCAAACCACGGCAAAAAGCCGATGTCTGTATCAGCGGTAGCTTCGAGGCGTTCTTACTGATATCGAATCACCTGGAAGACCCGGACACTTTATTTTTTCAGCGCGAGCTGCATATTGAGGGTGACACTGAGCTTGGTTTAACGATTAAAAACTGCCTGCACAATGTCGACACCACGGCTCTACCCACGCCTATTGCCAAACTGCTCGAACTTGCCGGGAACATCGCCCAAAGAATCTACCAGGGGGATCGCTAGCAGCCCTTGAAGGGGTACTAGTGCAGTTTGCGGTTTAACACCAGCCAGGCGGTAGCGATTGACACCATTCCAATGACGATCATAGGCCAGATATTGGACCATATCTGCCCACCATCCATCGATTTGAGATAGGTGCCCTGCACGATTACCAGAAAGTGTTTCAGCGGGTTTAATTCGGCACCCACCTGCAGCCAGTGCGGCATATTATCCACCGGTGTAATAAAGCCCGAGACCAGCATGATAGGCATGGTACAGAAGATTGTGCCCAGCACAGCCTGCTGCTGAGTTTGGCATAAGGTGGAGATGGTCAGGCCGATACCGATCACCGAAAACAGAAACACAAATAAACTCAGGAAAAACCACCCAATACTGCCTGCAAATGGAATCTCGAACAGAAACACCGCCAGGACCAGCACCACGGTGCCCACGAACATACCACCAAGCAAGGCAGGTATGCTCTTTCCTATCATGATTTCAATCATGGTAGAGGGCGACACCAGCAGTTGGTCAAAGGTGCCCAGTTCGCGCTCTCGGGCGATGGCCAGCGAGGTCATCATAAAGGCAATAATCATCGCCTGCGCCGCGCCTACGCTGGGTACAATAAACCAGCGAAACTCCAGGTTCTGGTTGAACCAGTGACGTACGCTGGCCACCGGCCTGCCCCTGCCATCGATCCGCTGCTGCTGAAGTTCCTGGCCCAGTTGCGCCGCGATTGTAGATAAATAGCCAGATGAAATCTGCCCGGCATTGGCTCGCCGCCCGTCGATAAGTAGCTGCAGAACAGCGGGCTTGTCGGCATTTATATTTCGAGAATAATCCGCTTGAAAACGCATACCCAGCAACACCTTGCGACTCTCGATAAGCTCTGTCAGCTCCTCCATGTCACCCACCGTCACCAGCTTATTTACAAAGCTTGAAGCCTGGACCCTGGCTATGAATTCCTGTGACCAACGTCCCGCATCGTCATTAATAACAGCGATATTAATATTGCGGACATCCATGGTAGCGGCATAGGAGAAGATCAACAACTGCAAAAGCGGCGCTCCGATAAGGGCTGCCCTGGTCTGAGGGTCGCGCAGAAGCGAGAGCATTTCCTTGATGATGGTCGCTATCAGTCGATGAATCATCAATCCAGCCGCTTGTGTGATTTAGCCAAAGTGATACCGAAAAATATCGCCCCAACCGCCAGTAGGGAGAGCATGCCCCGGCCCAGTTGCGACCACAGATCTCCCGCCAGGAATAGGGTTTGCAGGGTGCCAACAT
>JABHWT010000178.1 GCA_018657645.1 Halieaceae bacterium | reverse complement strand
TTTCACACCGGGCAATTCCCGAGCCCGCGCCACATCGATATTAATTATTTCGGCGTGAGCGTAAGGACTGCGCAGAATCACGCCCACCAGTGCATCCGGGGCGTCCAGGTCTGCGGTATATTTGGCCTTGCCGGTCACTTTTTCAATACCGTCAATCAGCGGTAGTCGCGCCCCGGCAGCCCGGTTGGGTCTTACCGCGCTGAGGTCTTTTTCAATCTTCTGTTTCATGTCACCGCCTCTGCATTATCATCGCAGGCCGCCCGCACTGACTCTATAATCTTCACATAGCCCGTACATCGACACAGGTTACCCTCCAGAGCCTTTCTGATTGCTGCATCCGATGGCTGTGGGTCGGTTCGCAGTAGTGCTTCGGAGGCCATAATCATCCCGGGCGTGCAAAAACCACACTGGGTACCCAGCTTCTGGTGAAACATTTTTTGCAACCGGGAAAGGCGACCATTCTCCGCCAGCGATTCAATAGTCTCCACACGCTTACCATCCAGTCGCACGGCCAGGTCACTACAAGCCAGGCGCGGCTGGTCATTTACCAGTACGGTGCAGGCGCCACATTCACCACCGTCACAACCAGACTTACTACCAGTCAATTGCAACACCTCGCGCAGGTAGTCCAGCAGCAACATATTGGCGGGTATCAGGTCTTCACGCTGCTCACCGTTCACGGTGGTCCGAATAATGTGTTTACTGCCACTCGTCATTCCCTACTCCCCCTACTCTGGGCCTGGCAGCAGGCTGAAAACACCTTGTACTGCACTGCCAGGGACTTTTTCAACACGCTGCTAGTGTACCTCGTCATTCACACTGCAAACTGACCGGAAAAATCCGCCGTTTGCTGCGCCGCATTTGACTGCTGCCTGAGCTTGAATGGTTCCCTGTCACCCCGGTACAGCACCCCCGTATTGAAGCCGTCATCGGTCATCAGTCGTCGCGCCGCCCTGGCACTATCGGAGGTCGCATCCACCATTGCCGGATGCACCATATTGCGCCATTCCTTTTGCTCAGGCCTATAGGTAACGCAGGGGCTGAGGATCTGCACAAAGGAAAATCCCGGGTGCAGTATCGCCTCCTCTATCATGTCAGCCGTTCCCTCGGCGTCGCCGGAAAATCCCCTGCCCAGGAAGTTGGCGCCGGACGCCAGAGCGATAACCAACGGCTTGAACGGATTCATTCCAGTACCGGTCGGGGTTAGCGCGCTATCCTCCCACAGTGGGTCGGTAGTAGGAGACGCCTGCCCCTTGGTCATACCGTAAACCTCATTGTCCATCACGATGTAAGTAATGTCGACATTGCGACGACAGGCATGCAGGAAGTGATTGCCGCCGATGGAAAAACCGTCGCCATCACCCCCGGTACACACCACCGTAAGATCTGGTCGGGCTACTTTCAGCCCAGTTGCCAGCGACAGTGAGCGGCCGTGTACACCGTGAAACCCATAGCACTTTGTGTAAGCGGGGATTCGCGACGAACAACCTATGCCAGATATTACCGCCAGTTGTTCGGGTGGTTTTCCCAGAGCGGCCATACTTTTTGTAATGGCCTGCAATACCGAAAAATCACCACATCCAGGACACCAGATAGGTTTGTTGGCCGACTTGTAATCTGCAGCTTCCATATCCACTTGTGGTATTGTCGTGTCTGTCATACTCCACTCCACGCTTCAATCTTGTCGACAATTTCCCCCGGCCGCATCACCAGCGGACTGGGGCGGTTGAATGCCTGCACCTCACCGGGCATATCATAGTGTGCCCGTAAGAAGCGATAAAACTGACCGGAATGGTTGAGCTCGATCACAAGTATCCGCCTAACCCCCGCTAGTGCCTGTGCCATTTTTTCTGCCTGAACCGGATATATCAGACGTACAGCAATAAACTTGACTGCCTTGCCCTGCTCGCGCAATCGCTGCACAGCCTCGCGAGACGCCGTAGCGGCCAATCCCCAGGAAATAACCGCTATATCTCCTTCACCCTCGATGTCTGCCCAGTGGTCGCCGTAGTCAAAGTCGGTAAGTTTGCGCAGCCGCTTATCCATTTGCTCGCTATGGTGTTCAGCCTGGGAGGAAGGCAAACCAACAGTACTGTGCGCCAAACCATCCGCCACATACTGACCATTCGTGGTCCCGGGTATTGACATGGGAGAAATGCCGTCGGCAGTTATCGCATAACGGGCAAAATCCTGATCGGGTTGCTCGGCCAGTTTTCGTCGCGCTATAAATGCCAGATCGGCGGGTTTGTCGATTACCGCCCTGGCCTGACCCAGAAACTGGTCGGACAATACGATGGCCGGTGTCTGCAGTGCCTCGGCCAGATGTACCGACCACTGGGTGGTAAGGAGGCAGTCCTCTACCGACAACGGGGCCAGCACCAGATGTGGCGCATCGCCATGCAGTCCATAGACGGCGATGTTGAGATCGCTCTGCTCCGGTTTGGTGGGGATGCCGGTAGAGGGGCCGCCGCGCATTACATCAATCACTACCAGAGGTATTTCGGCTGCCACTGCCAGGCCGAGACTTTCGGTCATCAGGGCCAATCCGGGGCCAGAGGTGGAAG
>JABHWT010000210.1 GCA_018657645.1 Halieaceae bacterium | reverse complement strand
TCATCGCAGATCTGTTTCTCCGTTACAAACATTGAAGCCACCATCATCAGCAACGTCTTGAGTGCATTGCCTCTTGTTATACCCAGGCGCATAAGCACGTATGGTCTCTCCATGCGTCCCCGATCAAAAAGCGCCGCCAGTTGATCAACCTGCGCCGGATAGGGAACGCTCTCCTTGTGCAGGCGCGCCAGAGCACTGCCCAATTGGCGAATTTCAACCAGCAAATTATCAGAACCAAGCCGCAAAAAACCGACGCTGCTACCAGCCTTCAATGCCCGGCCATGAGTACCAATACCCTGGTTATTTCCGGCGTGAAGTCGATACATCATTGTTTGGGAATCTACCCGACATATTCTGCCACCCAGGGAAAACAGAAGGTTTATCCACCAGTCGTGAATAATGGCCTGCTCCGGAAAGGGTAGCAATTGTTTGACCATAGTACGATCAAACACGGTACAACAACCCGGTGCAAAATTTCTGGTTGCCAGTAGTTTCCAATAGTCGACGACCGGTGGCTCGATCCTCGCCCTGGATAAAAAACTGCCCTGCAATTCTTCGCCGCTGGACCCGATCAGAGCCGGATCAGCGTAAAACAATGTAGGGACGCTTCGGTCTGAATCCAGAATTGCCTGCGCGAATATTTGCAGTTTGTCCCTTTGCCAAATGTCATCCTGATCTGCCAATGCAATATACTCTCCGGAGCACTCGGAGATAGCCTTTTCAAAATTTGCCTTGACCCCTACATTGGATTTACTGCGCAGCAGGCGTACGGGAATGCTCGTCTCCTCACTCTTCTTTTTAATCAGGTCCAGAGTACCGTCTGTCGAACAATCGTCAGCTATAACCAATTCAAAAGGAGTAATGGTTTGCACCAGAATACTGTCGAGCTGCTGCGCCAGATATTTCTCACCGTTATAGGTGCACAATGCGACAGATATTTTTGGCTTTCCCATGGCTACATTCTCTGCAAGCCCGCGTGCTTCTTTTCAATAGCGTCCAGCACTGCTCCCAGATCCTTCCAGGGCTTTACCCCACGCTCAAGCCAGAACGCTCTATTGCGAAACCCCCAGTCCAGGGGGAAGAAATCGACTGTCAACTCTCTGGACCACTCCCAGTCCACTTCCGTATCGCCCACCACGGCACACAGTTCCAAATGCTCCGACGCACGGCCCTTTGTCGCAGACCCTCCGGGTTGCACCACATAAGTGTGCTCTATCACTTTGCCCAGCCCCAGCTCTTCTATTTGCCTCAATACAGCTCCCCTTCGCTGGCGGGAAGTGACGATATAAAACACCATACCCCGGGCGGCATGCTTTTTCAGTTCGCCGGTCACACCCCGGTAGAGCGCGTCCTGTAGCAGAAATTCATCGCTCTCTATAATTTCTGCCCATCGGGCTATCAGTTTGTCGGCATCAGGTATTCCCGATGCCTTCAGCACCTTAAGCCCGGACCGACCATCACTTTTAAGTGCGACATAGTTCGCTATAAGACCGTGTGGTAGCTCGCACTCCAGAGAAACCGCTGCCGCCGCCAGGGCCCTCCCATGACGACTACGACTGTCAACCAGCGTACCATCGAGGTCCAGGCCTACGTGAAGATCAGTCACCTGAACCCATTACTACTTCCCGGTAGACCCGGCCCACAAAAATATCATCAGCCGGCTCGATGAGGTATTTAAATGGATCCATATCGCACTGCCCCCAGACCGATAGAGCCGCCGAGGCAAGCGACCAATTGGCACAGGTAGACAACGCAGTGCCAGCCCCGAGACGGGCATTAACATCAATTACTCTCCAATTCTGATCTGTCCCCTTCATCACCTGAAAACAATACGCGACAGGCATAGCGATCGCCTCTCCTATCGCTATGGCCAGCGCGTGCAGCGCCGGATCGTGCCAAATTCTGGCCTTTGTGCAAACGCCTGCCTTGACTTCAATTCGCTCTCTAGATAGCGATTTTATCTCGCCATTGAAATTGAACACCTCAACTGTGATTTCGGGTTGCGCCAGGCACTCCTGAATCAGTAGGTCTTCGCGACCAAATAGCGCCTGTGCCTCAGCTATGCAGCAACGATAAGCTCCGCGGCTGCCATAGCCCCTTCGCGGCTTCACAAACACGTTCGATTCCATGTGCATGTCGAGATCATCAGAGCGAGAAATTATCCGCGCCGTAGCGATACCGTTGGCATTGAGGTGCCGGCTCAAAATTTGTTTATCCGCAAGCAGGGCGGCCGATGCCCGACAAACAGATGTCGATAAAACACCCAAGCTCTTCAGGTCCTCATTGTCGCTGGTAAAGGTATAAACATCGTCGTCGATCAGCGGCACAAAAATGTCAATGCTGTTCTCTTCCAGCATAGTCAGCATCTGGACCGGGTAGCTGGGGTCACTTACGGACAGAACCTGTAAAAAACGGTGTGACAAAATGGAGGCCGGAACAAGATGAGCCGCATGGGTGTCCGCAATATAGAGCTCTAAAAAGTCGGAAAATGGCGCCGTCGTCGCCAGACTACTCAGGTGCCAGGCGGTTGCCGTTCCCCCGCCCCCGATCAGAATTTTCTTCTTGTCACCCTTCGACATCACTGGCCTCTGCCGTGGCGACAATATAATTCTCGGCGGCAATTTCCGGATAGCTTTCGCCAAGTTGCATAAATGCATCCAGCATGGGTGGACTCCAACTCTGTTCCAGTTGCTTATCCGAGAGCGGCTTTAGCCAGTAGCCTCCAAACACGTTGATAGTAAAGCCTGCATCGACAAAGTGCTGCCTGAACAACTCCGGATTGTAGACGCGCTTATGGCCGTGATGAATGTCCGCTGCACTCATTGCGCTCTCTTGGTCAAGAAGCTCCATTATAACCGCGGCCTGTCTATGCAGGCTCTTTGAATTGGGCACGGCCGCCAGCAGCTTTGCACCCTTTTTTAGCAGGGGTCTAAGACGCTGGAGAATCAAAACCGGGTCGTCTACGTGTTCCAGAACATGTCCCAGGACGATGATGTCAAATTCGTCGTCGCTTGTGAACGATTCGAACATGGCATGGATAACTCTGGCATTTGGGAATTTTTCCCTAAGCCCTGCACAGAAGTGTGAGGAACCATCGACCAGCGTCATCTCATTGGCCCACGCCTGCAGACACTCGGTTAGCAAACCCTCGGCGGGGCCCAGTTCAAGGTAATTACCGCGTGTCATATGGCGTGAGAATATTTTTGCGGTGTAGTGGATCATCTGCGCATTTACACCTTTGGCATACCAGCTATCCAGGGCAATGTTGTCCAGTGTCGTTTCCGATGTCATGACAGGATATGATCCATGTTAACCGTTCGTCCGTCTCGTATTAAAGCACCCAGCGTCACCATTTGCACCCGCTTCGCTCAGCGACGATTACGTCCCAGCCGTTTACTGATAATTCTGAGGAAATTGTGGGTCAGGAACGAAGGTATATCACGTAGTCGAAGACGTCGCAAAACTCTCACAATTTCCCCCTTTTCCAGCAGTGTGAAAAGTGTTCGATAGTAGTTGTCTCGCCACTCCCGAAGGCAATCACGTTGCACACAAAACGGTTTTTCCCTGTCCAGCAGATCGAGGGCGTCAAGCGTAAGCCGCATTGACAGGGTAATGCTGGAGTTAGCCTCGTAGACGCGGTAGCGCGCCACGACGTCATCGATATAGCGAATAGAAAAACGCCGGGCCATTCGAAGCCAGAGACACCAGTCCTCCAGGGCCTTGTCTTCACTGAACAAACCAATATCTTCGACAGCCGAGCGCCGCATCAATGCCGACATGGCTGGAATGTGGTTGTTATAAATAAGCGTTCGGTAGCTGCCAAAAGCCCCTTTTATATCAATTGCAGGAAACGCCGCCTGATAGTAATTGATAAATGTGGCATACCTGTTATTTCCAGAGGCGCGCTCAACAGGGTGCCCGTCACCATCCATAAACGCCGCATCCCCACACACCACCGCGACATCCCGCTCGCTCTGCTCCATTGCGGCGACAAGCGTTTCAAGCTTGTGGGGCAAAAACACATCATCGGATGCCAGCAGCGACAGATAAGAGCCCTTTGCCATAGAGATGCCACGGTTCAGGGTTTTAGACAAACCTCGATTTTTCTGACTCAGAAAAATAAATGGATGTTCTTTATTGAGCTCCGTCAGGAACTCTGCGCTGCCATCTGTCGAGCCATCGTCGATAACGATAAGCTCTGTATTCCTGTAACTTTGATTCAGGACGCTGAGAATCGCCGATTCTACATAAGGCTTGTGATTGTAGGAGGGAATAATAACGCTAACCAGTGGGTTCCTATCAATCTGTTCGGTCATATGCTCACCCTCTCAGACATCTCCGGACTGGCCTGCGGATTTGCGCAGTAGACTTCTAATATCAACCAGCCGGTCCAGCTGAAACAGTGAGAAAGCAGTGCTTGCCAGTATTGCAATAGACCCTACAAAGTAACTGTCTGCTGGCAACAGGACAGCACAGGCGAAACAACACCCAAATATCAAGGCAAAATAACCTGCGGTACGCTTTTCAAAACGAAACCCTATTGTGTATCGAGCGTATCCCAGCATAACCACCAGGTATAGAATATAGGCTACAACAAACGCCACCCCAAACCCCAGCAAGCCCAGCAGGGGAACAAGATACCAGGTCATACCGAGTACCAGCAGATTCCAGGCCAGTTCAAGCGCCAAAAAATGGACTCCCCGGCCCCGCGCCAGGAGAATAAAACCCAGTGGCCAGCTGGCTACCTTGAAGACATCTCCCAGTAATTGCCAGCGCAAAAGCTCTGCCGCCGGGCCAAAGGAGCTGGAGTAGAGCAATTGCATAACCAGGGGCGCGAATACAATCAATGCAAGTACGGCGGGACCAATCAGCAACAGGGCAATTTCTATTTGTTGTGTCACCAGCTCAGCCGATTCCCTGTCATCGTGGGCCAGCATGGACAGTCGCGGATAATAGTCGGTCGCCAGGGCTCCCAGAACAACCCCGACATAGGTCATGGAAATAGCCCAGGTGGCCTGAAAGTAGCCCGCCTGATCGATACCCAGGCGGGACACCAGGATTGCGCGGATAACAAGCAACATTATTGCACCAGCCAGAGCCGAACACATCAGTGGGGCTCCTTCCACAAATGTCTGCCGCCAGAGTCGGCTCTCTCGCTCGATTGTGGCGCGCAGCTTGAGTGTCAAATTGCCGCGACTCACAACAAATGCAAACACCAGTGTGGCCAGTGGCATAGACACCACAAAAAGAATCAATCCCTCCTGCCCCAGCAGTATCACGGCGCAACTGCCTATAGTGGCCGCCAATGCAGCCGCCAGCACATTAACAGCGGCCAGAGAGCGCACTCGTCTAAGGCCCTGCAGTATTCCCACCCGCACGCCGCCAACGACCGCCAGAAAAACGCCCAGCGACAAGACCGCGACTTCAGTGGATCCTATCTCCAGACTAAAAAGGGAAAGCATAATCCACTGGCAGCACAAACCCACCGCCACCGCACCTGAAATGGCCAGCAGGATTGAAAACCTGGTGAGCGAAGCGATACTCGATGCCACGCCCTCGTCGCTGTTGGCCACACTTGCTATTTTTCTTGTTGCTACCGTCGGCGCACCCATGGAACCAAAGGTCGACCCCACCTGCAGGGTGTTCTGGTAAATCCCAAGCAAACCAATTCCGGCGGGACCGAGAAAAACCGCCAGAATCTTAACTTTAACGAGCCCGATGAGTAGTGACAGTACGGAGGCGCCGCCAATGAGAGAAGAACTTCCCAGAATTGTACGACGCGATTCCTGTTTGCTGTCCATTATCAGGTGGCCAGGCTATTGAGTACTCGACAGACCCGATGCACATCGCCGTCATCGAGATGTGAGCCAATGGGAAGACTCATCACCTCGTTGGACAGTTGCTCCGTCACTGCAAGGCCGGTATTGGCAAGATCGGAATCTGCATAGACCTCTTGAAGATGGGGTGGCACAGGGTAGTGGATCATGGTTTCAATGCCGGCACTATCAAGATCTGCCCGTAGCCTGTCCCTGTCTCGGCACTGCACCACATAGAGATGCCACGCGTGGGATGCAATTTGCTCCGGAAGTTTCAGGCCGGGCAGCGTAATAGACTCGCCATAAATCCGGGCTATTTTTCGGCGGTGCGCAGTCTCGTCATCCAGCGATTGAAGCTTTTCCCTTAGTACAGCAGCCTGGATCTCATCCATTCTGGAGTTACAGCCCGATACAGATGATTTGTATTTTTCCCGAGCCCCATAATTTCCCAGCAACCTGACCATATCGGCAAGGCTTGCATCCGACGTGGTCACCGCACCTGCATCTCCCAGCGAACCCAGATTTTTTGCCGGATAAAAACTGAAAGCCGCTGCATGCCCCCAGTTCCCCGCCATGCGACCATTGATTTTCGCACCATGCGCCTGAGCAGCATCCTCCAGAACAAGAAGATCATGCTTGCGCGATAGGGTCATAATGGCGTCCATATCAGCCATCCGACCGTACAAATGAACGGGCAAAATCACCCGGGTACGGCCGCTAATCGCCCCGGAAATCCCTTCGACCCCAAGGTTGTGCGTCGCCGGGTCGGGATCAACCAACACAGGCCTAAGCGCACTGTGGGTAATCGCCAGGATCGTGGCAATAAAGGTGTTACCGGGAACGATGACCTCGTCCCCCGGTTGCACAAGTCCCAGTTGGATCCAGGCTTGCAGTGTTAAACTCAATGCGTCGAGGCCGCTGCCAACCCCCACGCAATGACTCGCGCCACAGTACCTGCCAAACGCAATCTCAAACTGTGCCAGTTCATTTCCCTGCAGATATTGCCCGGAATCGAGAACGCGAGTTATGGCGGCGAGAATCGCGCCTTGTTGCCGAGCGTTTATCGAGTGTAAGTCCAAAAACCTGATCACTTGCCCGGCCCTTCGAGTTAACTGTGGGTATTGTTCGTTACAGCCTTCAAAAATTCGTCGTAATCTCGAATATAGTCGTCCTCGGAAAAACGATTAGAAGCCAAGACCATAGAAACCGACCCCGAACTGAAGTTGTCAAGTTCTCGCCAGATCATCTTGTCCACGTACAAACCGTAGTAGGATCGATTCAAGTGAAAACGCTCGCGCCGGGAACCATCGTCGAGCAATACGTCAAAACTACCCGACATCGCTACAATCAGCTGCTGCAGACCTAAATGTGCATGACCGCCCCTCTCGGAGCCACCGGGCACATCGTAGAGGTAGTACACCCGCTCTATACTGAATGGAATATGTGCATTCCCCTCAATGAATGTGAGGTTTCCTCTTTGATCGAAGATCCGGGGTAACTCAATAATGCTGCAGTTGTCTATACTCATCTGAATTCGGAACCAGCGTGGCTATTCGTCCCATTTTCCATAACTGCGCCAGTTTGTCACGCAGCGAACGCCATTACCGTAGCAAACTTAAGCGGCCGATGAGTCTGCTGCCACCCGGCACCACTTTATTTCCGGAAAAGTTGATATACTTGCCACCGTCCTCCTTCCTAAACCGAGAGATATGATGGCCGCAGAAAAATTGGACTTTGAATCTATATTGTCAAAGCTTGAGTCCCTTGTTGAGCAGATGGAAAACACCGAGACCGACCTCGAGGATTCACTGGGTGCTTTTGAGGAGGGTATTGGCCTGACCAGGAAAGCACAGAAAATACTGAGCGATGCAGAGCAACGTGTTCAAATATTACTCGACGAAAAAGGTGAAATGACGACAGAGAAATTCCCGGGGGACGAGGACTCGGAATGAATCCCCGCTTCATTCGGTTTCTGGATGAGAGTCGGCACCGATGTAACGACGCACTCTCCCGATTCCTGGGAGAGCCCGACTCCGGGCACCATTGCTTTGACGACTTAGGCCGGCTATTTGAGGCCAGTCACTACGCGCTGTCCATTGGCGGCAAGCGAATCCGGCCAACGCTGGTGTATGCCTCGGCCAACGCCATAAACGGCGAGGTAGATGATCTCGCTCTGGATTCAGCTGCGGTAGCTGTCGAAATGATTCACACTTACTCCCTGGTTCACGATGACCTCCCGGCGATGGACGATGATGACCTGCGACGGGGGAGCCCCAGTTGCCATAAGGCCTACGGTGAACCCTGCGCCATCCTGGTAGGAGATGGCTTGCAGAGTCGCGCATTTGAGGTGCTGGCCGAGGCCCCTGGACTCTCCACCGGACAGCAGGTCGCCATGATCAAAACGCTGGCAGCCGCTTCCGGTCCTCGTGGAATGGTGGGGGGGCAGGCCATCGATACCGCGGCCAGTAACACCCGTATGGATTTGCCGCAGCTTCAGACAATGCACTCGCTTAAAACCGGAGCGCTGATACGCGCTGCCCTCGCACTGGGGGGCATCGCCGCCAATGCTAATGCCGCACAGCTCTCTGCGCTGGATAATTACGGGAGTGACATTGGCCTGGCTTTTCAGGTTGTCGACGACATTTTGGATGTGGAGGGTAGTACAGCCACATTGGGGAAAACCCAGGGCAAAGACCAGCACGACCACAAGCCGACTTACGTGGCATTAATGGGACTATCCGGTGCAAAGGCTGAAGCACACCGATTATTAGACTCCGCTGTGGCTAAACTCGATAGTTTTCAGGAGTCCGCCGACGAGCTCCGGGAACTGGCTCGGTTCATAGTCATGCGAGATCATTAGGCTGAGAGGCAAACAACCGCTGTATTAATCATGGGTGCCCTGACGCTTGCCAAACAAATGCCCCAGTTTCCCGGCTTTGGTGTGCAGATATTTTTCATTGTGGGGGTTGCGCCCGGTGTGCAGGTCAATACGCTCGGCGACTTCCACCCCCAATTCTTCCAGAGCTGCCACTTTGCGAGGGTTGTTTGTCATCAGGTGCACGCTTTTGATTTGCAGGTGCTCCAGCATGGGCAGCAAAATAGTGTAGTCGCGCATATCGGCACCAAAGCCGAGCTGTTCGTTGGCCTCCACCGTATCTGCACCCTCATCCTGCAGTTTATAGGCCTTGATCTTATTGAGCAGACCGATGCCGCGCCCTTCCTGACGCAGGTAGAACAACACGCCACGACCCTGCTCGGCAATGGTCCTCAGGGCGGCCTGAAGTTGACTACCGCAATCGCAGCGCATGCTAAATAGCGCATCGCCAGTGAGACACTCCGAGTGAATACGAGCCAGCACGGGTCCCGCGCTGGATACATCACCCAGGGTGAGGACCAGATGCTCCTTTTTAGTCGCCTCATCCTCGAAACCGTGTATGTCGAAAACGCCCCACTCGGTGGGAAGACGCGATGATTCTATAAAATGTACTGACACTTTAACTACCCTTCATTGAGGGCGCATACTTTACCAGTTGTGCTTGAGGCATGCGAGTGGTGGTTACCATTCTCGAGACAGCAAGAGAATGCCCCTATCTTCTTTCATATCCAGATGGCTCAGGTAGCTCATACCCAACAAAATGGTACGGGGGTTATCTCCATCGAGAACCGCGGCGCGCACATTATCAACCCGGATACCACCGACCTCCACTGACTCCAGCGACACAATCCGGGCCAAAACCCTGCCCCCTGCAGTCTCTACCTGCCCCCTTAGTGACGAACTGAGGTCTATCCCCAGGTTTTGCGCATGCCCTGTACTCATGGCAACGACGTTTGCGCCGGTGTCCACCAGCACCTCGACCTTACGCCTGTTAATCAGGGCTCGGGTGCGATATTGCTGCTGCGCATTGCGCTGGATGGTCGTTTGACGTCGTTCGGGGGTTTGGTAATCGGAGGAAATGCGTCGCACAATGCGCTTTACATGGCGCTGACCGCCGTATTCCACTACGGCCTCTGTTGCCGTAACCTCAATCAGCGTATAACCGGCAAAAGACTCCCCCACGCGCAACAGCTTGTGCTTCCCGGCAACCTCCAGTAATGCACCACCATCAAACAGGGCTTGTACTTCAAGGCTCCCAGAGAGGGCACCAAAGGGAGCGACGGCGAGAACCAGAACCACTACCCAGGCGAGTTTTCT
>JABHWT010000313.1 GCA_018657645.1 Halieaceae bacterium | reverse complement strand
GGGGTGGTCCACTGCGACCGATCAGGTGCCCGATGCTGCTGCTATCACGCCACTCATGCGTCCGGCGGTGGGGTCTGATGCAGCACCGGTTAATCCGATTGAAGTGACAGCGAGCATCAATATGGGTATGCCTCTGGCCCGGGTTGATGCCTCTTACCACGAGATTATTCTGGCTCGTGATGATGGGCGTTACGATATTCGACTGGTGGGAGCCGTTGTCGAGATGGATCGCGATTTTGTCCTCAAATGGCAACCGGTTACCGGAAGCACACCGCAGGCCGCCATTTTTACCGAGCAGGTAGACGGGCAGCACTATGGATTGCTCATGGTGGTACCTCCCACACTGGTCGGCGCACAAGCCAATGTATCGCAGCCCAGAGAAATGATTTATGTCATCGACACTTCTGGCTCCATGGGGGGCGTGTCCATCGATCAGGCACGGGAGAGCCTCAGTATGGCATTGCGCCAATTGCGTCCCGAGGATCGGTTTAACATTATCGAGTTCAATTCATCCTACCGGGCGCTATACAGTGATGCCGTGCCGGCCAGTCGACACTTCATCGGCCGAGCCGAAGAGTTTGTCCGTCAACTGAGCGCCGGTGGGGGCACTGAGATGTTACCGGCTTTGACGGAAGCGCTGGCAGTGCCAGCGGGCGAGGACAATGCTTCGCGTCTGCGTCAGGTGATCTTCATTACCGATGGCGCGGTAGGTAACGAACTGCAGTTATTTGAAGCGATAGCCAGTTCAATAGGCAATAATCGATTGTTCACAGTCAGTATCGGCTCTGCCCCCAATGACTGGTTTATGCGCAAGGCGGCCCAGTTTGGGCGGGGCAGCCACACCCATATAGGTGATCTGGGTGAGGTGGGTGAAAAAATGAGCCATCTGTTTCGTCAGATATCGTCACCGGTAGTATTAAACATGAGTGTCGACTGGCCGGAGCCGGTTGAAGCCTGGCCAGAAAGGATTCCCGATCTATACAGCGGGGACCCGGTAATGGTTGCTGTTAAATTCAATGGTGGAGCGCTTGGAGGGGATGTGCTGGTCCGGGGACAGATAGCGGGCAGTCCATGGTCTCGAACCCTGAGGATGGCATCCCCCTCGCAGAGGGAAAACCCAGGTGTCGCCAGTTTGTGGGCGCGCCAGAAAATCGCCAGTTTGCTAGATCAGCGTTTGCTGGGAGAAAGAGAGGAGCAAGTGCGCAAGTCGGTGCTGGAAGTGGCTCTGGCCCACAGTCTGATGAGCCCCTACACCAGCTTTATTGCAGTGGAGGAGCGAATTTCGCGGCCTGCCGGGAAGGGATTGAACAAAGCACCTGTGCCCAATACCCGACCGCGCGGACAGAGCCCGCAGGCTTTTGCCTATCCAAGGACAGCGACATCCGGGCCCTTAAACCTGTTTCTGGGCAGTCTATTGCTGTTTCTGGCGATGATGGTTTATGTCATGCGACGACCGGAGGTGGATCATGTTCCGGCTGTGCAGGTTTAAAAATGTGCGAGCTTTGTTGATTCTGTCGCTGCTGATGGCCGGCTGCGTGCAATTGAGTAACGCAGGATACATTCATGCCAAGGCTCAGCTGGCTCAGATACTGATAGCAAGGGCATGGGAGAAAACGCTGATCCTGGGAGGCGAGCCGAAAAAGCCATGGCCCTGGGCCGATACCTGGCCTGTCGCCCGATTGCAGGTACCTAGATTGCAAATAGATCTGTTCGTTCTATCCGGCGCAGCTGGCCATGCACTGGCCTTTGGTCCTGGCCACGAGAGCGCCTCTGCCATCCCGGGGATGCCAGGGATAGCCGTTATTGGAGGCCATAGGGATACTCACTTTCGCTTTCTGCAAGATCTAAGGCGCAACACCTTGTTGAGCCTGCAATTGGCATCGGGGAAGCACCTGTCCTACCGGGTGGATAGTACTCGCATTATCAATACCGATAGCGATCCGTACCTGCACAAAGCGAGTGACCGGAGTGAATTGCAACTGGTGACCTGCTATCCATTCGATGCACTGGCCGCGGGAGGCCCGCTGCGCTATGTGGTCAGCGCGCTGCCGCTGGCAGCCCTTGACAATCGGGACCTGATCTAACCGGTAATCCAACAACCACGAGACAATGCACTATGAAAGCACTTACCCACTCAAGCACCATAGCCCTTTACCAGGCATTGAGTCCGGCGCAACTCGCTGCCCTGATCCGCGCCGATTGGCGGCGCATTGAGCCAGATCAGGGTGGCGAGCTCTTTTTGTTTCTTAAATTGAATCAGCGCTATGCCGAAATGATCGCCAGGCAGTGGGAAGTACCTTTATACGGTGCGGGCTACGTTGTGCGCCTTATACTGCCGGAGTCGGTGATGACGTATTTCGACCTGGAGACGGTGGCCTATGAGGAGCACCTCGAGTACCGGGTTCCGGCCTGCGAGCTGGATCATATCAATAGCCACCTGGTGGGCGAGGTATCGATTGTATCCGCCTTCCTGAATCAGCAAAGCTATTCAATACCGGCGGGAACGCGGCCCCTGGCCAGCTTGATTGGATAAGTCAGTTCCCCCTTCCAATTTTTCGCCGATTCATGCATCATTGCCCACCCTTTTCCAATGTGCCGCTCGTGGAGGTACACAGAAGAGGGTATGGACTCACTCAGTATTCAATAAAGGTTTGAAAAAATCAGTTAAACCTTCATGTGACCTGTAGTAAGGGCCACCACTGACCAAGGGAAAGCACATGCCTATTATTACGCTGCCGGACGGCAGTCAACGCCCGTTCGATTCTTCTGTTTCTGTTCACGATGTTGCCGCCGATATTGGCCCAGGCCTGGCAAAAGCGGCGCTGGGAGGCGTGGTGGACGGTACAGCCGTAGATACCTCTTTTATGATTACCGAGGATGTATCTCTGGCCATTATCACCGATCGCGACGATGCCGGGCTGGAGTTGATTCGTCACTCGTCGGCGCACTTGATGGCGATGGCAACCCAGGAAATATTTCCCGGCGTGCAGGTCACCATCGGGCCGGTGATTGAAGACGGCTTCTTTTACGATTTTGCCACCGGTCACACCTTTACGCCGGATGATCTGGACAAGATCGAAAAGCGCATGGAGGAACTGGTTGCGGATGATTTGCCCATCGAGCGTATTGTCGCCAGTCGGGACAAGGCTATTGAGCTGTTCCGCAATATGGGCGAGCGCTATAAGGTGCAGATAATCGAGGATTTGCCAGCGGGCGAGGAGCTGTCTATATACAGCCAGGGTAGCTGGATGGATTTATGTCGTGGTCCCCATGTGCCCAGCACCGGCAAGCTCAAGGCCTTTAAACTGACCAAAGTGGCGGGCTCATATTGGCGAGGCGATTCCGACAACGAGATGTTGCAGAGAATTTACGGTACCAGTTGGGCCAACAAAAAACAGTTGAAGCAGTATCTGCGGCGCATCGAGGAAGCGGAGAAGCGCGACCATCGCAAGATCAGCAAGAAACTGGATTTGTTTCATCTTCAGGAGGAAGCCCCTGGGATGGTGTTCTGGCATCCGGCAGGATGGACGATTTATCAGGTCATTGAGCAGTACATGCGAAATGCTCAACTTGCCCAGGGCTACAGGGAGATAAAAACACCACAGATAGTGGTTATGTCGCTGTGGGAAAAGTCTGGTCATGCGGACAAGTTTGGCGACGACATGTTTATGCTCGAAGCAGATGATCGCGAGTACGCAGTCAAGCCGATGAACTGCCCCTGTCATGTGCAGGTATTTAACCAGGGTTTGAGATCCTACCGTGATTTACCCCTGCGCCTGGCGGAGTTTGGCAGTTGTCATCGCAACGAACCGTCGGGGTCCCTGCACGGCATTATGCGAGTGCGCGGCTTTACCCAGGACGACGCTCATATTTTTTGCACCGAGGAGCAGATCCAGCCGGAGGTGTCCACCTTTATCGACTTCCTGCACCAGGTGTACGCCGACTTTGGATTTACCGATGTTATTTATCGACTGTCGACACGGCCCGAAAAGCGGGTCGGCACCGATGCAGATTGGGATCGGGCCGAAAAGGCACTGGCCCAGGCCCTGGACGCCCAAGAGTTGCCCTGGCAGGAACTGCCGGGCGAAGGTGCCTTCTATGGACCAAAAATAGAGTTTTCATTGAAAGATTGCATCGGTCGAGTGTGGCAGTTGGGGACTATTCAGGTCGATTTTTCCATGCCGGGACGCCTGGATGCACAGTATGTTGCCGAGGACGGATCTCGTCAGGTGCCGGTTATGTTGCACCGTGCTATCCTTGGATCCTTCGAGCGTTTTATTGGAATTTTGATCGAAAACTATGAAGGCGTGTTTCCAAGCTGGTTGGCACCGCAACAGGCCGTTGTGCTCAATATTACCGATAAACATGCCCCATATGCGAAAAAAGTGGAAGATTCCTTGAAAAACAAGGGCTTTCGGGTGGTTTCGGACTTGAGAAATGAGAAAATCGGCTTTAAAATCCGCGAGCACACAATTCAGAGGGTTCCCTACCTGTTGGTGGTGGGGGATAAAGAAGTAGAATCACAGACTGTTGCCGTGCGTGCCCGTCGTGGCGAGGACTTGGGATCCATGGATCTCGACGCGTTTAGCGTGTTTCTCGCGGGCGATGTTGCTCGTCGCGGTCGTCTTGTAGTGGAGAACTAGCATTAAGAGAGAAAAAGGTAAGGGCGGCTTAAAAAAGGCCATTATTAACGACCAAATTACGGCAGATCCGGTTCGACTGGTGGGTGCCGAAGGCGAGCAAGTAGGAATAGTACCTCTGAGCGAGGCCGTGGCTGCGGCGGAGGCAGCCGGAATGGACCTGGTATTAATTGCTGACTCTGATCCCGCGGTCTGTAAGGTAATGGATTACGGTAAGCATATCTTCGAAGCCAAGAAGCAAAAGGCCGCTCAAAAGAAGAAAACAAAGCGAACACAAGTTAAAGAAATGAAATTTCGTCCAGGGACGGAGGAGGGTGACTACCAGGTAAAACTACGCAACCTGGTGCGTTTCCTCGAGAATGGCGATAAGGCCAAAGTCACGCTGCGTTTTCGCGGTCGTGAAATGGCTCACCAGGAAATTGGCATGGAGCTGCTCAAACGAGTGGAAGCTGATCTGGCCGAGTTGGGTAATGTCGAGCAATTTCCGAAAATGGAAGGCAGGCAGCTCACTATGGTTATCGCCCCAAAGAAGAAGAACTAGTTGCCCGTGAATGCGCTAGATTCTATTTATTAACTTTCAAATGCGGAGTATTTGATATGCCAAAAGCAAAAATTCACAGTGGGGCTGCCAAGCGTTTTAAAAAGACGGCTGGCGGATACAAGCGCAAGAGCGCCAACAAAAGTCATATCCTGACCAAGATGACCACCAAGCGAAAGCGTCAGTTACGTGGAACGTCGTTGATTCATGATAACGATAAAGTGCTGATAGACCGCATGATGCGGGCTCGCTAACCGGTTACTCATTAAAATAGGAGAAGACTATGCCTCGCGTAAAACGTGGTGTGGTGGCTCATCGCCGTCACAAGAAGATATTAAAGCAGGCCAAGGGCTACTATGGCGCACGAAGCCGTATTTTTCGTGTAGCCAAGCAGGCAGTGACCAAAGCTGGCCAGTATGCGTACCGGGATCGTCGTCAGCGCAAGCGTCAGTTCCGCGCGCTGTGGATCACGCGTATAAATGCTCAGTCACGGGCTAATGGCCTGAGCTATAGCCGCCTGATCAATGGTCTCAAGAAAGCCAATATTGGTTTGGACCGCCGTGTACTGGCGGATCTGGCCGTGCACGACAAGCCGGCTTTTACAGCGATCGTGGAGCAAGCGAAAGCCGCTTTGGCTTAAGCCTACCCCACCGCCTCGGCGGTTCGCTTGCACCATGTATGACACAAAGGGAAAGGGCCTCGCTCTTTCCTTTTTTTTTGCAAGAAGGGGGATAGGCATGAGATGGGGCCTGGCCTTTTTCGCTCCAACAGTGCTTGCAGTATGTAGCTGCTTGCTCCGAGAGCCCAACAACTATCGAGACATGAATAAATGGAAAACCTAGAACCACTCGCCGAGCAAGCCAGGGCCGCTATTCACGCGGCCGAGGACGGCCCTGCATTGGAACAGTTGCGAGTAGACTACCTGGGCAAAAAAGGCCAGGTTACCGCTTTGCTCAAGGGCCTGGGTAAACTCGCTCCTCAGGAACGCCCCAAGGCGGGTGCTCTGATTAATGTAGTCAAGCAGGAATTGCAGGACCTCATTGGCGAGCGTAAGGCGGCACTTGACGCTGCTGCTGTTAATGCCCGATTGGCCGATGAGACTATCGATGTAAGCCTGCCCGGCCGTGGTCAATCTACCGGTGGTATTCATCCTGTAACTCGAACCAAGGAGCGCATCGAGGATTTTTTCGCTGCCATCGGGTTCGATGTTGTCGAAGGGCCGGAAATCGAGGACGATTATCATAATTTCGAAGCCCTCAATATTCCGGCGCATCATCCTGCGCGGGCTATGCACGATACCTTTTATGTCGATGAAACCACGGTGTTGCGTACCCACACCTCGCCGGTACAGGTGAGGGTCATGGAATCGCAGTCGCCACCGTTGCGGATAATCTGCCCCGGACGGGTGTATCGCTGTGACTCAGATTTGACTCACACGCCTATGTTTCACCAGGTGGAGGGCCTGCTGATCGATGAAAACTCCAGTTTCGCCGACCTGAAGGGGGTAGTGGAGGAATTTGTTCGGGTGTTTTTTGAACGCGAACTGGAGGTCCGTTTTCGCCCTTCCTATTTTCCCTTCACCGAGCCCTCGGCAGAAGTGGACATCCAGTGCGTAAACTGTGGTGGTGACGGGTGCCGGGTGTGTAGCCAGACAGGTTGGCTTGAAATCATGGGCTGCGGCATGGTGCATCCCAGGGTTTTCGAATACTCCAATATTGATACCGAGCGGTACTCGGGTTTTGCTTTCGGCATGGGGGTGGAGCGCCTGGCCATGTTGCGGTATGGCGTGAACGACCTGCGCCTGTTCTTTGATAACGACCTGCGCTTCCTCGAACAGTTTTAGCGGAGATAGACAGTGAATATAAGTGAACAATGGCTGCGCGAGTGGGTCAGTCCAGCTCTGGCCACCGATGATCTGGCCTATCAACTCACTATGGCCGGCTTGGAAGTGGAGAGCGTTGAGCCAGTAGCGGGAGATTTTTCAGGGGTGACAGTGGCGGAAATTGTGAGTGCCGAGCAACATCCCGATGCCGACAAATTGCGTGTTTGCCAGGTCGATACGGGGGCCGGCACTGTACAAATTGTGTGTGGGGCGCCCAATGCCAGAGCTGGCCTCAGGGCGCCACTGGCTCGTGTCGGTGCCGCGCTACCAGGTGGTATCGAAATCAAAGCGGCCACACTGCGCGGTGTGGAGTCTCAAGGCATGTTGTGTGCAGGCGAGGAACTCGGCCTGTCGGATGACGCAGACGGACTTTTGGAACTGCCCGTCGACGCCCCCCTTGGCGAGGATCTTAGCCAGTACATGAGCCTGGATGACAAGGTGATTGAGGTAGACCTGACACCCAATCGGGCAGATTGCCTGGGCATATCGGGTATCGCCAGAGAGGTCGCGCTGCTCAACGATATGCCTATTACGCCACCAACTTTTGACAAGGTAGCCCAGAGTATAAGTGACACCTTGGAGGTTGAACTGGTGGCCGCTGACCGGTGTCCGCGGTATGTCGGTCGTGTTATTAGGGGTGTAGATGTGTCGCGCCCCAGCCCCTTGTGGATGCGGGAAAAACTGCGGCGAAGCGGAGTTCGCTCGATCGACCCGGTGGTGGATGTGACTAATTACATCCTACTGGAGCTGGGGCAACCCATGCACGCTTTCGATCATGGCAAATTGCAGGGCGGCATTATTGTTCGTACTGCCAATGAAGGCGAGTCGCTGGAGTTACTGGATGGCCAGACCATTGAGTTCAAGCCCGACACGCTGTTGATTACAGACCATAGCGGCCCGGTGGCACTGGCCGGTATCATGGGAGGACAGCCGACCGCGGTAGGTGCCGAGACTACCGACATATTTTTAGAAGCAGCCTTTTTCACCCCGCAATTAATGGCTGGAAAGGCACGAGGCTATGGTTTACATACGGATTCCTCCCATCGCTTTGAGCGCGGGGTAGATTTCAAGCTACAGGTGGAAGCCATAGAGCGGGCCAGTCAATTACTGCTGGGCATCGTCGGTGGAGCCGCAGGTCCGATTACCGAAGTGGTGTCGGAGGCTGATCTTCCCCCGCGGCCCGCAGTTACTTTAAGAGCTCAGCGTATCAAGAAAATGCTGGGGTTTGAACTGGAGGCGGCCGAAGTCGAGAGAATTCTGACTGGCCTGGGTCTCGGTGTTACTGCGACATCCGAGGGCTGGGTTTGTGCGGTCCCGAGTTGGCGCTTTGATATAGCAATAGAGGCGGATTTACTGGAGGAGTTAGCGAGAATTTATGGTTATAACCGCTTGCCGGTAACTCATATTCGGGCTGATTTAGTGATGCCCGCGCGGCCTGAAACCAATGTGTCACAACGCTACCTGGGTCGCCACCTGAGTGCCAGGGGCTATCGGGAAGCCATAACCTATAGCTTTGTCGATCCCAAACTGCAGCGTGTGTTTGATCCGGATATAACACCGGTTGCACTCACTAACCCCATTTCAGCGGATATGGCGGTGATGCGCACCAGTTTGCTGCCAGGGCTTGTTAGTGCAGTGCTTCGCAATGTAAATAGGCAACAACCGCGGGTGCGGTTGTTTGAGACAGGCCTGCGCTTTGTGCCCGAGGCTGAGGGCTTGCAACAGGTACCCACATTGGCCATGGTGGCCACGGGGCAGCGCTTTGCCGAGTCCTGGTCCCAGACCAGTGTGGCAGGTGACTATTTTGACCTCAAGGGCGATTTGGAAAGCTTATTGGCCCTGACGCGAAGGGCAGGGAGCTTTGATTTTACAGCGACTCAGCGCGCCGCATTGCACCCGGGACAGACCGCCTCAATCTCCCAGAGTGGTAGGGAAGTCGGATATATTGGGGCATTGCATCCGGTGGTGGTTACTGATACGGGTTTGAACGAACCGCTTTATGTTGCAGAAATTGACCTCAATGTGGCCCTGGATGGCCTGCTCCCCGGCTATACAGAACTCTCTAAGTTTCCCGAAGTTCGCCGCGATTTAGCCGTAGTTGTCGACAAAACGGTGCCAGGCATGGAATTAATGCAATGTGTTCGGAATGCGGCAGGACCCTACCTTACAGACTTAAGATTATTTGATGTATATGAGGGCAAAGGCATTGATCCTAAAAGGAAAAGTCTAGCTCTGGGTTTGACATTTCGCGATCAATCACGCACCCTTAGCGTGGAAGATGTGAACACTGCAATAGATCAAGTCGTTGATCTATTGGGGAAAAACTATAAAGCCGAGCTTAGGAACTAGGTTAACGGAAAATGGTCGCCCTGACGAAATCTGAAATGGCTGAACGCTTGTTTGAAGAGCTGGGGCTCAACAAGCGGGAAGCGAAAGAAGTTGTAGAGCTCTTTTTCGAGGAGATTCGTGGCAGTCTGGAAGGTAACGAACAGGTCAAATTGTCGGGTTTTGGAAACTTTGATCTGCGCGATAAGAGCCAGCGACCCGGTCGCAATCCCAAAACGGGTGAAGAAATACCTATCTCCGCCCGCAGGGTTGTCACCTTCAGACCCGGTCAAAAACTAAAAGCTAGAGTAGAAGATTATGTTGGAACCGAGTCATAATGATGAATTGCCCGTTATTCCGGGCAAACGTTATTTCACCATCGGTGAAGTGAGTGAGTTGTGCGCCGTCAAGCCACACGTGTTGCGCTATTGGGAGCAGGAATTTCCACAGCTCAAACCGGTAAAACGGCGCGGCAATCGCCGCTATTACCAGCGCGATGATGTCCTGATTATTCGCCAGATCCGCAGTTTGTTGTACGAGCAAGGCTACACCATTGGTGGGGCCAGGCAGAGAATGGTAGACGAGGATGAGGGTGTTAGCTCCACCGACGTCCAGGCAGCAATTCGTGAAGCCATTGAAGATCTGGAAGATGTTTTAGAAGTCCTGAAGAAGGTCTGATTCGGGTTTGTATCCTGTACTGTATTGCGTATAATGCGGCCCTCGCAACACTGACTCAAAAACTCTATTTCGGGGCGTAGCGCAGTCTGGTAGCGCACTACACTGGGGGTGTAGTGGTCGCAAGTTCAAATCTTGCCGTCCCGACCAATTTCTCTATTTCTATCAAAGCCTTACGTTCGTGGGGCTTTTTCGTTTTTGTACCTTTCCAATATTAACTGCAGATTTACTGCAACTCTCAAGTGCGTATGCCAAACTAATTACATACTACTGAAGGGGGAAGCATGAAAAAACCAAAGTCAGGCAGAAGACTGGGCCTCAGATATTGAGCGCAACATCCGCGACAGACGCATTGACCCCAGGGTCGGCCCCACCAAAATCTGCTACCTGGGCGTCATCAATTAGTATATATTTAAAATATATCTTTTGTGGTATAATCTCTATCTGAAAATCGGAGGTACCCATGTCGAATGCTGAATCAAACGACACTGCAAGAGTGTTCATGTCCGGTAAATCCCAGGCCGTACGTTTGCCGAAGAAATTTCGCTTCACCGAGGGATGCGATGAAGTTTCGGTGCGCCAAATTGGCCGTCACTTAATTCTCAGCCCACGTTATAGCGATTGGGACGATTATTGGGCGAACTCAACCCGTCCAAGCGATGATTTCGTTGACTCAGTGCTGAAACGGAAAGAGTCGGAACTGCCTGCCGAAGAACGCGTGAGCTTCGACTAATGCAATGCATGCTCGATACTGACACATGTGTCTATCTAATCAAAAAGGCACCTGGATTGAAGCCGCAATCCGCCCTGGAAGACTGCTATATCTCAACGATCGTTCTGGGCGAACTCGAGTATGGCGTAGCCAATTCATCTGAAGCTCGGCGAGAACAGAATCGACAAGCATTACTGGATTTTATCAGTGCCGTTCAGATATTACCCTTAACCGAAAGTGTGTCGGAAACGTATGGTCAATTGCGAGCAACCCTAAAAAAGCAGCCAATTGGTCCTAATGATACCTGGATTGCGGCCCACGCATTGGCTATGCAATTGCCGCTAGTGACTAATAACACACGCGAATTCTCGCGCGTGCCAGAACTTGTCATCGACACGTGGGTGGCTCTGGACTAACCACTATATAATCCATAGTGCGGCCGCGTGGCTGGGCATGCTCTCACAGTGTCCGTGGAGCTTCTGCCATAGCCCGCTATTGGCAGCCTGCTAGCGCAGCAAGTGGGAGTCTGCGGTCAGCTGTCTATAATGGATTGATGAAAAGGTGGCGTTTGTCCGTCTTTGAATCTTGTTCAGGCGCGAGGCACGCCGACAACCAGCAGTAGCCTGGGGGTGTAGTGGTCGCAAGTTCAAATCTTGCCGTCCCGACCATTTAAATCAAAGGCTTAGGTGATTACCATCCCTAAGCCTTTTTTGTTGATGCAACCCATGTGCAACTTCGACAAGCACTTTTACGCTGAGCTTTCCTAGATCCCCGTCACAAAGCTGTTCATGACTCGCACCAGCTTCACTTTCAAGATGGATGAGCGCCATAGAGCACCCTGTGATTAATTAACAGCTCACCGATTTTTGGTTTCAGCAATGCATCCGATTTGGGAGGCAGATTGATGAACAATTCATTCCTGGATTCCTAGATCCAGGTTATACAGCCAGATTCGAGACAGTGATAAAGAACTTGAACGAGCTCGCCTACCGGGCAATTTCCACTTGTGAAATTGTAAAAAAAGGTGCTAATAATTCTTGTAGTCTATAATAACAGGTCAAGAGCATCATTCAGTGACTAGTATGAGTAGACCATAGTGTAGTTGGTCGTGCTGGCAATTCAGGTCAAGTTGTTCATCCAGGAGAAGCTTCAGTTTGGAGAAATCATCCGAAGGAAATCTACCTCAGGAATTCCACGAAAAATCAACAGTGGCTGCTAACAGGTTTGCCCTCAACTCTTTTATGCTCCGATTTCGTGACGATTCAGTTGAGAGCGCATACAGAGAACATATTACAGAAGGAACTCTCTGGTACTGTCGCATTGCCTGGTTTTTGACGTTTCTGCTTGTCTGCCTCTTCGGTCTGCTCGACCAGCAACTCTATAAAGACGCCGTCGGCCCTGTTCAATTAGCGCGCACATTGTTGATCACCGTGGCAGTTGGCTGTCTGGCAGCCACCTATATTCCAAGATTTCAACCATACATCGATTGGACATCGAGCGTATGCGTTCTTAGCATCGGTACGTTTTCCACACTTTTGACCGCAATGAGTGACCCAACCACCTTCAGCCCTTACTTCACCAGCCTCGTTTTTGCGCACACGGGCATGTTCCTCACTTTGGGGTTGGGTTTTCGGCACTGCTCCCTGGCTGTTCTCATCAATTTGGCCATCTTTGAAGTTGTTATCGGAGTAATTTCACCTGTCGAGTACTGGTTGTTCCTCGTATATAATTTTTTTCTTTGTTCTATGGTTCTGATTTTCCTCTATCTTTGCTTTCTCACCGAACTTGTGAGCAGAAACAACTACATTGCATCTCTGCGGTTGCAGAGCTCACTGGACGACATACGAACCCTGAAGGGCATGCTCCCAATCTGCTCACACTGTAAAATGGTTCGCGATGACTCAGGTTACTGGAATCAGATCGAACAGTATATTGTCGAGCATTCAGAGGCCACACTCACACACGGTATCTGTCCGGACTGCATCAAGGAGCACTACCCGGAAATGAATCTGAGCAGCAAATAGCACGGATAGCCAAAGTAACGGGGACCGCGAAGTATAAGACGGACAAGCGCCACCTTTTCAATCAATCCAGTACACACAATTGGCCGCAGTCAGAAGGGGAGATTAACGCCGCCAGTTATTCTCGAGCTTCGTAGCCAGCGCCATGTGAGCACTTGGAACCTGAAAGTCTAAATGCTCAATACTACCATGGAGCTCTCTACTGTCTAAGATTTCGCTATCACAAAATGTTCGAGTTTAAAAATTTGATCTTCAGGAAGGGTCCTACCGACAGGGGTATAGTACACAGAGTTGAGGTCTGCCAAACATTTATTTTCATCTAATGAAAAACCATTTTTAGAAAGCAGGCCCTCCATTTCTTCAGCCGAGTAGAATGATATCCAAGGCTCCCCCACTTTAGCAGATAAGCGTCTTATTGTTTCAGCTCGCTTCGCAGCTTTTGGGTAACCCTTACCAAAGCAGGCCTCGGGATCTTTATCTAGAAGTTCATCGACGTAAGATATAAAAAAAGTTGAACTTGTTCTTTGAGTAAGCGTAGCCAGTTCTTTGATCGTTGAATTAATTGCCTCTTTAGTGATGTATTGCGAGACGCCTTCAAGGGTAAAAACAGTAGGCTTACTTTGATTGAAACCCGCAGCCAAAAGCTGTTCGGTTAGCGACTGGTGATTGAAATCAACGCTCACATACGTGACGTTTTCAGAATTAGGTAATTCTTTGGGAAGTTTAGATCGCTTTCTAGCCTGAACCTCAGGCTGATCAACTTCAAAGATTCTTAATGAAGACGGCAGTTCAAGTCGATGAGCCCGCAAGTCATATCCCGCCCCCAGAATGACGTATTGCTCTGACCCAGTAGCAGCACTTTTTTTAATCAGATCATCGATAAAACGCGTACGGGAAATTAAATGTTCGTGAAAACCAGGCGCGAACTTTTGAGTTAACCAGACGCTTAGCTTATGCCCCATCAGCTTGATCAAGCCAGCACCTATTACAAACCTATCGGCATAAGGATCATTTATGACGCGTCTATCAGGTTTGGCGAGTGTTTCAATCAAACGCTGTTTGGCCACACCCTGTGCTGTTCCGTCTTTTCTAAAAAAAGAATTACTCATAGGTATTCGTTTATCGAAAACTAATCTGCCCCGCCCCAATCAAGCGATTTTGGTGAATCAACCTGGTTCACTAATAGACACATCTGCTACTTTTAAACTGAAGTAGAGGAGTCTCAATGTGAGCATGTCAAACACAGAAAAGGCAGTCAAGGATAATCGCCGCAAGACCCGTCGCAATTTCTCCACCGAGGAGAAATTGCCCAAAGCACTGCGTGGGGCAGGCTCTCCGTATCACCCCCAGACCCAGGGCAAGATCGAGCGTTACCATCGCTCTATGAAGAACGAGGTCAAGCTGGAAAACTATTACTATCCGTGGGAATTGGAAAAGGCTATTGCCGAGTGGGTTGATCATCACAATCATGAGCGATATCACGAGTCATTGGACAAGGTTACACCTGCGGGTGTCTGTGACGGTCGGAGGAACGACATTTTGGAACAGCATGCCGAGATAAAATTCCGTACGCTGACCCAGAGAAAAGTACACAACCTGCAATTAGCAGGCTAAAATAGAGCAGCAACTGGCAGAAAAGTGCCTCTTGTAAAATGGACCCATTGGTCCCAAATGGATTGACGACGTATAGTTCAAGGAGTGCCATGAACCCCCTGCGCATCATATCTTCCTGTTGTGGAGCGATATCACTTGGCCTTGGTGCCTTAGTCCTCTTTGGTTGGTACACGAATGCCCTGACTTTGATTCAAGTGCACCCCAGCTTTGTCCCCATGCAATACAATACTGCCCTGGGGTTTCTAGTCTGCGGAATCGGGCTTCTTTCAAGCAATTTCGCCAAACCGAAAGTCAATAGCATCGCAGGTCTGTGCCTGATACTTCTTGGGGGGCTAACTTTACTCCAGCATATCTTTGGCCTGGATTTTGGTATCGACCAGGCGCTCATGGAGTATTACGTTGACTTTGAAAGTTCCAATCCGGGACGGATGGCCCCCAACACTGCCTTGTGTTTCTTTCTGGTTGGCGTTTCCTTGTCGATTGCTGGGAATCCTGAAAAGCTGAAAGTACATCTCAAAACCGTGATGTTCCTAGGTGGGCTTATTTGCGTTCTGGGTTTAACTGCATTTTTAGGATATCTCGCAAATGTGGAGACAGCTTATGGTTGGGGAAACCTCACTCGCATGGCTGTGCACACCTCTATTGGGTTCATTATACTGGGTGTTGGGGTCATGGTTTTCGCCATGAAATCTGGATTTCATTCAAAAATCAATGACTATCTCAATGATATTCAAATTCGCACCCGATTGATGATCGTACTGGGTTTGCCGTTAGTGATCATTTTGATTTTTTCTGGAAGTGGCATTGCGGTAAAGCTTAACACCATACAATCGCTTTGGGTTGCCGAAGATTTTACCAAAATTTCAAGAGATTTATCCGCTTTAGTCAAGGAGTTACAGGCTGAGCGTGGCCTCAGTGCAGGTTTTACTGCCAGCAAAGGTGAAAGTGAAAGAAAATCTCTGCTTGCCCAAAGAGCAATGGTGGACCGGAGCATCCGTTCTTTCCAAGGGAATTGGGGAGTGGTTCTTCAAGAACCCGCGTTTGCGGGGCAAAGAGGAGACTTTCAAGCTTTGGAAAATGCCATTAGTAATCTCAAAGGGTTAAGAACAAGGGTAGATAGTGGTGAGATCGATTTTATTTTCGAAGATTACTCCAATTTTATTCTCTACGCGCTAAATTTGGTCGAACAACTTAGCGCCTTTATGATCGAGCCCAAATTGCTCGAGCTCGCGGACTCGTATTCTGCACTGAAATGGGTACAGGAGTATTCGGGGCAGGAGCGGGGCCTTTTATTCCGGCTTCTTTCGAAGGGTACTCTGAAGCTAGAGCAAGTCGACACCGTTTCCTCTGCAGTCACCCACCAAATTGGATTGATCAACAGGTTTCGTCGTACTTCTGTTGGTGGCATTGACAGTCCATTTGTTAAAGAACAGTACCTCGAGAAAACAGCCAAAATTGCTAAAGTAAGAGCTTACTTTCATGGAAGGTTAGCAAAAATCAGTCTATTAAGTGCTATTCAGGAGTCGCTGGGGTTCGGGGGTTTAGTCCTTTCCTTTAAAAATTATCTTATCCGTGGCGATGCACTATACCTGGATCTTTTCGAAGAGCGTTATAACGCCACGACCGAGGTGATAAATCAATATAGCAAAATAAGTGGCCTTTCATACGGAGAGATGAGCAACTTACTGGAAATACAACATGTCATTGACGAGTACAAAAATAACCTGAAGACCGCCATAGCGCTGAAAGGCAAAAGAACCCCCCTAACGTCTATCGATAAAGCTGTATCGGTAAACGATGACCCTGCATTACTCGCGATAAAAAGCCTTCGAATTATTGCCCCGGAGATTGAGCCTGGCCGGTGGTGGAGCCTAACCAGCAACCGGATTGACATTCTAGAAAACGCCAGCAATCGACGCATCGATGAAATTCTTCTGTCCCTTGCCAAGCACCAGGACTCTTCCCAAAAAGCCCTTACCCTCTACGTTTGTCTGTCGATCTTAGTCATTTTGATTTCTGGTGGACTCGGGTTTGTTTTGCTTCGAAGGGTAATTGTTCAGATTGGAAAAATCTCATCGCATATGGAAAGAGAGGTACAAGGAGAGATAGTAGGGCCTCTGAACGTCGAGGGAAAGGACGAGATTTCTTCAATGGCTTATTCCTTTGACAAACTGAGAGCGCATCGGAATGAAAACGAAATGGCACTTCGCAATAGCGAGGAGTTGGCTCGCTCTGTTATTGAAAATGCGATCGACGCCATAATTCGTATCGACAGTAAGGGATCGATTAAGTCATTCAACCCGGCCGCCGAAGCAGTATTCGGGTATCAAGCGGACGAAGTAACTGACAAAAACATAAAAATGCTGATGCCTGAGCCTCATCAAAGCGAACACGATACCTACATGAGAAATTATGAGGAAACAGGGAAAACAAAAATACTGGGCCTTACAAGAGAGCTCACCGGGTTGCGCAAGGATGGAACGACCTTTCCTATCGATCTTTCAGTTACCGAAATGTACCAAGGAGAGGAGCGCTATTTTAGCGGGGTGCTCCGCGATATATCGAAGAGGATGGAATCCGAAGAAAAACTACAGCGATTACTCACAGAAACCCGGGAGAAGAGTAGGACATCCAAAGTATTCATGGACGCTTCCGATCCGATCATTATAGAAGATCTTAACGGAATTATTCAGGATTTGAATTATGAAACGGAGCGGTCCTACGGATATAGCAGAGAAGAATTGATTGGTAAGCCAATCAAGACTCTGGTTCCCACTGAAAACCATGCCCAGGCGGACGACCTTTTGGAGCGCTGCAGAACTGGCGAAGAAGTCAGGAACATTGAAGGATTTCGTATCGACAAGAGTGGGAAGCCCATACCCGTCCTGCTAACACTTTCTCAGTTGAAGGGTGAGGATGGAGAGACCCTCGCTATTGCTACAATTGCAAATGACATTACCACGCTGAAGAAGGCAGAAGAAGCGCTAAAACTCGAGAGGCAAAACCTGGAAGTCAAGGTGGAAGAACGAACTATTGAACTTGAGCGGGCTCAACGCGAAGCTGAATCAGCAAATAGGTCAAAGAGTGATTTCCTGGCCAACATGAGTCATGAAATACGAACGCCAATGAATGCAATTATCGGGATGAGTCATCTGGCCTCGAAAACCGAGCTAACCCCAAAGCAGCATAATTATGTCAGTAAAATTCAATCTTCAGCTGGTGCACTGCTTGGCCTTATCAATGATATTTTGGATTTTTCCAAGATAGAGGCCGGCAAGCTGGATATGGAGGCCGTTGAATTTAGGTTAGATGAGGTCCTGGACAATCTGTCCAATCTGGTGACATTGAAAGCTCAGGAAAAGGGATTGGAGGTTTTGTTCTCGATTGAGCAAGATGTTCCCTATTCTTTGATAGGCGACCCTTTGCGCCTGGGGCAGATATTGACGAACTTAACCAATAACGCTGTCAAGTTTACTGAACATGGGGAAATTACAGTTTCAATAAAGTCAATAGGAGAGGAGGCCGCAGATTGTGTTCGATTACAATTTGCTGTGAAAGACACTGGAGTCGGCTTAACACCAGAGCAGTCTGGGAAGCTGTTTAAGGCCTTCAGTCAGGCAGATTCATCCACCACTCGAAAATTTGGCGGAACAGGTCTTGGCCTGACTATTTGCAAGAACCTTGTGGAAATGATGGACGGAAAGATTTGGGTGGAAAGTGTGCCCGGTAAAGGCAGCATATTTATTTTTTCGGTTGTTTTGGGAGTCGTATCTAGAGAAACGAGAAACCCGCTGGCATTACCCAAGAACCTTCAGAATATGAGGGTGTTGGTTGTCGACGACAATGAAGCCGCGAGAATGGTATTGGACAATGCGTTAAGCTCCTTTAATCTGAATGTGTCTATGGCCGCCTCTGGTTCTGAGGCGATTTCGAAGGTGGAACAGGCTGACATAAAAGAGCCTTTTGATTTCATTATTATGGATTGGCAAATGCCGGAAATGAATGGCATCCGCACCTCTGAAATCATAAAAAAGCACCCCAAGCTTAAGAATATTCCCAAAATAATTATGCTAACGTCCTATGGACGCGAGGAAATTGTGAATCAAGCTGAAGAGATAGGCATGGATGCATTTCTGCTTAAGCCAATGAATCCCTCTATGTTGCTCGAAGCTATTACAGACGTTTTCGGGGGGGGCATTCTATCCCGGGGGGATGCAGGTAGAAAGTCACTGGAACGTTTACACGGTTTAGAGTCTGTTTTTGGTGCAAAGGTGCTCGTGGTGGACGACAGCGACATTAACCAGGAAGTTGCAAACGATTTGTTGGTTCAAGAAGGGTTTGTTGTGACCATTGCCAATAATGGCCAAGAGGCGATAGAGTGTGTGAATAAAGCAGAGTTTGATTGTGTTTTGATGGATATTCAAATGCCAGTGATGGATGGATACGAGGCCACCCGTCAAATTCGTACGGACAGCCGCTTTGATTCACTGCCCATTCTTGCCATGACTGCCAATGCCATGAAAGGCGACCGGGAAAAATGCATAGCCGCTGGCATGAACGATCATATTTCCAAACCCATTGACCCCAAGGATTTGTATTTGGCTCTTATCAAATGGATCCCGGCAAGGGAGGGACTGAAAAAAGATCTGGTTGCCCCGCCAGGAAACGACCAGTTCACTTCGGAGGGAAATAGCTTGCCAGCACTTTCGGGGATAGATGTGGCGGCCGGACTGATGAGGGTGAATGGGAACGAAGCGCTCTATAGAAAAATATTGCGCAGTTTCTTCCAAAAAAATGAAAACACGAGAACAGAGATAGAATCGGCACTGGAGGATGGAGACCTTACTCTCGCGGCAAGACTGGTGCATACCGTCAAAGGAATCTCGGCAACGATTGGGGCTGGTGAGTTGGCCAACGCTTCTCAACCGCTTGAGACGGAGCTTAGCAATGGCAATGAGCGTATCGATGATGAATTATGGAGTGCATTTTGGGATAAACTCTATGGAACTCTCACTACGATAGGGCAACTGGAGGCGAACGAGGACCGTGATAATCTAGATGGAGAGTTAGATCTCACCAATATAAAGTTGCCTCAATCCCTGATTGATTTGATGAAGGAGGATGTGGAGAATGGAATGCTCATGGACCTGGAAAAATACTATTTGCAGATGAAGGCAATCGGCGTCGATGGTCTGAAGCTGACCGCAAAAATAGAAAAAATGGCAAGCCAGTATGATGATGAGGGAATATTGGCTCTGTTGGAAACGATTGAAGATGGGGCAAGCGATTAATATTTGTTTCTATCATGTAATATACAGTTAACAGCAAAGACTACGGGCGAGAATTTGAAGTATGGATGAACCGTTAGAAAATCAAAGAATCCTGATCGTCGATGATACACCCGAAAATATCGATGTGTTGATTGAAGTGTTGTCAGATTACAAAAGAAGCGTGGCGACCAGTGGGGAGAAGGCATTGCGCATTGCTCGGTCGGAAAACCCACCGGATCTTATTCTACTGGATATCATGATGCCGGGAATGGATGGCTACGAAGTTTGCCAGAGGTTGAAATCCGACGAGAAAACAAAAGCAATTCCAATTATCTTTCTTACGGCTATGGTCGACGAGGAAAGCGAGACCAAAGGGCTCGAAATGGGAGCTGTGGACTACATCACCAAGCCGATCAGTCCTCCCATTGTATTGGAGCGCGTTAAAAATCATTTACTACTAAAGATCGCGCGAGAGAGCCTGGAGAATCAAAATGTCATACTGGAGGAAAGAGTAAAAGAACGGACAAAAGAACTGGCCCTAACACAGGATGTGATTATTTTTAGTATGGCCGTAGTCGCTGAATACCGCGACCCGGAAACCGGCGCTCATATTAGGCGGACGCAAAATTATCTAAGGGCTCTTGCTGATCAATTGAGAGAAAATCAAAAGTATGCAGACGATTTGAATGACAGCTCCATCGACCTGTTGTTTAAATCTGCACCGTTGCACGATATCGGAAAGGTAGGCGTGCCAGACAGCATACTAATGAAGCCCGGAAAGCTCTCAGACGAAGAGTTCGATGAAATGAAAAAGCATACCACTTACGGGCGAGATGCCATTGTTGCTGCTGAACAAATGCTGGGAGATGAGTCGACCTTTTTAGAGTATGCCCGCGAGATAGCCTACTCCCATCAAGAGAAGTGGGATGGGTCCGGGTATCCAGAGGGAATCATGGGAGATGCTATTCCGGTATCAGCCAGACTGATGGCGGTGGCCGATGTTTATGATGCGCTTATTAGCAAGCGTGTTTACAAGCCAGGGTTCACGCATAAGAAAGCGGTAGAAATAATTAGCAAGGGAAAAGGAACTCACTTCGACCCTGATATGGTCGATGCTTTTTTAGAAGTCGAAGACGAATTTAGAAACATTGCTCTGGAATTTGGCGATTCCTGAGAAAAAGTCCGGTATTGGTTGATTGTCTCAGAATCGCAGAACAGATTAATCTGGCCTTTGATTTGGGTCACTTTAGCTAGCGCCTGGCTGCAAGCGCCTTTTTGATAGTTGCGAATTAAGGTACTCTGATCGATTCACTCTTGTGTCCGGTCAAAATTGTCCGCACAGAGCGTCCTGGTCAGAATCGCCAGTTTTCTGCCCAGTCGTTATTTCTGTCGCTTTACTATTGAAATTGATAAGAATTGTGATTAAATGGCACCGGATAAAACTAAAAAATGGGTGTATCACATGTCATCTCGTCATCATGTATTAGTTATTCTGTCGCTTATGCTGGTCAATCAAAGTGTTGCTGGCGGTGTTAATCTGGCTATTTCTGTACCGCAGTCCATTCCTGCAATTAGTCAGGTGGGGCTGATTGGGCTGGCAGTTTGCATTGGCATTACGGGCGCGAAATTAATTAGCAAGTTTAAAAAGTGAGTCTAATTAGACGTTAAGTCTATGCTCATTGATTACGAGGCAGCATTCTACGTAGTTATGTTCGGGTCAGTTGTCGTCGCGTTTTGGTGCGAAGCTCTATTCCCTATAGATTCTTCAAAACTGAACCTATTGCATTTGGGTAGAAACTTCTCGATCTGGTTTGTTGCATTTTTGTCTGCTGACTATGTTGCTGGGTATTATCTGGTAGACATCCAGTCGATCATTTTACAGCAACCGTTCGGGATTTTCTTCTGGTTTCCGTTACCAACAGACTGGTGGCTAGTCGTGATTGGCGTTCTGATTGTCGATATATCCGATTATTTTTACCACCGCCTAAGCCATAGATCCTCATTCCTGTGGCGGTTTCACCTGGTTCATCACACCGACACTACACTGGATGTTTCTACCTCGTTAAGAACACACCCTTTAGAAATGGTTTTAAGCAATTTCTGGAAAATTGGTATAGCGCTGGTATTAGGGGTGCCTATATGGATTCTTGGGTTTAGGGAGCTATTAACCTTCCCTTTTCTATTTCTCCAGCATGCGAATATTGCATTGCCGTCAAAGTTTGAAAAACTGCTGTCATACCTGATTGTTACGCCTTCAGTACATAAGCTTCATCACTCGGTCATTCACAGAGAGCATGACAGAAATTTTGGCGAAGGATTGATATTCTGGGACAAGCTGTTGGGTAGCTTCAAGGAGCCTGAATCTGTCAGGCCGGCACAATATGGCATCGAACACTACCAGGGTGAGAAATATCAAACAATTGGCGGTATGCTAATGACTCCCTTTAGACTTAATGGTGAGTCATACGAGGAGTCTATGGGGCAACCCTAGCGAAGTAGCTGTGCGTCGAATAAGCGCCAACCTTGCGCTGACTTTTTTAACGAAAATTGAACTTTCTCAAAGGGCATTTGCAACGCCGGGTCAGGCCAGTTTGCCAATGCAGTAGCACGCGCCTCGATATCGCCTACTTGTGAATCAATAATGGTCCAGGTTGGCGGCTGATTATCGGCACCGGATAACCCAAACACCATTGCAACAAGCCTTCCGAGGCCGCTGCGCGATTTTCGCGCATCGACCCACAGTGGCTCCGACGCCTCGACCAATTGGCTCATCTGGATGCCGGGCTTACTCAATAAATCCAACTGGGATTGAACCATTTCCAGCGGCGCCTTGCCGCTCGGGTCGATGGCAGCAATGTTCACTGTTTCCTCTTTCGCTATGGCTGGCTGTGCAGTCCTGTGTCTGGATAGATACCATTGCCCTTTCACCTGGCTAAGCTCCAGAGTGTAGGTTTTAATCACGGGATCTGTGTGTCGTGGAGTGGACGAAAAATGGACAATAGTCTCTCCATAGTCGCCAGCAATGCGCGATTGTTCAATTTCCCACGAGTCGGGGCGTGCGGTCAGGAAATAGGTGAACATCGTCCCGGCTGGCATATCCAGATTCTGCATCTGACCCACCCAATAGCCCGCTCCAAAGCCAAACTCCATAGTTAATGACTGTTTTTCCTCTTTGCTTAACTCCCCGGAGTAGATGCGACTCACTGCAGATTTCACATCTTTGAAATAGGCATCGACAACGGCTTCAATGTTTGCCCCCGGCACCACAGGCCGCCTGGTTATATCTTCAAAGGAAGTGATCTGCCATCGGTCGTTGACAAAAGCCATCTCAAAGGCCGTTTGCCAGGGGTGGTTGGCAAAGGACATAACTTTAAAATGCACGTTTACGACAGCCGAGTCATCATTGACCGCCGCCGGCAGGAAACGCCATCCACTGGGCGTTTTACGTTGGAATAAACTGACGACTGGCAATGCCCTGCCGGGCTTACCACGTACTGGCAACCAGTAGTGCGAGCCATTAACCAGCGCGCTGCGCGCTCTGAGACGCTCATCAGCCGGTGTTGTTTTGTCCTCCAGGCGAATGAGTGTCGACTGAACATGCTTAAGGTAGGCGTCCAAAGTAGCCGCAGGCTCTGCAGCTGATAGACCATTTGAACTAGTCAGCCAGAGGATTATGCCGAGGCCTATCGTGGAGAGTTTATGCACAGTCATTTACCTTTAATATCGATCGTGTAAGGCGTAAACCTGGATTTGAGGCCGGGGTTATTACTTTCTATGATGAGAAAAACGGGGCTAGAACTATTGCTCGGTTGCTCGAAGGGCACTTGTACAGGGCCACCCCGGGATGCTCTAGAAATAATGCGTCTGCCCTGGGCAGTCTTGAGGGTCACCCGATAGCGAAACAATGGGTCGGTGGGTGCGATATTAATTAGCAGAGATTGGTCTCTTTCCGGGACTGCAATTTTGTAGGTGTCAATAACGTCGCCATCACCCAAATGCCCCATGATTACATCGTTTACCGATATGGGGAGGCTGTTCATGTCGATGGCCTCTGGCGCATCGTGGCGCTGAAATCGATCGCCAGCTTCCAGGATATCCACATTAAACAGGGCATCCTTGTGTACGCGGTCGTAGCCGCTGCTTATGGTAAACAGGAAACCATCGCCTGCCGTGTCACTATAGCCCACATGACCATAGCTCCCCGGTTCTCCACTGAGGCGTACGAAGCGGCCGCGATTTTTGTCACCTTTCATTTCAACCAATGATATACGGTATTGAGAGTAGCCCTGGGTGGACTCAACCATATCGCTACCATCGCGTATCAGGCGGCGAGACTGGATCAGACCACGAATCACCCCATACTGACCAATTTGGGTGCCAACCCGGAAATACATTGGCGTGTCCTTGTCCAGGTAGTGGGTGAGCGTATAGGTGCCGGGCATGAGTTCGACCGCCGTTGCTGCAGTTGCACCGCCCTCAATCGGGTGAATCGTGCGCAACCACGTAGGGTCAATTTTATCCCTGGCAAGGTCCACGATGTTAAGCAACGCACTTTTTAGTGCTTTTGCATCCCTGGCGTCGTAGTACTTCCCGGCACCAGCAGATGCAACGTCACGCATTTGCTGGGCTTGTTCCTGTTCCAGATCAAAGCCAATAACGTGGGTTTCGATGTCAATACCCATCGCTCTCAGTTTTTCTGCCACCGCTACCGGGTCGCCACCACAGGTTTCCTCACCGTCGGATATCAGAATAATCATTTGCTTTGGTTGACCGGTTTGTAGCAGGTCTTGTCCTGCCAACTCCAGGCTTCTTGCTATCGGGGTGTAACCGAAGGGACTTAGGGGTTCTATTTTACTCCGTATGGACGTCACCTGATTGGGCGCAATTGCATTGAGTAGTTCGGTATTCGGGCACGATGCCTCCGCTGTTTTCTCCAAACTGCTGTCAAATCCATAGGCTCTGAAGCCGACAATGAAGGCCGGCGAGTCCAGGCCGCGCAAGGCTTCCTGCAACGCGGTACGTGCCAGTGCAATCTTACGCTGTCCTTGTAACATGCCCGCCATCGAGCCACTCACGTCCAGGATAACTTCAATCGCCACGGCCTGTTCGGGCTTCTCGCTTACCACATCGATTTCCAGGGTGAGTGGCCGTACGGGATCAACAGGCAATGCTGGCGAGCCGCTTATCGCAGCTGGCGTGGCGACCGGGCCCGAACTTTGCGGTGCCGCACCGGCCGCCAACCCCGGCATATTGCCTGCCCCCATTCCACCCGGTGTGCCGGCTCCAATGGCGGCGGGCAGGCTAAGACCCATTGCGGCTGCAAGCGTGCCGGCAGAGTCGGCCAATTGAAATTTGCCGGAACCGGCCAATGCGATTCTCCCTAGCTGTGAAAACTGCCCCGGCTGTCCAATACCTATCGTATCGATATCAATATTCTCCATCGCCAGCGTTTGGGCTAATCCAATCGGGTCCAGCTCACAGTTTTCCTCGCCATCCGATATCAGAATAATTTTTCCGTGGGCAAAGGAAGCCAGGTCTGATCTGGCTTGCTCCAGGGCAAAGGCAAGATTGGTTTTGCGCCCCAGAGGCCGCAGTCCCGATATAAGCGCATTCATGGAATTCGTACTTACTCTCTCGCCCAGTGGCAGCGAGAGTTCGGTCGCTAAACAATTTTCACTGTCGTTTTGTGGGTTTCGGCCTCCGGCAAAGAAGCGTACGCCGACATTGGAGTGACCATGGAAACGGTGAGCCATCTCGCGAAAGGCAGTCTTGGCGATATCAATTTTTGGCGAGCCATTTAGTGTTTCGGTCATACTAAAAGAACGGTCAAACAATACAACTGTCGGTATGTCGCTCTTCTTATCATTACCTAGGGCAATGCCACAAAAAATAGGAGCAATGTAAAGAACGACAACTAGAAGGCTTTTGTTCATTTTCGTTCTGCCTCAGTTCCTGTTTGGGAACCGTCAAAAAAGGGGTGCCATTTCTCTCTGCCCAGTATAGCTCCAAATGAATGTCTTAGTCTGTACCAGAGATGTTTGCCAATATAGCGACGAACTTGATCAAGTACAATTATCACTGGGAATGTTGGATATATACTGGAGACAGGCTAAACTGACAACCCCTCAGGTCATTCACCCTTTATTAGAGAAAAGCACGGCAAATGAATAAAACGGCGTTCGGAGTATCCCTTATTACACGGCTACTGCTGTCACTTTGTCTTTCGGTGCTTCATCAGTTTGTTAACGCCCAAGCGTCACTTACCACAGTATCGGTCTATGAAGCTCGGACACTACCTACAGCTGCATTTGATACAGACAGGATTATTATCAAATTGGTGGAAGGCACTGCCAATAAGAACGGGTTTATATCGACTCAAAAAAATACAGCCGGGCATCTCAATTCAAAGGCCATGTCACGGTTTCAGGCACTAACGGGCACCGAGTTTGAATATGTTCGGGCGGCGGCTTTTGGGGCTCATGTAGTCAGACTGAGGCAGACCAAAAGGTTGGAGGATGTCCGTGCAATAACCGAAATATTGGCCCGTGACTCAACATTGATCGAGTATGCCGAGCCAGACATTCGTTTGTTTCCTACAATAACTGCGCCTAATGATCCAATATACGAAACTAATCAGTGGCACTACAAAGGCTGGTCCCAATCCGGCATGAATTTGACTGCGGGTTGGGATTACACCGTAGGTTCGGCCGATACTATTGTGGCAGTAGTAGACAGTGGCGTGCTGCTAGAGCATCCCGATTTTGACCCATCGAGACTCCTCCCAGGCTACGATATGATAGAAGATATACCCACTGCAAACGATGGGGACGGCCATGACCCAGATCCAACTGATCCTGGAGACTGGGTGACGTCAGATGAGGTCGCACCAGGAGAAGAATTTCAAGGTTGTCCTACCACTGATTCCATATGGCATGGTACGCATGTAGCCGGAACGGTAGGTGCAACGACAAATAATTCTCTCGGAGTTGCGGGTGTCGACTGGAGGGCCAAAATTCTGCCAGTCAGGGTTCTTGGGAAATGCGGCGGCTTTCTTTCCGATGTTGCGGCAGGGATTATCTGGAGTGCCGGGCTGCCAGTAACCGGTGTTCCTGCGAATTCCAACCCGGCGGATATTATCAATCTAAGCCTGGGAGGCTCTGGACGCTGTTCAGCCTACATGGAAGCTGCCATCAATGCGGTGCATCAGGTGGGAACGACTGTTGTCGTAGCGGCTGGAAATTCTTCGAGAAACACTGCCAGTTATCAACCTGCTAACTGTGATAATGTGATTGCCGTAGCTGCCCATGACGCATCTGGCTTCAAAGCAGATTTCAGTAATGCTGGTCTTGAAGTCGACATAATGGCGCCGGGCGGCGGTGACAGGCCTTCATCCTGTTTGGACACGATTGTGTCCTTGAATGCTACAGGAGCAACTACTTTTGAGGATTACGGCTACGGATGTTACACCGGTACAAGCATGGCCGCCCCTCACGTAACGGGGCTTGCCGCTCTGATGTTATCTCTTAATGCAAATCTGACACCGGATGAAATCGAGCAAATCATTACAGACAATGCACGAGCCTTTAGAGCAGGAGGTGAATGTGAAAGTGCTGGCCCCAACATTTTGTGTGGTGCCGGTATAGCGGACGCTGAGGCAGTTTTGCGGGCCGTAGTCGAGATCGGAAATGCGGGACTTGATGAGCCCAAGCGATTCAGCTCCGCCCTGATGTGGTTTTTTATTGACAAGCCTGAACAGTAATTACCTGGTCGCGATCCTCAGGAGCCTCGACAATTGGCGGGAACCCTGTTCATTGCTATTCCATTGGTGGCGGCAGGGGCACAAGTCCAATTCAAGAGGCCATTGATGGTTGACGGGACCAACTGCAGTTTGTTGTCAGCCCCGAGGGACGGCACTTTAATAGTAACGGTAATCGTTCCCGGTACCGGGACGCTACCGACCTCTAATCGACTCACGTACTCGAGGGAGTCATAGGAGTCGGCAGGTGGTAATCCCGCTTTTGTATTGTTTTCCGGAAGTTTATTTGTGCCGTAGTAGGCGTTTGTTACCGACGTTTTTGCCTCCGAAATGAATGCCAGCCCCTCGCTTACTTGCGCTCGAACAGAGTAGTCCATATAAGCCGGTATAGCCACCAACATCAGAATGCTGATAACGGCAATTATTACCATTAGCTCTATGAGGGTAAACCCGTTGGGCTGTCTTTTTCGGTTGCTCATACTGGTGGGTACCTGTCTGATGTTAGCCTGGCAGCTTAGCTATCTTCGGTAGTTATCAGGGACAGCTCTTGGTGTAATTTGCTCAGCAATTCGCCAGATTCATCATCCTTTGCATCTTGCAGTTGTTGGGAGATGCCCTTAATCGAGCTGATTCTGGCGTGCAACTTACTTAAACTAGCATTTATATCCTCCGCCACATCCTGAAACATATCGCTCGGTCTGAGTTTTATTTGAGTGGTTAGATCGCCCTCGCCGACCCTGGCGAGCTCCCGAGAAAATACAAACATTGGCCCGGCAATTTTGTGGCTTGTGGTCAGGCTGCCATACCAGACACCGGCGAGAAGTAACAATTCGACAACCGCAATTACAGTGGCAGACTGGGTGGTCAGAGTGAATGGATCCTGACCGGGGAGCAACAGGCGAGCAAAAATGGACAGATTGACAAGCAAAATGGCCAGTGCAACGACCATGAGCGAATACTGGTACTGGAACTTCTTATTTACAACGATGGTTTTGCGGCGGTTTTGCATGACTGGCCTCGTCGATTTGTTATCTCAAGTGTAGCGTATTACAGGCGGGGACTTCGGGCAAGTCCGGTAACCCACCGAGCAGGTTAGTTTCCGATAAACTCGGGCTCTCGCCTGTCCTTGAACGCTTTTGGGCCCTCGCGAGCATCCCGCGACATCATCACGCGAGCTGCCTCGCTCGCCTCTACTCTAAAGGCATCGGCCCATGATATAGTGTGGGTTGCAAGCGCCGTTTTTTTAATTGCCTGAAGTGCCAGGGGGGCATTTCTCGCTACACGCTCGGCCACTCTCTCGGCCTCGTCCAGCAGGTCAGTCGCCGCAACGACATCGCTGATCAAGCCGATGGATAGCGCTGTTCGGGAATCGATGGGCTCTCCGGTAAGCAGAATTTTCATGGCCTGTGTGTACGGGATCTGGCGGGGCAATCGCACCATGGACCCAGCCCCCGGCACCAGGCCCACCTTGCTCTCCGGCAATCCAAATTGGGCATGTTCGGCGGCGATGCGAATATCGGTCGCCTGGATTAACTCGCAACCGCCACCCAGGGCGCGACCGTTGATTGCGGCGATGACAGGCTTATAGAATTCTACGTTTTTCAGCATGACGCGATCGACCAGGGCCGGGTCCGCTAATAATTTTTCCTCCACCGCGTTTTGGGGTTGCCTCTGGCCTGTCCAGAGAGGAATCACCGCAGATAGGTCGCCGCCACAGCAGAAATCATGCTGGCCGCTGGCGGTGACTACCGCGCATCGAATCTGGTCGTCTGCCGCAACTTCCTGCCAGGCTTCATCCAATGCAACGAAGGCGCCGGCATTAAGTGTGTTTTTTGCGTCGGGTCGATTAATGGTAATCCAGGCGACATGGCCACGTTTTTCAAACAGTAGTTCGGGCATCGATTCTCTCCGATCAATGTTTCTACTTTGACTATTTGCGGTGCCAAAACTGAGCGGCAATCCGCTTTTTCAGGCTTGCGGACAGCGTGGTCAGATAGTCGCGATTTGTTGCACGGGGCCAACTATTGCACATCGTATGAAACTATTAAAGGGACTGGCAATTCCCGGGAAGGAGTGATCTCGTTGAATGTTACTGTATGAGTGACGAGGTACACTAGTGCAGCCATTGCTTGATCGGGATGCCATTTCCACCCGCGCCAGAGCTTAATGGGACCCCGGGGGTGTCGTTAGGGGTTGATTATGGGTATCCTCTCTCGTCCTGCTCGAGCCTGGATCCATGAAAATGAATGAAGCGCGCATGCCAGTATTGGTCGGATGTGGACAGATAACCGACAGGCGCGGCCCTGCTGATGCTAGCTCCCCGGTGGGTCTAATGGCGGAGGCAGCCCGCCGGGCAGCTATCGATAGTGGTCCGGGAGAGGCCATGCTAAAGGCCATCGATACGGTTGTAGCGGTCGAACTCATAGTAGACAGCCCGGAGACTGGCAGTGGTGCCAGGGGGATGTATAAAAATGTCCCGCAGACGGTGTGTAACCTGCTCCAGATCGACCCGCCCACTAAATTTTACACCCGGTCTGGCGGCAATACGCCCCAAATGCTGGTGAATAGATTTTCTCAGGACATTGCCCAGGGAAGAACCGGCACTGTCTTATTGACCGGTGCCGAGGCCCTCAAATCCATGATTGGCCGCCTTAAACAGGGCCTGCCGATGAATGGCTGGAGTGATGACCCCGGTGGTGAGCCGGAGTTGCTGGGAGATTTCCGGCCGCCGGTTACCGAGCACGAAAGAGATTTTGGTCTGCACCTTCCATCGACCTGCTACCCACTGTTTGAAAATGCGCTGCGGGGTAAGAATGGTTGGAGTCTCGAGGAGCACAGACGTCGACTGGGCGAGTTGTTTCAGCGGTACTGCGAGGTAGCTGCTGAAAATCCTCTGTCCTGGTTTCCTGCGCTGCATACTGCTCAGGAGATAGCCACACCTTCGGACACTAACCGCTACGTTGGTTTTCCCTATACCAAGTATCTCAATTCTGTTATCCAGACCAATCAGGGAGCAGCGCTGATTCTGACCTCACTGGCCAGAGCGCGGGAACTGGGAGTGAGCGAGGACAGGATGGTCTATCTGCACGGCTGTGGTGATGCCAACGACATATGGAATGTGACAGATCGGGTTAATTTCCACTCCTCTCCTGCGATTCGTGCAATCGGTGAACAGGCTTTTGCCATGGCCGGGAAGACCGTTGAAGACATGGATTTCTTTGATATCTATAGTTGTTTTCCCTCTGCGGTTCAAATTGCCTGTGATGAGTTGGGCATTGCTCTAGATGATCCCCGCGGCCTGACGGTTACCGGCGGGCTGCCTTATTTTGGTGGTCCGGGAAACAATTATGTAATGCACTCGATTGCCACTATGATGGATCGTCTGCGCGAAAAACCCGGCACCTTTGGTCTGCTCAATGCCAATGGTTGGTTTGTTACCAAGCACGCGCTGGGGATTTATTCCACAACGCCGCTACAGAGGCCCTGGCAGCGGGAGGACCCCGCCAGCTACCAGCAATCGATTTTGAATCAGGATCACCCGAGTTTTACAGAGGATCCAGAGGGCCCGGCCCGGGTCGAAACCTACACCGTTCTGCATACGCGCAAAGGGGTGGAGCGTGGGCTTATCGTGGGCAGGCTCGAAGATGGGACTCGTTTCCTGGCCGAGACTCCCTCTACGTCCGAGGTGCTGCAGAATCTAATGCAGCGAGATGCTTTGGGCATGCGAGGTACCGTGTCAAAGCTTGATGGCAAGAACATTTTCATACCCGTATAAAAGGAGCGATAAGCCATGGATTTAGCGTATAGCCAGTCCTACCAGCAGTTTAGAGATGAAGTGCAGGAATTTCTGGCGGAAAGTCGCGAGCGCTGGCCCTCTCGGCAGTCACTGGGACGGCCCTCGTCCGAGATGTGTACCTGGCAAGCCATGCTCATAGAGCGCGGCTATACGGCCCGTACTGTTCCCAAGGAATACGGCGGCCATGGCGGAGAGCTGGATATTCTCAAGTCTCGCATTATTGCCGAGGAATTCACTCGCGCCGGTGCACCGGGTGGGCTGGCCGGGCAGGGTGTGTCAATGCTGGTACCTACACTTCTGGAACTGGGGAGTGAGGAGCAAAAGATGCAATGGATTCCGAAAACCCTGAGCGGCGAAGTGTTGTGGTGTCAGGGCTACTCCGAGCCCGGCGCTGGTTCCGATTTGGCCAGCCTGCAGACCAGGGCAACGGAAGACGGTGATGACTTTATAATTAATGGACAAAAAATATGGACCAGTACCGCCCACGAGGCCGACATGATTTTTTGCCTGGTGCGCACCGAGCCCGATGCACCCAAGCACAAGGGGATCAGCTATTTGCTGTTTCCCATGGCGACTTCCGGCATCGAGGTGCGTCCACTGAAAACCATGACTGGTCACGCGGAGTTTAACGAGGTGTTTTTCACCGATGTGCGTGTGCCGCAGAAGGACATCGTGGGAGAGCGCGGCCAGGGTTGGATGGTGGCAAACTCGACACTCAAACACGAGCGAGGAATGCTTGGCGACCCGAACCAGGCCGGCACCCGCCTGAATGCCATTATTAAGATGATGCGAGAGGAAACTGTCGATGGCACAACCCTGATGGAGAACCCGGTGATGCGAGACCGACTCCTTAAATTGCAGGCTCGGGTGCTGGCAATGCAATTTAACGGTATGAGATTACTGACCGGCAAACTAAAAAAAGAAAATCCGGGTATTGCCGGCCTCATAGTGAAGCTGCAGGGCTGTGAGCTCAACCACCAGCTCGCGGCTCTGGCGATTGACGTCATGGGTGAATTGGGAATCTTGTATGGTGACACTCCTCGGTTGCGCAACCGGGGCATCTGGCAGCGCAGCTATATGTTCGATCTGGGTTTGATAATTGGTGGAGGCACGGCGCAGATCCAGAAGAATATTATTGCAGAGTGGGGCCTTCAGATGCCGCGGGAGCCCAAGCCCGCTACAGTGGCTACTGGAGGAGCAAGCTAATGGAATTTTGCTTGAGCGAAGAGCAGATCATGCTGCAAAGCAGCGTCAACCGCTATCTTGATGACAAGTCGCCTCTGGACAAGGTGCGCGCTTCAGTGGAGCACAACACGATACCAGACCCCACCATCTGGCAAGGGTTGGCTGATCTGGGTATTGCGGGACTGCTAATACCTGAGGAATATGGCGGGATGGGATTGGCACTACTGGATGCGATGT
>JABHWT010000314.1 GCA_018657645.1 Halieaceae bacterium | reverse complement strand
GCATGGTGGGTTCCTCGGTGTCCGCCTGTGTTTTTGTGCCCATTGATCCTCGCACCCGTGGAGAGAAACTGGCTTTTACATTGAACAACTCCAAGTGCCGGGGGGTGATTTGTGCGGACTATAGTCTGGCTCAATTGGCCGATGTACGCGCGCTACTGCCCAATCTGGAGTGGATCTGGGTTCTGGAGAGTCGCGAGGATGAGTACCTGGCAACCGACCTGGTAGATGGTGCAGAGAGTTTTGCGGCGGTGGTTGACCGTCCCTTTGAAGCAGTGGATGTTCGGTTGCAAACAGCGGCAGACCCCCTTGAAATTATCTATACATCGGGCACTACTGGCGATCCAAAGGGGGTCGTGCGAACCAATGAACAGTATGGCGCGGCCACGATGTTTGGCTACCTGGTGGGTTTTGGCGAGCAGGAGCAGACTTATACCGGCCTTTCTTTAACCCACGGTAACGCTCAATTGATGACTCTGGCTCCGGCCCTTGGTCAGGGATTGCGCGCGGTGTTCAGCCGTCGATTTACCAAGTCTAGATTGTGGGATATTACCCGTAAGTACGGTAATACCTGCTTCAATTTATTGGGGGGGATGGCCACGGCCATCTACTCCGAGCCGGAAAAACCCAACGACGGGGATAACCCGGTTAAATTTGTGGTGAGTGCCGGCATGCCGCAAGCCATCTGGGAGCGCTTTGAACAACGCTTCAATTTGCAGATACTGGAGTGCTATGGCGCCATTGAAGGCGGAATGGCTATAAAACCGCTGGGCCAGGGGCCAATAGGTTCCTTTGGCAAGTCGGTGCCTGGTTTGGAAATGCGGGTGGTCGATGACAATGACCAGCCCTGTGCACCCGGAGTGCAAGGAGAGCTGGTCTGTCGTCCAGAGGGAGGGGTGGCGCCCCGGGTCGAGTACTATGCCAATGACAAAGCCTCCGACGCAAAAACCCGTGGTGGATGGTTACGCAGCGGTGATATTTGCCATGCTGACGATGAGGGATGGTTGTTCTTCGACTACCGCAGGGGTGGAGGAATCCGCCACAATGGTGATTTTGTAAACCCTGGATTTGTCGAGGGTGTGGTCGCAGAATGTGAGGAAGTAAGCGATGTCTTCGTTTACGGTGTCCCCGCTGCAAGTGGCTCACCCGGAGAGAAGGACGTGGTGGCCGCCATAGTGGTAGCCGAGCCAGTCAGCTTTGATCCGGCTGCTGTTTTTGCTCGCTGCAGGAGTGGACTGGAACCCAACTTTGTACCGACCTACCTTCAGGTTGTTGCAGAGATTCCAAAAACCGCATCGGAGAAACCACAGGAACGTTTTTTGCTCGACGTGTTTACGGCCGATGGTGAGGGTGTTTACATCGAGTAAGGTACACTAGATGTTGGGCGCTGAGTGGCTTACTCCAGGTGAGCGGGCAAGGTGACGACAATGGCGAGTCCGCGGCCCGTGTTATTCGCCTCTATGCGTCCTCTGTGTAATACGACGGCTCGTTTGGCTATGGCCAGCCCGAGGCCATAGCCTCCGGTATCCCTGGGCCTTGCCGTATCTACCCTATAGAAATCCTCAAAGATTTTATCCAGCTCCAGTTCTGGCACACCGGGCCCGTGATCCTCAACGTGAATAATAAAGTGATCTTCAAGGTATTTCAGACTAACTTTAATCTGGGAGTGCTCGTTGGTGTATTTTAGGGCGTTGCGCAGGATGTTCTCGAAGCATTTTTTCAGCAGGTCGGCGTGACTGGTAACCAGGGCCTGTCCGAGGGAGGTGGTAAAGATCACCTGCTTGTCACATGCCCTGCCTTCAAAACTGGCATCGCGACACAGTTCATCAAGCAGCGATACCAGATCTATATGTGCATCGAGCGTCACGTCTCCCGCCTGGGAGGAGAGTAATTGGTCTATCAGTGCCTCCAGGCGCTCGGCTTCGTGCCCGATACGAGCCAGGTGACGGGTGCGGTGATCGGGGTCGTCCTGAGTGAGCGCGAGAGCGATGCGTAATCGCGCAAGTGGAGAGCGCAGTTCATGGGATACATCGCCCATGAGGCGCTTTTGTGCTTCGATTTTATCCCCGAGTTGCACTGCCATGGAGTTGAAATCCCGGGCCAGTTCATCGGTTTCGTCCCCACCGCGCTGACGGACTTCAATCCGGGTACTCAGGTCGCCATTAGCCAGTCGGCGCGAGGCCAACTGCAGTTCTTTGAGTCGATTGGTGACCGCTCGCGATAACACAAAGCATGCCAGCCCGCTGATAATTATCGCCAGTGCAATGCGAAGCCACAGGTTCTGGTTCAATGTGTTAATCACGCTTGGTTTGGGTGGATGAAACACGGCCACGGCGCGTAGGGGGCCATGGTCAGTGCGGTATATTCTATGGCCTACGATATTGCCGAGCCGACTTTCAACTGCTCGCTTACTCCGTGGGCCCTTGAGCTGGCTGGCTACTCGGATAATATCGGGTACTAATTTCCTATCGAAGATATCCTTGCCCCGAGCGTTCAGCAGGTAGATGTCGATATCGTGCTCGCGGCGCATCTTACGGAGTATGTGGGGCAGCTCTTCACCGCTGCTGTTTTGCAGGTTATAGATCAATCGCAGCCAGAATTGACGGGGTGGTCCCTCGGCTATCGGTCGCGATGGTCCCTCCGGCAGTGACTCGAAATAGTGCGAGGTCAGCAACCAGCTACCGACGATTGCCATACTCATCAGCCAAAAACCGATGAAAACTTTAACGAACAGGTTGCCTCGTAGCGTCATGGGTCAGATGCATCTGGGCTAGTCGTGAATTGATAGCCCGCACCGCGGACACTGACTATAAGATGCTCACCACCCTGGAGCGCGAGCTTTTTGCGTATTTTGCTTATGTGAACATCGATACTACGATCGTAGGCCTGCAGTGGGCGGCCAAGTGCGCGCTCGCTGAGAGAGTCTTTATCCACGACCTGGCCCGCCTGCAACAGTAGGGTGTGCAGTACGTTGAACTCAGCACTGGTAAGATTCAGGTCTGCGCCTTTGTAGCTGGCGCTGCGGTCGGCACTGCTAAGACGGGTCTGGCCCACGACAACCGGGGCATTGCTTGAGGCTGACTGCCCCTCAAAGCGTCTTAGTATCGCTCGCAGGCGAGCCGCTAGCTCTCGCGGATTGCAGGGCTTGGGCAGATAATCGTCAGCGCCCATTTCCAGCCCCACAATTCGGTCGGTATCTTCACCCCTGGCAGTCAGCATAAGGATTGGTGTATGACTGAATTCGCGCAGTTTGCGCAATACTTCCAGACCTTGCATGCCCGGCAGCATAATGTCGAGAATAATTGCATTGTAGTTGTGGCTGCGGCAGTGATGGAGTGCTTCGGCGCCATCAAAGATGGCGTGGGTGGTGAAGCCCTCGAGCTTGAGAAACTCGGCCAGTAGCGCACACAGTTCCTGATCGTCATCAATTATAAGAACACGCGGTATGGTCATGGGCTCTGAATGTGCCATTAATTGCGGTGCAGTTAGTTTGGACAAGAGATCGGGACTTGTCACCTGAACTTAACACTTCTTTACCGGAATACCGAACACCTTAACTGGTCTCCCGACTAGACTTTAATCTGGTAATACGTGCATTTCGAGTAGATTTTTATAAACCACAGGAGACAGTACAATGCGTAAGTCCATCTTTCGATATTTGATTGTGTTGGCACTTGGTAGTATGGCCATGATCGCCTTTGCCAGGCATGATTTCGGACCGGCGGGTCGCTCTGAGCCAGACCCCGAGCGTCTGGTCGCTCGCATGGTTGAAAGGCTTGACTTGTCGGCCGATCAGGAACTGCAGATCGGCAATTTGGTACAGAGCGAGCACCATAGTACTGCCCCGGACCGCGAGCGGCTCAAGGCCTTACATAAGCAGCTCAGGGCGCAATCGGATAATTATGACGCCGGCCAGGTTCAACACATGGCCAACGAGGTGGGTGAGATCACCTCGAGGCTTACATACTCAAAAGCGAGTACTCATGCGCAGGTGAATTTGTTACTCACCGAGGAGCAGCGGGAATTGGCCAGAGCAATGCATGAAGATCGCCGCCCCAGACGCTCGCACAAGCGCGACGAGTGTCCATCCTGCCCCTGAATTTAGCAAACGATGATTTCTGATTGCTGCCGCGGCGCCTTACAGTTCCCTCAGTGCGAGCGATAGTTCCTCGCGCAGTGGCTCGCTGGTCTCGCGCTGGTCTAAGCCAGTAATTATTGCAGTGCTGGCTAACTCCGGGCGTAGGTAGGTCGCGGTAACCCGCTGTAGATCCTCCAGACTCACCGCCAGTATATGGGCCCGGAACTGCTCTCGCTGGGCGTGGCTGCGACCAAACAGGCGGTTGTGAAAGTGCTGCTTGGCTTCGCCCGCTGGTGAGCCGGGGCTATCCAAACTGCTTATTACGCCGAGAATCGCCTCTTCCAGAGGGCGGTATTCATGCTTTGTATCGAGCATCCAGTCCACAGCCCTGTCAAAATCCCCCAGGGTTTCGGCCATTCGAGGATCGCGATAGGAATAAAAGCGAAAGGCAGCTATCCCCGACTCCTGGGAGGCGCCACCGCCGTATGCGCCACCTTGCTCGCGAATGGCCCGGTGCAGAAAACCATTGCGCAGGAAACCGCCCAGGACCACAAGTGCAGCCGCGTCGGGGTGGGCAATTGATACCGTGGGATAGGCGCGAGCGCAAAAATTGACCTGGGTGTTGGTAACCCACATTTCGCCAACCCGGTCACGTATAGGGGTTAGGCTGAATGGTTGGGGGGACGCCGACATGGAACTGTCCGCCCATAGGGCAGAGGCCTCGTTGGCGAGAAGATCAATTTTTTCTGCTTCTGCTATTGTCAGTAACTGCACTGGCATCGCGGTTATCTGTGCATGAACCTCCGCTAATTTCTGCGCAAATAAATCCAGTGCCTTCGGGTCGCGAAGTTCTTCATCCAATTCGCGCAGTGCTTTAATACCGGCCATGCCCGACTGATGGTGATTAAGCTGTGCCAGGGGACTCATACCCGCGCTGGCAGCGGCCATCGCAAGGCCGTGACCGTTACCGGTGACTGCCTGCTCGCGTCTGGCCCGTTGCTGGCTGATTAAATCACCTATTCGAGCTGTTTCATCGAAGCGCGCGGTTTTCAAGGTGTCGTGCATTAGGTTGAGCTGAGCTTTGGCATTGCGATGCAGTGCCTTGGACGAAAGTATGAAATTGGCGTCGATGGCCTGGGCATCGTCGATCTTTCCGCGCATTGAAGTGAAGGCGCTAATGGCCCCTACGGTAGCGGCCTGGCGGTGCTGTGCCTCGAGATAGCTGCTATCACCCAACCCCATTTCCGTGAGCATGCTGGTATAAGCGGGTAGAAATTGCAGGTCATTTGCAGACAGGTGGGGCAGAGACGCCACGACTTGCTGGTAAACGACACCGTTGGTTCCCTGTCCATAGGCACTTATTTCGATACCATTTCGCTTGCTGCTCGCAAACTTCAGTTCCGGTAAACCGGCGGGAATGTCTGCAAGTTCTACCTTGGGCAAGATACTTTCATCGTCTACTTGCTGTTGGCGCTGTACGAGATCTGCCGCCGTCTTGACAATCGCCTGCTGTGCAGCCGGATTCAGTTGTGCCTTGAGGGCATCGAGGCGCTCGCATTCAGCAGTTGTTTGTCGGGCAGAGAGCTCCCTGTCTGGTGTCAATGTCAGGGTAACGCGGTGCGGATTATCCAGCAGGAGTTTGCGAGCCAGTTGTCGGATATAGTCCGGGTCGAGTATTTGCTGGCGCAAACTGTCTATTACAGGATCGAGATTCAATAATGCAATGGGGTCATTGTAGTGGGTGGCTGATCCCAGTGCTTGCATAATAAGCTGCAGCCCGTAGGGGAAGCCGTCGCCCGTGACTTCCCGTTGGTGAAACTCCAGTTGATGTAATACTGCCTCCAGTCGATCCTGCGCAACACCCTGCTCGGCGACTGTTGTCAGCACCTCCAGTACCAGTTTTTCCAGTGCATCGACGTGCTCGGTTTCACTGCCCTCTATACCGCAGCAAAACACCATTTCCCGCATTGACTCTTCCAGCCCACACAGGGGGGAGGGTGCCAGGCCCAGGTGAGTGGTCTCCAGTGCGTGCAGCAGGGGAGATGCACTATTGTCCAGCAGTACGTTGGCCAGCAGTTGAGCTTCCAGTAATTGTTCCAGATCGGTGCTCTCCCCCAACATCCAGCCCATGACAATATGAGTCTTGCTGGCGCATTCACCGCTATCGTCATAGGCATAGGTGTCGCTGATGCGAATCGGTGCGGTCAGGCGCTGCTGAGCCGGTACCTGAATTCGTTGATCCAGTTTTTGGAAGCGACCGAGTGCCCTGTGTTCGAATGTGCTCTGGTGCTCGCTCGCTGGAATATTGCCAAAGGTCATAAAAATGGCGTTGCTGGGGTGGTAGTGGCTGGTATAAAAGGTTTTTAGCTGCTCGTAGGAAAGGTCCGGAATGTGCTGGGGATCACCGCCGCTACTGTAGTGGTAGGTGGTGGTAGGAAATAGTTCCTCGCACAATTTGTTCCACAAGCTCGTACTGACGGCGCTCATGGCGCCCTTCATTTCATTGTATACAACCCCTTTGAAAACCAGATCAGTGGTGGGATCATCGGGTTGTGAAAACTCCACCCGGTGACCCTCCTGGGCAAAATCGAGCGGGTCTAGTCGAGAAAAGAAAACCGCGTCCAGATAAACTTCCAGCAGGTTGTTGAAGTCCTTGGTGTTCTGGCTGGCGAAGGGGTAGGCCGTCCAGTCGCTGCTTGTAAAGGCATTCATGAATGTGTTGAGAGAGCGGCGCAGCATCATGAAAAAAGGATCCCGAACAGGAAATCGCTCGCTGCCGCAAAGGGCTGTATGTTCGAGTATATGCGCGACGCCGGTGGAGTCCTCCGGCACAGTACGCAGGGCGACCAGGAACACGTTTTCAGTACTTTCGGAGCTCAGGTGGTAGTGGACTGCTCCGGTGCCGCGGTGTCTGTAATGTTCTACCCGGACATTCAGGGAATCTATGGTCTCCTGGTGGACTGCCTCAAAAGCGGGGTGGGTATCGGGCAGCGTGGTATTATCATTGTGCATTTTTTTGTCTCTGATTGGGTTGAGGTAATAGCTCAATTTGGTAGATCCATGGCCAGCGCTTGCCGGTTACCCATATGGAACCATCGGCGGGATCTCTGGCGATGCCATTGAGCACATCGGTGTTATCGTGGCGCTCTGCGACCGGCAGCAGACCTTGCAGGTTAATGCTGGCAGTGACCTCGCCGTTTGCAGGATCGATTATCACGACCCGGTCTGTCTTCCAGATGTTTGCCCAGATACGTCCCTCCACCCATTCGAGTTCATTCAATCTGGGCACCGGCTGACCATTCTCTGTGACCGATATCGCGCCTGTAATTTGCCTGGTGTGTGGAGATAAAAAAAGTAATTGATCCGTACCGTCGCTGAAAATAAGTTGCCGGTTATCGTGGGTTAGCCCCCAGCCCTCGCCGGGAATGCGAAACCAACTGGCCAGTTTCAGGTTGTCCTTGTGGTAGACCAGAACTGCCCTCGCTCGCCAGGTGAGTTGATAGATAAGCTCGCCAAAAACCGTTACTCCCTCGCCGAACAAATCGGGGTTCAACTGTTGTCCGGTGTCCAATTGCCCGTTTTTGAAGTGATAGCGCAACAGACGGGAAGTACCGTAACCCCCGGTGCTGACGTACAGGTAATTATCCAGTATTTCCAGTCCCTGTACAAAGTTTTCCCGGGGTTGGGGTATTTTTGCGGTCACCCGATAGCCAAACGCGGACTTGGCCGAAACGGGAGAGGCCAGTATAAGCAGTAGGGGAATGAGTGCTATGGCGAGCTTCATTGCTAAACCCTGTTGCGACCCAGGTCCCGAATCAGGAAGCGCGCAGGTGCAATTGCCCGAAGCAGCTCTCTGGAAAGCGGGGGCGGCTCACAACATATAATGCTGGCCAGCACCTCCCCGGCTAATGGGGCTGAGGTCAGGCCTCTGGAACCGTGGGCTGTACTGACATATAGGCCTGGAATATAATCGCCGGCGGCGGCAATGGACGCTCGGGCATTGTGGCGCAAACCTGCGTAGCGATTCAGAAAGGCGGGCAACT
>JABHWT010000213.1 GCA_018657645.1 Halieaceae bacterium | reverse complement strand
ACAGGGAAAGCTTAAAGAAGCCCAGAGTGCCAGCCGTCAGCTGACCGGGACATATCCGGACTATGCCCACGGATGGTACACGGCCAGCCTGTTGGCCCTCCGGCTGAAGAACCCGGAGACCGCCATGGCCGCAATCGACAGGGCCCTGACCCTGCGGCCGGCCACAACGCCCTGGTTATTGCATCGCGCCACCTGCATGGTGCAGCTCGGGCAAGATTCCGAGGTCAGGGGAATGCTGCTGAAAATGTCGGCATCGCCACCTCAGCACGTCGAAGATTGTTCTGCACTGGCCGGGCTTCTCAGCCAGTTGGAATTAATGAACGAGGCTTACGCAATCTATCTCAGAGCCAGTGAGCTCGAGCCCGGCAATGGGACCCACTATTTCAATCTTGCTACCGCACAACGCTCGCTCGGTGACCTGGGTGCCGCGCGCGGGAATATGGCCAAAGCGATACAGTTAGACCCCGGTGATTACGACGCCTGGTATGCCCAGTCTGAGTTGCGCGATCCGAACGCTACAGACAACCACATTGGCGCCCTTGAGAATCTACTGCGCTCAGGCATAAAAAAACCCAGTGGAAAAGTGCAGGTACTGTACTCACTGGCCCGGGAGTTGGAGGACACCGGCAACACAGAAAAGTCCTTCCACTACTTACAGCAGGGGGCCGCGCTGCGCAGGCAGCACCTGAGCTACCAGCCTGAAAGCGACCTGCATACAATGGCCCGGTTGCGAGAAATTTTTAGCGCCGGGATGTTCCCAGATGATTCCCTGGTGACCGGGCACAGCCCGCCAATTTTCGTATTGGGTTTGCCGCGCACTGGCACCACACTGGTGGAACGTATACTGGGAGCGCACTCCAAAGTTCAGGCCGCCGGCGAGCTAAATGACTTCCCCAGGGAAATGATGCGCGCTGTTCGGGAATTGGCTCACTCAGCTGACAACGCTATAACAACACCCTCAAAAAACGATATGCTGGCACTGACCGGGAGGCTGAATTTTCAGAAACTTGGCGATGCCTATCTGCAGAGCACGCGAGCGCGAGCACACGGTTGTGCACATTTTGTAGACAAGTTACCGCTCAACTTCCTGTATACGGGATTGATTCATCTGGCTTTACCCGGTGCGAAAATCATCCATGTGCAACGCAATCCCATGGACTGTTGTTATGCCATCTATAAAACCCTGTTCCGGGATGCTTATCCTTTCTCATACAACCTGCAGGAATTGGGTGATTACTACCTCGCTTACCGCGAGCTGATGGCCCATTGGAATTCCGTTCTGCCGGGAATGATTCATACTGTGCAATACGAGGAACTTGTTGCAGATCTGGAATTACAGAGCCGCCACCTGCTGTCTCACTGTAACTTGCCCTGGGAACAACAGTGCCTTGCTTTCGAAAAGAGCCAGGCATCTACCTCCACCGCTAGTGCGGTACAGGTCCGCCGAGGTTTATACAACAGTTCAGTGGGCAAGTGGCGACACTATGAAGGACAGTTACAGCCGCTGGTGGAGAAGCTCAGCGCAGCGGGAGTTAACACACAGGACTAGGCATCAGGAGGGTACTGTAGCCAGTTGACGTCGCACATCATCCAGCCGTGACCTGGATAGTTTGTAACGGCTATAAATAAGCGCGACGAGTAATGAAATAAACATCAAACCCGGGCCATAGACCCACGCCAGCCGGGTCAACATGGTGTCGGTAACCTGAGATACATCCGTAACGCCTTCAAAACCGGCGAAGTCTATGGCAATGCCCGCGAAGAAAGCGCCCAGGCCAAATGTCATTTTCTGGGCCAGCATCATGCCAGAATTGATAATGCCCTCCTGGCGCATTCCCGACTTCAGGGCCATTTCGTCGGCTATATCGGGAACCATGCCACCCGCTATGTTGATATTGGCAATGTAGAAAGATTGATGCAAAACGATAAACGAGCAAACAACTATCAGTAAACCGGTACTGCCCGAGGGCGGCGTCAGTCCGTACAAATGCGCCAGTATCGGTATGGGGCCGATTGGAGCCATGCAGCAGATCAACAGGATGACCCCTCGCTCTTTACCAAACAGACGCACACAATGCTTGGCCAGCCACCCTGCTGGTAACAGGCATAAGAATATGCACAGCATAAAAATACCTGTCTGTTGCGGGCTGAACCCGTAGAAAAAATTGTTAACATGCAGCAGCATGGTGTTGCTCACACCTACCGCAGTGACCAGTACCAGATTGGCACCAAGGTATACCCTTGCAGAGTGGTTTTTCAGCATTGCCATCACGTCACTAAAGGCGTAATACCACGGCCTGGCCTGCTGTGCCTCGCTAGTCTTCGCCAGGTGTTTAATGCGATCGCGCGTACCCAGAAATGCGGCAACCATACCCAACACCGCGACCCCCGCGGCTACAAAACCAACATTGCGATAACCGTTGGCCGCCATGCCTGCTGCCGTGGCGGCGGGAATCAACACGAACCAGGCAATCACCTGGATACTCAGGCCACCGGTATAGCCCATGAGATTGCGGAATGTTGCAATACTGGTACGTTCTTCATAGTCCTCGGAGAGCTCTGCGCCCAGAGCCAAATGAGGCACCGTGAACAAGGTAAGAAATGTACGAATGACGATGGCATTTGTCAGGTACCAGGCAAATAGCAGCGATTGCGAAAGGCCCTCTGGGGGATTGAATATAGCAACTAAAAACAGAGGGAACGGGATTATTGCCATCGCCATGAAGGGATGTCTGCGGCCCCATTTTCCCCCTCGCCAGTTGTCCGAAACCTGCCCAATAATGGGGTCAGATATCCCATCGGCAATGAGGGCAAGCAGGGCCGCCAAACCAGCGAGGCTGGCCGATAGTCCTAAAAACTGGGTGTAATAGAAAAACAGAAAATAGTGAAAAGACGTATCTTTGGCGGCCCAGGAGAGCTGTCCCAGGCTGTAGGTGAATTTGGTGCTAAAAGGCAGTGAAGACATAGAAAGAGGTGCCGGTAGTTAAGGGGTGGACGAGTACAGCGAGCCCATCACGGTGAAGCGGAACCGGTCAAGTAGCGCTGTGAGCGTCGTTTCGCATTGTTGTGAATATTCATATAGAACAGCGCGTAGTCGAGCACGTGATAGGTTCCCATATCATCGACTTCAAATCCTGTCGCCAGTTCATTCTTCACATAGAGCGTACCATTTTTGCACTGAGCCCAGGTTAGCCCGTTTATCGGTTTTCCCAGTGATTCAAAAACCTGTTGCGCCGGCGTATCAGCGTGCTTGCCGATGGCGGCGTTAAGTGTCCCAGTGGGAACAACCGCGCCTTCATTGAGGTCCTCGTTCGCCAGTTCCTCATCAACCTGCCAGGACAGGGGGTTGGTGCAAAGACTCTCTTCGGGTCGTTCCAGTGCGGGCGCACCGGAGGGCATCGTATCCCAATGCACCACACAGTGTATATCCTCGGCATTCTCGCAGGGAGTAATATGGTTCAGCGAAGCAAACCAGGACGGCGATACTGGAATGATGATTGAGCCAATTAAATAGGCCGCCACCATTCGCTGGTGTAGATCGCTGGCGTCAACCGCCTCTTTTAGCAGACGCCTGGCATGGTGGCTACCCTGGCTATGGCCCGCAATAATAAAAGGTCTGCCCTGGTTCTCGTGTTGAAGGTAATGCTCAAACGCGCGTTTCACATCCTGATACGCAAATCCAAGCACCTCGTCACGATCAGCCGGAGAACCGGCAAAGTAGGAAAATATATTGGCTTCCCGGTACCTGGGAGCATAGATGTTACAGCAGCCGTTAAAAGCACTGGCCTGGTTGGCCATCATATACGCGGTGTTTTGTTCAGTGCCGGATGCCAGGTTCATCGGTGATGTCCAGCTACCTGACGTCAGAAAACCCGTGGGGTGAATAAAGAAAACATCGACCGGATGTTCCCCCTGTGGCCGCACTGCAATGCCCTCGGGTACAAGATCCGCCGGGTCCTTTTTTGCGGGCAAGGCAGCCCAGTTGATCGGCAGTCCATAGTCCGGAGCGGCAACGGCGTCTTGTGGGTCAAATTCTCCTGCGGGTTTGTTGTAGGTCGTAAATGCCCAGAACAGCAGGCGCCCCCCATAGCCCGTCATCGAGAGTCCGATGCCAATCAGGATAACGACAATTACCACCAACCCAAGTACTTTGACGGTTTTCATTGTGATCCCTCAAAATGGGCTATCGGATGGCGACTTTTCACCGGTGTAGCTATAAATGTAGCGTGCCGACTCATATCGCCAAAACCAAGGCCGGGCTGACGCCATTAACAGCCGGCCAGGTCACGCGCTTCTGCTTCGTAATTAGAAGGTGTACTTCAATACCAGTTCAGTGGTGCGAGGCTGCATGTAAACATCGTAGGGTTCAATGGCAAGGCTACCTGTGGTGTTAAATGTCTGGTCATCGGAATCAGTCAAATTTTGCACGTGTAGAACAAGACTCCATGACTCGGTTTGCAGTCCAACTCTCGCATCGAGACGTGAGAATCCATCGGTCTTGGCTGTTTCTCCACCGCTACCATAAGAGAACCGCTCTCCAGTGTAGCTCGCGAAAAGGGCGGCAACAAAATTCGAACCACCAAAAAGCGAGACCGGTCGGACATAGTCGATGCTGGCGAATCCAGTCCAATCGGGCACAGATTGAATCGCATCACCATCCTCCACGCTGGACCCTGCAGATGTATTAACATACTCCGATTCCATCAGATTGAGTCCGGCAGTCACGGTGATCGAATCCGTGGGAACCCAGTTAACACTTCCTTCAAACCCATAGCTTTTGGCATCGCCTGCGTTTTCCCTGACCAGACCCGCGGTAACGATTCCCACCTGGGGATCAATGTACAACTCGGTCAGCTCCAGAATAATGTCTTCCCAATCGTTGTAGTAGATCGCTGCGTCAATATAAAACGAGTCAGTTGCAAACCACTTGGCACCAATTTCGTAGGCGATCAGATTTTCTTCATCGGTAAATGGAGGAGCTTGGTAGCCAGTTGGCCGACTGAGAAATTCCGCTGCCTGGATGCTACCCAAATTGATGGCACCCGAGCGTTGCGCGCTCGAGATGCTAAAGTAACTCATCAGGTCGTCAGTCCAGTTCACCTTGAGGTTTACTCTGCCGGTCAAGCCATCAAATTTCTCCGACCAGGGATTATCCAGGCCCAGCGCTTCCATGACATCAGCTGCACCCGAAATTTCGACGGCTTCACGCTCATCCTCAAAATAGCGGAGCCCCAGTGTCAGTTGAACATCATCGGTAAACTGATAGTGGGCTTCGCCGAATAGTGCCTGCTGCTCTGATTCGATCTTGTTTTCGGCCAACAGCAGGCTGGTCAGTGCGTTGAACGACGGTACCGGAATATCTCCAACAATGGGCAGTGTGATGTAACCGCCTACCGCTGTAAGGTCAATCTCGGGCGGGACCGAAGCACCCAGGTAATAGCTTTCCTCGTGATCCAGATAAAAATAGCCCGCCGTCCAATTCAGCGGCCCCTCGTTCCTGGAGGCAAGTCGTATTTCAATATTGGAGGTTTCCAGATCTTTGCCCTGGTAGCCGTCGCGAGCGAGCGAAATCTGTGCCAGGCCCTGCGATGTTTCCTCTATTTTGTTGGCTGTGATGTACAGCTGAACGGCATCGAAGTCATAGGTGAGAGCGGTCGTTAGCAGTTCGTAATCACCCTCGTCAAATGGAAGCGTTCCCCGTGGGGCCACTCTTGAATCTGAAAGGCTATACGGTGTCGGCGGCATCAAACCAGCGACAATGGGTGTATAAATTTGCACTGCCTGTTCCACTATCGACTGCTCAAAAAGTGGATACAGTGGGCCAAGAGCATCCTCAAAGCCACTGACGACAAAGCCTACGCTCAGGCCAGTGATGAGCTCTGTTGCAGGGTGATCAATGCCATCGGGAAGCGCGAAAACCAGGTCTGAATCAGAATACATGGGCGCCGATTCAATCTCATATTTATGGTATCCAAGATCAATTCTCAAACGGTCATTGGGAGTAAATCCAAATTGAACCTTGTAATTTTCACCGTCGAGTTCATTGAAGTCGTCGGGGCCATTTTCGTAATCCAGCCAACCCCCACGCTCCCGGATATGGGCAGATAGTCTGACTGCGAACTTATCGGGCACGATGGGAAGATTCAGCACACCTGCAATGGTATGCCCATCACTACCTTCCGAAATTGTATGGGCACCGAGTTCAATGTTGCCGGAAAACCCATCTTGGGTGTTTGCTTTATTGCTCAAAATACGTACGGTTCCGCCGGTTGAGCCCGCACCATAAAGCGTGCCCTGCGGGCCTTTAAGTACCTCTACACGTTCCAGGTCGAATGGGATGATCTCTGGTGTGGACACTCCCAGCAGGCTGACATAGGCGAAATCGTCCAGATAGTAGCCCACCAGAGCATCGCCGCGATTGGCGGATATGCCCCTTATTTGGATAGTGGTTGCTCTGGGACTAAGCTGGAACAACGAGGCACCGGGGGTACGCTCTATTACCGCGTTGATGCTGGTTGCGGCAATCTCTTCCAGATAGGCACCCTCTATTGCATTGATACCCATTGCAGTGTCAGATAAGGCGGTACCTGTAGACCCTTTTAGTGCAGAGACGACGATCTCCTCGATCGCTCGCTCCTGCGCTGCAGTGGGCGCGCTGAACGTGCCAAGGGTGACGCCTAGAGATAACAGCGGTGCGATAAAATTGCTGGCGTTTCGGATTCCCATACTATGTCTTCTCCCGACGAGGTTTTAATACCTCTGAATTGTTCCTATGGAGCACGCGCCTTACATCGCAATACCCCCGGAGGCATTCTTGCTAGAATGGTCAGCATGATATTATGCAAAATATTGCATATGCAAGGAATTCTTCTCACTTTATGCAATTTTTTGAATAGCTGTCGTGGCTGGACGCTCCTGCGGGCAAAGACACATCTACGCCAAAAGGCCGCTACTGGACTACGCCCCACACCATAAACCGGCGCAGAAGACCGCGTTGCTTGATAGAGTGGATGCTGTGCTATATCGCCCTCACGGTGCGCAACAATGAACGTGCATCGTCACACCACCGCTGGGTATGTTCCTCCTGGCGAATACCCAGCAGCAGCGTCAGATAAACACCTTTTTGGGTATCTGGCAGCAATTTTGGCTTGGTGTAGTGCTTGCGACGAATTCGCTTGTACAGGTCGAGGCGCGCTTTCGATGCCTCCTGCCGACCGTCCAACTCCGCCAAAATTGGAGCGACATCGCTATGGCCCACATTGTGGAGTTTAACCAGGAAGTCATCCTTGGCCGGTTGGACCTTGCCCGTTGCCAGCACCCACTGGTCCAGGGCTTCTTTTCCCTGTTTTGTCAGCGAGTACATTACTTTATTGGGCTTACCTGATTGCTCCACAGAACGCGCAGACAGCCAGTCTTTACCCGCCATTTTGCGCAGTTCCTGATAAATTTGCTGATGTGACGCACACCAAAAGAAACCCAGAGAGGTGTCAAAGCGCTTAGCCAGTTCATAGCCGGAGAGGTCTTCTTCCAGCAGGGCCGTCATAATTGCGTGTGAGAGTGCCATCGTTGCCTGTTACATCGGGAGACGACGACATAATAGGCACAAAGCTGAGAAAAATGAACAAATATTCTTGCATATGCAAATATTTGTATATCAATAAGATGCTGAGACGTTAGCTAGTGCGCATCCAGAAATAGATGTTTTGTTGTAAGAGTGATGATTGTCGAATAGAGTTCCTATGTCATGTTTACGTCTAGGACCGTCTGCTGCAGGAGGGCCTGCCCCTCTTTTCGGGTACGCAGCAGCCGAGCATACATGGATGTACTTGCTGCGTGTCCTAGACGTAAACATGACATAGGAGCGCTTCCAAAAGTCGATTAAACACTTGTATTGCAGTACTGAATCCATGTCGTGGCGTCGATCAATGATAATGTCCATCAGGACACGCCGTAGACCCATCCATGGGGGCTCGGCTGCAGCGTCCCTGCTGCAGACGGTCCTGATGGACATTATCACCGATCGACTTTTTACTGACTGCATCCTTACAAATGAGTTTCTGGACAGGCACTAGCTAGTGTACCTCTTCGCCGTTCAGCATCTCCCCGAGCGGTACACCTGACTCTGTTGCTTATGGTATGACATGGCTCATCCGTAGGTGACCTGATCATCCTTTGCCCGTTGCTTGTTGTCTCTGGCCTCCTTCACCGCATCGGCCAGATCGGTCAGGTAGTCATCCAATAAACTGTCATCGCGGAAGGGGTCGACAATCAGGTGCAGACCTCGCGGCTCCTGCAAACGGTGCACGTTCCAACCTTTAGCGGTAAGAATTTCACCAATGGCGAAGGGGTCAACCGAGGCAGAACCGAAGGCGATCATTGTCATTTTGGGATTACCGAAGATCTGTAGTTCTTCAATTGCAGCGATGCCAGCAAGCAGACGATTTCGAATTTCAATGATACGCCTTGTAAGCTCAAGATATCCGCTCTCACCCAGATACATAATCGTTGCCCAGGCCCCGGCAAGACTACCCGCCGGGCGCGATCCAACTATCACAGGTGCTGTATGCAGACCGTTGGGCCAGTCGCTGAAAACGAATTCCTGATGTTCAAGAAGTGAGGCATGGCGGTAGATGATGGTGGAGACGCCCACCGGTGTATAGCCGTGCTTGTGCAGGTCGACTGATATCGAGGTGACGCCTTCATGGGCGAACCCGAACTCGGGAATGGGCTCATGCAATTGGCGCATAAAAGGCCCAATGATGCCGCCGACACAGGAATCAACATGAAGCCAGAGACCGCGGCGCTTCGCCAGGGCGGACAACTCTCCGACCGGATCAATCGCTCCATGGGGATAGGTGGGAGCCGAGGCAACCAGCATAATCGTGTTATCGGTGATGGCTGCTT
>JABHWT010000211.1 GCA_018657645.1 Halieaceae bacterium | reverse complement strand
GAGGGCGTTTCCAGGGAGGTGCAGGCGCTGGCCGATATGTCTCTGTCTATCCCCATGCGCAATGGGGTTGAATCTCTGAATGTGGCGGTTACTGCCAGCCTGATTGCCTATGCACAGGCGCTATCGGGTTAGAAACGCCATTCCCTCTTCCAGTCCTCTGAGACTCAATGGATACATGTGCCCCTCCATGATCTGGTGCGTCATGGCCACCGACTGCGTGTACTCCCACTCTTCCTTTGGCACCGGGTTAATCCATATAACCTTGTCGTAAGTGTCCTTCAGACGGCGCATCCACACGTCGCCCGCCTCTTCATTCCAGTGCTCGACCGAACCACCGGGTTGGGCAATTTCATAGGGTGACATGGAGGCATCCCCCACAAAAATGACTTTGTAGTCATGGCTGTATTTATGCAGGACATCCAGCACCGGCGTACGGTCGTTGTGTCTACGAATATTGTTGCGCCACACGCTCTCATACAGAAAATTGTGGAAGTAAAAGTTCTCCATGTGCTTGAACTCAGTCCGCGCGGCGGAGAACAATTCCTCACATATTCTCACATGAGGATCCATCGATCCGCCCACATCAAAAAACAACAGAATCTTCACCGCATTGTGGCGCTCGGGGACCATTTTTATATCCAGCAATCCCGCATTGCGAGCGGTGGAATTGATGGTATCGTCCAGGTCCAGCTCGTCCGCCGCACCGGTTCTGGCAAACTTGCGCAAACGGCGCAGTGCCACCTTAATATTGCGAATACCCAGTTCGACACTGTCGTCCAGATTTTTAAAATCTCGTTTGTCCCATACCTTGACCGCCTTTTTATTGCGACCATTTGGGCCAACACGAATGCCCTCCGGGTGATAGCCCTCCTGACCAAAGGGTGAGGTGCCACCGGTACCCACCCACTTGCTGCCGCCCTCGTGGCGTTCTTTTTGCTCCTCCAGACGTTTTTTGAATTCTTCTATTAGTTTCTCCAGCCCCCCCAGCGACTCGATCTTCTCTCGCTCTTCATCGGTTAAATTCTTAATAAACTCGGAGCGCAACCAATCGTCTGGGATCAAAGCCTCTATAACGTCGTCAAGGGCTTCCAGTTCTTTAAAGTGAAGACCAAATGCCCGATCAAAGCGATCGAAGTATTTCTCATCTTTTACCAGGCAGGTTCGACTGAAATAATAGAACTCGTCGATGCTGCCAAAGGCGACATTTTGTTTCAGCCCCTCCATCAAGTCCAACAGCTCCCGGGTGGTCACAGGCACCCCCGCATCCCGTAGACCGTGGAAGAAGTTGATCAGCATTTTAGCGGTTTTCCCTGCGATGCATGAAAGCCAGCCGCTCCAGCAGGTGCACGTCCTGCTCGTTTTTGAGCAAGGCCCCATACAGCGGCGGAATGGCCTTTGTGGGGTCCCTGTCCTTGAGTATTTCGTCTGGAATATCATCGGCCATGAGCAACTTCAGCCAATCGAGCAATTCGGAGGTAGATGGCTTCTTTTTGAGCCCGGGGATAGCGCGCACATCAAAGAACACTTCCAGTGCTTCCTGCACCAGGTCCCGGGTAATATCCGGGTAATGGACATCGATGATTTCCCGCATCGTGTCCTTATCGGGAAATTGGATAAAATGGAAAAAGCAGCGCCGCAAAAAGGCGTCCGGCAGCTCTTTTTCATTGTTACTGGTTATGATGATGATCGGGCGGAATTTTGCTTTGATCGTCTCCCCTGTCTCGTACACAAAAAATTCCATCCGGTCCAATTCAACCAATAGATCATTGGGGAATTCGATGTCGGCTTTGTCCACCTCGTCTATTAACAGGACAACCTGCTCTTCGGAGGCAAAGGCCTCCCATAATTTGCCCGGCTTAATGTAGTTGGCAATGTCGTGTACCTTGTCCTCGCCCAGTTGAGAATCTCGCAGCCGCGACACCGCGTCGTAGTCGTACAAACCCTGGTGTGCCTTGGTCGTCGATTTTATATGCCATTGAATCAGGCGCATACCGAGGCCCAGAGCAACTTCTTCGGCAAGCATGGTTTTGCCCGTACCCGGCTCGCCCTTAATCAGTAATGGCCGCTCCAGGGTCACCGCAGCATTTACCGCCATCCGCAAATCGTCGGTGGCTACATAGCGTTCGGTACCTTCAAATTTCATGTGTCATCCACTGTAAAGTTAAAATTCAAGCCGGAGAGAGTACAGATTGCAGCGACTCAGATCAACCAGTATTCCCCGCACAATGCGTCTTGCTACGGCGCGCGCGGAATACCTGAATTGATACAAATTAAGCGGGGAATTTTTCAGGGGTGCCCTCTTCCTCACTGGCGTGTATACCCGTGATCAGTTCGCCTTCCTCTGCGATGGCATCCCTGGATCGGCGTTCCCACTGCTCTATGCGCCGCCGGCGGCGACGTCTCTGGTGCCAAAGGAGCACCACAGCGACCACCAGTAACAGGCCGCCCAGGACTATCGCCGATTGTTTGAAATCCTGCTCGGGCAGGGCCTGCACCCGCGTGCTTATCGTGGTATTGGTGGCGGTGGCAACCACCTCCACATACATCGGAAGCTCGCGCCGCACTGTTTTTCCGGCCACTCGAGCCAGCAGTTCGTACCGTCCCGGGTGTTCAAAAGCAGGGACAGCAATACGAAATTCGCCATCCGATGGAACAGGGTACAACGAGGACACATCGATGACCTCGGTTTCTCCCGCGGGATCTACTATCTCCAGCGAAATGGCGAACAGCTCCAGAACCTCCTCTTTCTTGAGAACCTGCCCCTTATCTCTGAGACGCAACCCAAGCTCGGTACGCTTCCCCGCCGGTAAACTGTGAGGCAAAGGGTCAACTTCAATGCGCAGATCGGAAATGACCGTAACCCGACCTCTGGCACCCTCGGGCATGACCAATTGCCACTCGCCGTGGAGTGGCTTTGCCACTGTCACCAGGGCAAACTGGGGCGTAATGAACCACTCGATATGGTCGACCTGTCGATCGGGGTGATAGCGGTTACCCGAAGGGCCAGCCAGGCTCAGTGAAGTGCTCTGGTTATCGAAGAAAACCAGCGCTGTAAATTCTCGAACACTGTCATCGATTTGAAACCGACTACCGGCTATGGGTACCCGCGCTGTTGGGGCTACCATTTCCAGCATTTGCAGGTAAATTTCTGTCAACTCACCCGCCGACTCGGCTTTCTCAGCAAGGCCGCTGGTTTTTCTTGCCAACGAGCGAAGGAAATCCCAATCGGCCTCATCCGACAGTGCCACCGTGTGTACAGGAATACCAATAGCAGCGAGCTCGGGGGCCATGGTTGAAAGCAGACGGCGAGCGGCAGTCGCATTGGCAACAGGTGACTCCGATACATCGACCTTGCCATCAGTCAACAGCACGATGCTGGTTCGGTAGGCGGGGTCCATCCGCTTCAGGTCGTACATCGCCGCTTCTAGCGCAGCTGGTATATTGGTTCGCTGCCCGGAATTGTCTATATCGCCAACAGCCTTTTGAGCCACTGTGCGCCAGGCCTCATCGACAACTTGATGGTCTACCAGTTGCTCTACATTCTGGCCAAAAATCCACACCCCGGCCCTGGAACCCTCTGGCAGCAGACGAACCATTAAATTCAGTGCAGGTGCTCGAAGATTGTCGGGATCTGAAACCTTCATACTGCCGGAGATATCGATGAGTAATCGAACATCCGGTTTTAATCCCCCACCCAATATAGTGTCGGCAGCCGCCGGAAGGACAGTCGCCAACCAAATACCCAGCAATAGATTCGAGCACCCTGTACACCAGTCCTTCATTAAACGTCCTTATTAAGCCTTAGGCTTCCGAAATACAATCAGCCGCAGCAAGCCAGCCAAAACAGCAGCCAGAAACAGCATGAAGGCCAACGGCTTCAAGGCGTGTCGCGCGGCCTCTACGCCGTTAATCATTCCCTCAAACAATACCACCAGCAGAGCTGGGGCAAACGTCGTTACTTCGGCATTGGGGTGGGCCGGGGTAAGTAACAGGGCCGCACATAACAGCACAATGAGCGCGACCCTGGCCTGCGTCCAGTACTGACCCAACCACCAGGTCAGGTAGGCCAAAGCAGCACAGGCTGCCGCTACGTAGACGCAGATACCCAGTAGATAAGAATTATCGGTCAACACCTATACTCTCCTATTCGACCCAGCTGATAATATGCTCATCGTAACCGTCGGGATGAACAAATTCATCGGAAATCGCCCGGCCCCGAATTGAAACCCCGCTCTGGTGGACGGACTCTGGATCTCCGCTCACCAACGGGTGCCAATCGGGTAGCATCAGGCCCCGCGCCCTTAGACGATAGGCGCAAGTGGTCGGAAGCCAGTCATAAGTCGTTAATTCAGACGGAATGAGGCGAATACAGTGGGGCACCAACACCGAGCGATTGCCATAATCCGAGCAGGAGCAGTTGTGTTCAACCAGGTAACGGCACCGAACTTTGGTATAGAAAACCTCTCCGGAGTCTTCGTCCTCAAGCTTGTGCAGACAACATTTAGCGCAGCCATCACATAGTGCCTCCCACTCATTCTGGTTGAGTTCCTCCAGTGTCTTTGAGTGCCACCAGTCAGGCACCGCTGCCGTCCCTGCGTAAAATCTGGGCCGGTGTTGGGGGCATTTGCAGGTAATAGCCCTGATTGGCGATTGCCTGCAACACATCACTCGCCTTCGCCCTGGCCAGTTTTTTGTCGCTGCTCAGAACCAAACTCATAACCTCTAATGGCTCCCCAAAGCGCTCCATCAAATCCAGGGGCACATCGGCTACACCGCGATTTTTCTCCACGTAGAGATACATCTCCTGCTTGCGAGAGCTTTTGAAAATCTGGCACAAGATGCTCAAGTCCCCTCTCCTGACAGCGCTCTACGCAGAGGCGATACAACCAACTCGCCGCGCCAACCCTGCCATTGCCGAGGCTCGGTAACCTGCTCACCACTGGCCTCTCGCACCAGTGCCTCGTAGTCCTTCGCTTGCAGTAGCGCTTCTGGCGCCACCCCCAGAGAGGCGGCTATTTTTTTTGCAGTCTGCTTGAGTTGCTTCACCTGGTTACGCTGCCCAGAATCGAGCGGCCTGGGTAGTAGCTGAGGCGTCTCTATGCCATCCAGGTCAGGCTGCCGCTCCAACAGTGCCACTAATTCTGAACCATAGTGTCGCAGTGCGGATGCAGATAGCAGGTCCAGTGCTTTCATTTCGTTCCAGGTAGTCGACTTCATCTGCGCCAACCCCAGGCAGGCCTTGTCATCAATAATCCAGTTTCGAGGTTTGTCTTTGTGTCGCGCCATCTGCTCCCGCCAGTCACAAACAGCTACCAGTGCTTGCTGTTGCCGGGCGTTGAGTTTCCATCCAGATTTAATGCGCTTGTGAAACTGGCCCGCCGCTGTAGCGAGGGAACCCGCGGCAATCTGGCTGTCGCTGAACACCCAGTCGCGCTTTCCCTGTTGATTACATTCTTCATCCAGTGACCGCCACGCGCTTAGCAGGTGGATGACGTCCTGGGCGGCATACTCACATTGTGATTCGGTCAGTGGTCTTCGAAGCCAGTCCGAGCGCGTTTCACCCTTGGCTAAATCGACGCCGCAAATCTCCAGAACCAGAGACCGGTAACCCACACCAAAACCTCGGTCCAGGAGCGCCGCCGCACGCTGCGTATCAAATAAAGGTTGCGGCAACACGCCCAACCACTGCTGGAAAACCTCCAGGTCTTCACTGGCCGAGTGGAGGACTTTTACGATGGCCGAATTTTCCATTAAATCGATCAATGGCCCTGTTTCAGTGATCGCCAGTGGGTCTATAAGCCAGGCCTGATCATCGAAGCACAGCTGCAACAGGGCCACCTGTGGGTAAAATGTGTTGCGGCGCATAAACTCCGTGTCAACTGCGACTGCCGTAGACCCAGCTGCACCTTCCAGCAGACCGGCCAGCGCATCATCGGATTCAATTAACTGCCAGGCCACGGTTATTCCATCGGCCTGCGGCCTGAAAAGGCATGAGCCAGGGTGGAGCCATCAACATACTCCAACTCTCCACCCAGTGGCACCCCATGCGCAATACGCGACACTTTGACACCATTGCCCTGCAGCAGATCGGTCAGGTAGTAGGCCGTCGCCTCCCCCTCTACTGTCGGATTTGTGGCAAGAATGACTTCCTGAACACGCTCATCAATCACTCGCTGGTGAAAACTGCCCAGACCAATCTCCTCTGGCCCAATACCATCGATTGGGGACAGGTGCCCCATCAATACGAAATAAATACCCCTAAAGCTACCGCTCATTTCGACAGCAAGCACATCCGCAGGTGTTTCAACTACACAGATAGTAGTGGTATCCCGCTTCGGGTCAGCACAAATCTCGCACACCTGAAGTTCTGTAAAATTCCGGCAGCGGCTGCAGTGCACTATTTTCTCGGTCGCTTCCCTCAGCGCTTGGGCGAGGTTAGCAGCTCCCTCGCGGTCGCGCTCCAGCAAATGCAGAGTCATACGCTGGGCAGACTTGGGACCCACACCAGGCAGACAGCGCAGCGCCTCTATCAGGTTTTCTATTGCAGGACTCAATTTCATACGATCGCCAAGTGCTCCTCTAGAACGGCATTTTAAAACCGCCAGGCAAGTTCAAACCGGCTGTCAAACCCGACATGGACTCCTGGTTGCAGGCCTCGACTTTACGCACCGCGTCGTTAACGGCGGCTGCCAGCAAATCTTCCAGGACTTCCTTGGGTTCACTGAGCACGGCCTCGTCTATCATAACTTGCCTCACATCGTGACGCCCCGTCATGACGACGGTAATCATGCCAGCCCCCGACTCGCCCCGAACTTCAGCCTTCGCTAACTTTTCCTGGGCCTCCTGCATGTCGGCCTGCATTTTCTGGGCGTGCTTCATCAGCTCATTAAGGTTGTCGTTCATGCGTTCTCCTCAGGGTTCCAGCGGTATAACAGATGATAAATCCAGTTTGCCATCAAAACGATCAATTAAATTCTGCAGTTGAGGGTCGCGTTCAATCGAATCCACCGCCTCGCGTTGCCGCTCTGCCGTTAATCGTGTTTTTAACATAGCGGGCGTTTCCTGTGTCACTTCGCCCACAGTAATAGATACAGACAATTTGGCGCTAGAGTAGTTCTCCAGTGCCTGCCGTATTTTCGCGGCGTGACCCTCATTGAAGAGTGATGCATTGTCTTGATCCAGGGTAAGTACCAGAGCGCCATCCTGGTCAGCCCTGATTTCACAGTGGGACGCGATATTATAAACTATCCCGACCAGCTCCAACTGCTCCAGCACCGCCGGCCAGGTAGCCGGACTCAATGCCAGGGGGCCTAGTTCTTGATTCTGGCCAGCACGCTGCTCCAACCCGGCATTACTATCCTGGGAGACTGTACCGGCGGTATCGTCGCCAGTGTCCGCGACCTCCACCGGCGGTGAAATTTCGGGGTTGTTCTGCGCCGCCGCCGCTGGCGCGTCACGTGACTTTTTTAGGGGAGGGTCGACCTCCTTCGCGACGGCATTATCTTGAACTATCTCTACTTGTTGCAGATCCTGTGGCTCGAGGCTTTCATCTAGCACGGCGCCAGGACGAAATGCAATCATTCTCAAAAGCAGCATTTCAAATCCGCTTCGTGGGTCGGCCGCATAGGCTATATCTCGCCTGCCATTAATGGCCACCTGGTAAAACAGTTGCGCATCCTCCGCCGTAATGGCGCCGGCTATGTTCGCTACCCGCTCCGCGTCGCCCCAGGTATTGTCTATCGCCTCTGGAACGGCCTGGGCTATCGTCACCCGGTGAAGCAATGAAATAAGTTCGATCAAGCTACCTTCAAAATCCGGAGCATGTTGCGACATGGTGTCGACCACCGCCAGAACTGAGGCCGGGTCACCGCCAACGATTTCCTCCAATAACTGGCATACAAAACTGAGGTCAACCGTACCCAGCATCGCCCTGACGTCGCTTTCAGTCAATGTGCCCGAGCCGAAGGCTATGGCCTGGTCGGTGAGGCTCAATGCATCGCGCATACTGCCTCCAGCTGCACGCCCCAACAACCACAACGCAGGCTCCTCATAGGTGATCATTTCCTGGTCCAGTACATGACAAAGATGCCCAACGATCAGGTCCGGGGGCATGTTCTTGAGGTTGAACTGCAGGCAGCGTGACAATACTGTAGCGGGTAGCTTTTGGGGGTCAGTTGTCGCGAGCAGGAATTTAACGTGGGGCGGCGGCTCCTCCAGCGTCTTGAGCAAGGCGTTGAAACTGTGTGCGGAAAGCATATGCGCCTCGTCGATCAGGTACACCTTAAAGCGCGACTGGGTCGGCGCGTATTGCACATTTTCCAACAGTTCTCTCGTATCCTCTACCTTGGTGCGCGAAGCGGCATCGACCTCCCATAAATCGATGCTGCGCCCCTCGGATATTTCGCGGCAGGAGCTGCAATCATCGCAGGGCTGGGAACTCACTCCGGACTCGCAGTTCAGGCATTTAGCCAGTATTCTGGCGATGGTCGTTTTACCGACTCCCCGGGTGCCGGTGAACAAATAGGCGTGGTGCAAGCGGTCGTGATCCAGGGCATTAACGAGTGCCCGTAGCACGTGCTCCTGACCCACCATCTCCCGGAAATTCCGGGGCCGCCACTTACGCGCTAAAACCTGATAGGACATGCGATGCCTTACAACCTGTACTGGGGGAGCTAGGATACACTAGTGTAGTGGCCGGCATAAAGTGCATTGGGCGGTCCACACCAGTGTGCGAGCGATTCAGAGCGTTGAATTCAAGGATATATGGAGGTGGACCCGACAGCCACACCCCGGCACACGAATCAGTAACTACCGTTGCTCCCTTCCGGGCCTGGCGGGGTTCACTACCTATCATTGCGGGGGGACCGCCGGGGCCACCACAGAAACTGTGCCAAACGCACAGGGCGCGTATTGTGGCCGAATCCTTGCACGCACGCAATAGTATGACTAAAAATTCATTTGACCTTCATGTAAGACATTATTACATTGATGTTATTAGGTATTACATTAGGGTGCGAACGAAATGACCGGGGACATTTTACAGGCTCAATCGTCGGGCCGTAAGACAACGGCCTTAGGGGGCATAGCACTGGCCGTATTACTGGTCTGGGGAGTAACAGCGCTGATCCAGTCCCGGGCCGGGCAAACAGGTTTTTCTAAGAACACCGAGGCCATGCCGGTTGCTGTGACCACACTTCGACAGCAGAACAGCTACCAAAGGGTGGCCTCCTATCTGGGCCTGGTAGAGGCCAGCCACAAGGTAGATCTGGGTTTCGAAATGCCCGGCCTTGTTGTGCAAATCCATGTACAGGAGGGCTCGTCTGTCACCAAAGGACAAATACTCGCCTCTATGGACAATGCCAAGCTACTGGCCCAGCACAAGGCGCAGAGAGCAGATCTCAAGCGCGCCACAACGGAGCTGGAATTGGCGAACATCAAGGCCAAACGCCAACGAGAACTGAGGGCGGCTGGCGCGGTATCCCAGCAGGCGATTGACGAAACACGACTCGGGGCACAGGCCCTGGCAGCGCAGGTAGAATCAGTCCGGGCTCATCTGGAGCGAACTGACATCGAACTGGATAAATCTCGGCTTCTAGCACCTTACGACGGCGTTATAGCGGACCGCTATGTCGACGAGGGCGCCATTGTTGTCCCGGGTAAAGCGATAGTCAGACTGATCGAGACCGCCAATAAAGAGGCCCATATTGGAATCGCTGTTGAGCAGGCAATGCAGCTATCTCCCGGCGCCGCCTACCCTCTGAGGCACCGAGGAAAGACCTTCAGCGCTTCACTCCTGTCGCTGCGGCCAGACGTTAATCCAGTCACTCGAGCGACCACTGCTGTGTTTTTATTACCTGCGGACCTGATCGCTCTGGACGGGGAGTCCATCACCCTGCATCTTTCCCTACCGGTACAGGCTGTTGGTGCCTGGCTACCTGTTGCTGCGCTACTGGAGGGTCAGCGCGGAATATGGACGGTGCTGCGGGTCGAAGCGCTGGGCTCTGGTCACCGCACCGTTCGGGAGGCCGTCGAGGTCCTGGAAATACAAGGCGACAAAGCCTATGTTCGGGGCACCCTTGCCGATGGCAGCATTGTGATTGCCGATGGTGTTCACCGGGTTACACCCGGCACCACGGTATCCATTGCGAGATCCTGATATGTTTGCCCGGATGCTTTATAACAACTCACGCTACTTTGCCCTGTTTGTGATCGTCATTATTGCGGTGGGAGTGGCCAGCATCAAGTCTATTGCCATCCAGGAAGATCCAACCATTACTAACATGGCCGCCACCATATCCACATTTTTCCCTGGCGCCACACCCGAACGCGTAGAGGCACTGGTGACCAGGCCACTGGAGGAGGAACTGCGCAAGATTTCCACAGTGGATGAAATACACTCCACCTCCAGTACCGGCGTTTCGTTTCTCTCGGTGAAATTGCTGGAAACGATTGGCGATGAAGAATTGGAGCGCAGTTGGCCTGAAATTCGCGATGCCATGGAAGATGCAGTGCGTCAATTCCCCAAAGGCGCGATGGCCCCCGTGTTTGACAATGACCGGCTGGCCTCCTACACCACGATTATAGCGCTAAGTAGTGCCGATGGCGTCGATGTGTCGCTATCGCTCCTGCACCGCCTGGCGCAGGAGTTTGCCGACCAGGCGCGCAATGTAGACGGCACTGAGCAGGTAGACCTGTATGGCGAACCCGAAGAAGAAATCCGGGTTGAAATCGATGAAAACGCACTCGCTGCCCGGGGCCTGACCCTGACACAGGTAAGCGCTGTGCTCAAGGCCGCCGACCCGAAAATATCATCTGGCAGGGTATCGGGCGCCGGCATCGACATACTGATTGAGGTCGCGGGAGAATTCGACTCCACCGAGCGCATTCGCCAGGTCATCATAAACACCACCGCTTCGGGTAGCAGCACCAGAATAGGCGACATAGCACGTGTCTACCGAGCTCAGGCCACACCTCCGGCCAGTATGGTACTCACACAGGGGCGACCAGGCATTCTAATTGGCATCACCATGGAGGATGGCCTGCAGGTCCACGCATGGAGTAAGACCTTTACCGCGTTCGTTGACGAATTTAGAAACAACGCTCCCGCCGGCATTGTCGTGGAAAGCACCTACCAGCAGAGCGTGTATACCGATGCCCGCATGCTAAGCGTCAGTGAAAATCTGGCCATCGGTATTGCCCTGGTGATACTGGTGTTGGTGCTAACGCTGGGGTGGCGAGCCTCGTTGGTGGTGGCTGTGATTCTCCCCCTGTGCGGGCTCATGTCTATTACCCTGCTGGACCTCATGGGGATGGCATTACACCAGATGTCAGTGACCGGCCTGATTGTGGCGCTGGGTCTGCTGGTGGATGGATCGATAGTCATGACCGATGAAGTCCGCAAACGCCTGGACCTGGGTCATTCGGCGTTGCAATCCATTAGCGGTTCAGTTCACCGACTGCGAGTTCCTCTTCTGGCTTCAACCGTTACCACCGTTCTCGCCTTCATGCCGCTGGTCATTTTACCCGGCCCGTCCGGTGATTTTATGGGCTCCATCGCTATTTCGGTCGTGGTTATGCTGGGCTCCTCGTTGGTGCTAGCCTTGATTTTCACACCGGTACTGGCCGTCTGGTTATTGCCCAGGGGAATCTCCTATGAACAGCACTGGTGGACACGCGGCGTAGACAGCGGTGCCATGGGGCGCGCCCTGATCAGTGCCATGAACTGGTCACT
>JABHWT010000435.1 GCA_018657645.1 Halieaceae bacterium | reverse complement strand
CGGGATCAAGCGACCACGGCCCTGGCTATTAGCCTGTCGGCAGCTACTAGCATCCTCGCCTTCGGTCTTCTGGGGTTTTCAGAAACGCCGGTAATAAGCAGCTTTGGACAGACCATTGCCGTGGGCCTGGTCTTTGCGTGGCTGTTTTCCTGGATGCGCCTCACTAATTGGGAGCCGTCATGACCTGGGGGCTTCGTTTGTTGCCATTGCTGGTGCTCACCACCCTGGTCGGGTGCACGAGCCTGGCGATGCAGCGGGCCAATCTGCCCATGCAGATTGATACCGCTGTTGCACAGTTGCCAGCCGATTATGAGGTACAGGCGACAGTCCATATTTCCAAGGGGGCCGTCCAGGAGACATACCTGCTGGCGTTAAGCACCAGAAGGAATGCATTTTCTGCCGCCTTTCTGTCACCGCAGGGCATCCCTATCTATTCGCTACGCCTGACTGAAGGCCGGTTGCGGGTCTCAAGCCAGACAGCTATCGGCGAGCACCTGGATCCCCTCCAGATGCTGGGATACCTTGAGCTGATGTACCTCGAAGAGAGCGATATGCCTGCCTTGATTAATGACCACTGGCGCTGGGAGTCACTCGCTGGTGAACGCTTGTTTGTCAATGATGGCAATGCGGCCCCCGCCACGGAGAGTATCAGTATTCACTTTTCGGGCACCGGCCCGTGGCACTCTCCAGTTGTGCTGACCGATGACCACGAAGATATGCAATTGACAGTTCGGATCCTGGAGGCAAAGCGTGTATTTCCTCAGTGAACCCGGCATTGAGTGCGCCCTAGGCAGCAATGCACAGGAACTTCGAAAGCGACTGGTAGTGAGGGGGGAGCCCGATCCTGCGCCGGCAGATACCTTTCTGCACCGAAGTGGTCGCTGGGTAGCAGAGGCGAATAATGGCCTCGCACCACTGCCCTCATCCCTAAACGATTTTGATTGCCGCAACAACCGCCTTGCCGCGTCAGCATTGCAGCAGATCAGGCCGAGCATTGATCGCGCTATTAGTCGCTATGGAAGTTCCCGCGTGGCTGTCGTTATGGGCACGAGCACGTCGGGTATTGCGCAGTCCGAACAGGCTGTGCGGACGCTGCAACTGGAAAGCCAGTACCCCCAGAATTACCACGCCATCCAAGGTGTACTCGGGGGGTTGGCTGACTTCGTGTCTGCATACCTGGGTACCAATGGGCCAGCCTTCACTATCTCAACGGCCTGTGCTTCCAGTGCCAGTGCTGTACTTAGTGCGCGGCGATTGCTGCGCCTTGGTGTATGTGATGCAGTAGTGGTGGGTGGTGCTGACTCGCTGTGCGAGATGACCTTGCAGGGGTTTGCAGCGCTCGAGGCCCTGTCCAGTGACTACAGCAAGCCATTTAGCGCCGACCGGGATGGTATCAACCTGGGGGAGGCGGCAGCCATTTTCCTCCTAAGCAGGGAGCCTGCAGAGGTCGCCCTTCTCGGTGGCGCTGCCAGCTCCGACGCCCACCATATTTCCGCTCCCCACCCGGCGGGCGACGGAGCATACAAGGTGATGTCTGGAGCGCTGGCGGACGCAGGCCTGGCCCCTGCAGATGTCGACTACCTGAACCTTCATGGAACTGGCACGGTGCAAAATGACAGTATGGAGTCCCTGGCAGTGAATAAACTGTTTGGCGATAAGTTACCGTGCAGCTCGACCAAGTCGATGACTGGGCACACTCTAGGCGCCAGCGGGGCGCTGGAGCTTTCGATTTGCTGGTTGCTGCTAACCCAGGCATTCGACTGGCGTTTTCCTCCGTCGCTGTATGGCGACCAACGGGATACCTCTCTTGCTCCGATCCGACTGACGGACTCGTCGGAAACAGGGTTGAGGCGCCCGCGGCACTGCCTTAGCAACTCCTTCGCTTTCGGTGGCAGCAATGTCTCCCTCCTGCTTGGGCGCACTGATGCCTGAATCTATACCAATAGAACAACTGCTTAGCCATGCAAAACCAATGTTACTGCTGGACAGCTTGTTGCACTCGGGGCAGGACTATATAGTGTGCGGTCTGCAGGTGCGTGCGGACGGTTTGTTCAATACTAACGATCGGGTGCCGGCGCTGATGGGCATAGAATACATGGCGCAGACGATTGCCGCGTTCGCGGGTTTGAAGGCGATAGAAAGGGGGGGCGAACCGAAAATGGGTTTTTTGCTGGGAACACGAAAATTCACCAGCAACGTGGCGGAGTTTCCCTGTAAAATATTACTTAGTGTGAAAGCGCATCGGGCTGTGCAGGGCAGTGATGGTATGGCTGCGTTTGAGTGTACTGTGGAAGGAGAGAGCGTGCGACAAACAGCCACGTTAACCGTTTACGAGCCAAGTAACCCAGAGCAGTTTTTGATTGGAGCTAACGAATGAGCGAGCGTACTGTGCTGGTAACCGGCTCCAGCCGGGGTATAGGCAAGTCCATCGCACTGGCTCTGGCTGATCAGGGTTACAGCATAGTTCTGCATTGCCGACAAGAAGTAGAGGCAGCGGAGGCGGTGAAGGAACAGATAGTTGACGCGGGGGGCAACGCCCGCTTGTTGCAATTCGACATCGCTGATCGAAATTTGGTGGCGGATACGCTGACCCGGGACATGGAGACCCATGGCGCTTATTACGGTGTGGTATGCAACGCTGGCCTGGCCAGAGACAATGCCTTTCCGGCTCTTAGCGGCGAAGACTGGGACCAGGTAGTGCACAGCAATCTCGATGGTTTTTACAATGTTCTTAACCCATTGATAATGCCTATGATTCGACGCCGAAAGGCCGGCCGAATCGTCACTATAGCATCGGCGTCTGGTCTGATCGGCAACCGTGGCCAGGTCAATTACTCGGCGGCAAAGGCTGGCATCATTGGTGCCACCAAAGCCCTGTCCCTGGAGCTGGCGAAACGCAAAATCACCGTGAATTGTGTTGCTCCTGGATTGATTGAAACGGACATGCTGGAGGGGCTGCCCCTTGAGGAAGTCCGCACCGGCATACCGATGCGCCGACTGGGTCAGCCCGAAGAAGTGGCCGCTGTGGTAACATTTTTGCTTGGTGAAGGCGCGAGTTATGTGACTCGCCAGGTAATATCAGTTAATGGCGGGTTGTGCTAAATGAAGAGAGTAGTCGTCACTGGAATGGGATGTGTTTCTGCCCTGGGATATAGCTGGCAAGAGGTCGGTGATAGTCTGAAAAATTGTCGCAACGCCATATGCTACATGGAAGAATGGGATCAGTACGAAGGGCTCTTCACCCGTCTCGGCGGTCCTATCCTCGACTTTGAAAAGCCCACACATTACTCCAGAAAGGCGGTACGCACCATGGGTCGGGTCGCACTGATGTCCGTGCGTGCCTCGGAACTGGCGCTAGAAGATGCCGAACTGATCGGTTCACCGGTGTTAAGTAGTGGTAATGCCGGTGTCTCCTACGGCTCATCCACTGGCAGTACATCCGCCATTGCCGATTTTGGCAACATGCTACTTAACAAGCAAACTGAAGGGCTTAACGCGACCAGCTATATCCGCATGATGAGCCATACAGCCGCTGTGAATATCGGTATTTTTCATGGACTCAAGGGTCGCATCTATACCACATCCAGTGCCTGTACCTCCTCCAGTCAAGGTATTGGATACGGTTTTGAGGCCATTCGCAACGGCACTCAAACTATCATGCTTTGTGGTGGTGGTGAGGAATTGTGCCCCACCGAAGCGGCGGTATTTGATACTCTGTACGCCACCTCAACACGGAATGACACACCGGAACTGACCCCAAGGCCATTTGACAAGGATCGTGATGGTCTGGTCATCGGCGAAGGAGCATGTACGCTGGTGCTGGAGGAGCTAGAGCACGCAAAGGCTCGCGGTGCAGCCATATACGCAGAAGTGCTCGGATATGCCACCAATTCAGATGGTAGCCATGTTACCAGGCCAGATCAGGACTCGATCTGCACCGTTCTCAAGATGGCACTAGAAGACGCCGGGTTGGTCGCGAACGATATACAGTATATCAGCGCCCATGGTACTGCCACCGATCGTGGCGATGTTGCCGAGAGTCATGCTACTTTCCAGGTTCTGGGAGGACAGATACCGATCAGTGCCCTAAAGAGTTACACCGGGCATACTCTGGGGGCCTGCGGTGCAACAGAAGCATTTGCCACCATCAATATGATGAAGGAGGGCTGGTTTCACCCAACGCTGAATCTCGAAACAGTTGCAGATGACTGTGCCTCCCTTGACTATATTATGGGCACCGGTCGAGAAATGAGCTGTGAAATTGCCATGTCCAACAACTTTGCATTTGGTGGAATCAATACGTCTTTGATTTTTCGGCAGCTATAGTGGTGCGACAGCAGTATTTAGTGGTGCACCCACAAGCACTATTTTGTGATTATGAAGCTTACAATTGTTGGTTTAGGGTGTTGCAAGCGAGTATTAATTTTTGGAGAGAGCGTTGACAAAACACTTCACACAAAAAGATACAATCTCTGCACTGGAGGCAAAATCCAATGCGCAAAAAATTGCTTTTGCTCCCATAGTGTACCACGCCACTCGCGCATTACGAGATCTTGGGATATTGGCGCTACTAATGAGGGAGAACAAGCAGGGCATGGATGTGCCGAGCATTGCGGCTGAATTGAACCTATCGAACTATGGAGTGGCAGTGTTACTGGAAGCCGGCCTGGGTGCGGATATTGTCTACCTTGATGGCAAACGCTACTTTTTGGATAAGACGGGATATTTTATACTCAAAGATGAATTGACTCGCGTAAATATGAATTTTGTGGGAGATGTATGCTACAGCCCAATGGCCAATTTGCAGCAGGCGATCGTTGATGGCGAGCCTTCTGGTTTGAGGGAGTTCGGTCAGTGGAATACAATATACGAGGGGCTCACCGAGCTACCAGAGCAGGTTCAGAAGAGCTGGTTCGAGTTCGATCACTTCTATTCTGATGCCGCATTCACACAGGTTCTCCCCATAGTTTTTAAAAAAAAGCCGGAACACATTGTCGATGTGGGCGGAAACACTGGTAAGTGGTCAAATCAATGCCTGCACTATGATGACGCTGTTCGAATGACCATCATTGATTTGCCGGAGCAGGTGGAAATTGTTGCCGATAGTCTTTCCGCAGCCGGGTATGTTGGACGTTTTGAAACTAAAGCAATTGATCTGCTGGAGGACGGAGATGAGTTCCCCAAGCATGCAGATGTGATCTGGATGAGCCAGTTCCTTGATTGCTTTTCGGAGGATGAAGTGGTTCGCATTCTCTTGCGTGCTCGCAAAGGCATGGGGCCACACACATCGCTTTATATTCTGGAGTTGTTCTGGGATTTGCAACGTTTTGATGCGGCGGCTTTCAGTCTTGTGAATACCTCGCTTTACTTTACCTGCATTGCCAATGGGAATAGCAAGATGTACCATTCAGAGGACCTCAAGCGCTGTGCCAAGGAGGCGGGACTTGTGATGGTCAAGCAAACTAATGACATCGGGATTGGTCATACTTTATTGGAATATCGGTCTGACTGAATAGATCGAGGCGACATGCAATATGCGCAGAGAAACTTCCCCTTCCGCCAGTATGGGAGTATTGTTAATACTAAATGTGATTCGTATCCATGGAGTAATTTGTGAATTCAAAGCAATATAGCAACAGGTCAAAAAATCCTCTAGTCACCTTAGTGGCTATCAGCGCTTTGATTTGTGTCCCGGGAGTTCTTGCGCGGGATACAGTTCAGTCTTTCTCGGTTGAGAAGGCCATGAATAGCGCTAATGGCAAGGCAAAGCTGGGAGAAGATATAAGGTTTGCATTTGGGGAAACAAGCCTGGGTTCCGTGGCAAAGAATTATGGAGAGTTTCGTACCAACAAGAAAACAAACGCTTTCGGAAAATCTGACGAAGTTGCCTGCAACTGGGCTTTCCTCTCGGCAATGATCTCCCTCAGAGATCGTGCAATCAGTGAAGGAGGTAATGCCGTCATCAATATACGGTCAAACTATAAGAACAACACAACCAGCAGTGAAACCACATTTCAATGTGGGGCGGGAAATGTTGTGGCGGGTGTTGCATTAATTGGTGACGTGGTAACACTTGATTGACAAGGGGTGCGTTGTAATAACGGAGATTAACCCTAGCACAAACAACCGTGAAAAGTTGATGGCTCGGTTAAAGAATCTTTAGCTGCGGCGCTAGATAAAGCTAAATTTTTCAACGACGAGTCCGGCCAGTTCTACATAATTAGCGCGAATATTGAGGCCGCCAGCCAGGCTGCTATGAGCTTTGTAAACATCGCTGAGAGTACTCTCGAGTTTATTGAGCACCTCAAAACCAACTTGTAATTGACACCCTGCCGTGCTGTCTAAGTGGAGTTAGCGATGCTTTTTCGACCAGTTCAGTATAAACAACTGGCCCCATGCAGCAGAGGGGGCCTCGGTCTCGGAGGTCTGCACAGTCAAATGCGTACTCGTCAAATTTTCCTTCGTTCGCTGGTTTTTTTATCGGTGGGTTCCGTCAACTAGGGGACTGAAGGAGCCGCTTGCTATTATTGTTATGACCGGAGAATAGAGGTGTATCTCGTAGTGTGGTAGAGTAAAGTATCATTCGCGCAGTATTGTGATCATTCCTACTAAAATGATAATTTCTTTTCAAGCGAGCTACCACGAATGGCCGTTGGCTCGCCCAACAATAGGAGAAGGTTCTTTATGAGGCCCAGGATTTTTCAAGCGCTCTTTACGATTGCATGTCTGTTTTTTTTGCCGATAGATTTGTATGCAGGTATAGAGGACAGGAAGCAAGTGGAGATCGATGCCTACATAAAAACTTTTTCACTACCTTTTCGGATGAAGCAGCATACTGCTGCAGAATCACTCGCATACACGGGCCACTCTGATCCTAGGATATTTGATTTGGTAGAGCAGCAGTTATTGAACAACTACCAATCTCTTAACGACTCCTATGACAAAGACTGGGCCAGTTGGTTGGCCAAAGCGCTTGGGTTTTCTGGCAACGAAAAATACCTAGCGACCCTGAAATTACTGCAGCAGAATGCGCCTGACAGGAAGTTACGTAAGTATGCAAAAATTGGAGCTACTTATACCAAGCAGTACGATAAATGGAACGCAATTATAATGGATGCTGAGCAATACAGTGATCAATTATCCTTGTCTGAGAACCGCTATGCCAACATGTTGCGAAGTACTGAGCCTGGCCTGCACAAACTGGCAGCTAAGCGTATTTTTTTCGAAGGCGTTGAGGTTCATTCTATTTCCAAGCTAATACGCTACCGTATCGATAACCCCTCTCCAGGAACAGACAGCGATACGAAAAAGTGGCTTAAGAAAAGCCTATGTACTGACTGTTCGACTTTTGGTTCCCGCCCCTAGAGCGGCCACTACTCTCAAAGTGTCAAACTTTTTGGCCTTAGCAGCCAAGTTCACTAACATTGTCACGAAACATCTTCTGACACAATTTTTGCCCAACTTCTTGGGCGGACCAACGAATTACATGACGCCATCCTGCGATGGAAAATCCACCGCCCCAGGCGATACTCTGTTGACTCTCAACGCCTCCAATGACTACGTCGCCTAGTTCTAAAGTAGCTTGAACCACGATTTTGCTTTCTCCACCAGCTGGGGTAAGCCAACGGATGAAGGCACTACCTTCTTTATAGCCGAGAATTGTTATATTGGTAACATACTTCTTCTTACCAGGCTCATGAGCGATTCCGTATTTGACAAGAGAACTGGTTAGATACTCCCTGTAAGCATCGCTCAACTCTTCTGGCTGCACATCATTCCTGTTAGCATTGCTTTTATTCGATTCCACATCGCCTGCTGGTTTATCTAATAATATCGAACCAACCACAACGCCATCAGTGCTGGGATTAAGTAATTGATCTTCGAGCATCACCACTCTAGAATATGTAGGTCCGCAGCCACTCAGAACAGTCAACGCCAATAAAAATGGACATAAGAAGATTGCGAAAAAGCGAATATGCATAGTTTATGTTGATTTGCAGCAAATATTGATCCATTTGGTGCGTATATTTGCGGGTTCAAATGACCCACATCCATACCAAGAAACGCTGTCATGCCAAAGTCTCGAGGCAATCTAGGTGGGTCACTATTTAGCGCAAACGGTGGGTCAAATCTGGATGCAATTCAACAGCATCACCGTCAGTCGCGAAGCGATCCGTCTTTGGTGCATAAAATTCGGAGTCATTTATACCCGTCGATTGAAACGCAAGCACCGAGGCTATGGTGACACATTCTTCATCGACGAAGTCTTCGTAAAGATAAACGGCAAGCAGTACGGTACTAACAAGTTAACTTGATGTCATGGGCTGGAGCGACACAGATCGACTCGATACTGACAGCACCCTTGCTGACACCGCGACCCTTTGTGTAAACTTTGTTCGGGGCTGCAATCGTCCACATCGGACAAAATGCCAATAATACCTATAAGAGGGCTCAAGGATGGCCGATAAAGGCTTCTATGCGCACGCAAACTGGTCATCCCGGCTGACATTCATCCTGGCTGCCGTCGGCTCTTCTGTAGGGCTGGGCAATTTCTGGCGCTTCCCGTTTGAGGCAGGTCGCAATGGCGGCGGTGCCTTTGTACTTATCTATCTCATCTGTATTTTACTCGTGGCAATGCCGCTGTTGCTGGCAGAGCTAGGCATAGGCCGACGTGGCAAACAAAGCGCCGTTGGCTCTTATCGGCAGGTTGCTGTGCTTAGTAATCGTTCGCCTGCATGGCGCTTCATTGGTTGGCTGGGAATGACCGCAGTGTTCTTTACCTTGGCGTATTACAGCGTCATCGCCGGCTGGATTGTCGCCTATATCCCCATTATTGCGATGGGAAAACTGATCGGTGCAAGCGCTGGAGATATCAGACAAATCTTTACAAACCTGTTAGCCAGCCCGTGGACCCTGACGATCTGTCACGCTGTTTTTATGGCGGTGACAACCTTTATTGTTGCACGTGGAATCAAAGGCGGTATTGAGCTGGCGGTAAAGATTCTCATGCCCGCATTTTTTGTAATGTTACTATTAGTAACCATTGCCTCGGGCGTTATTGGCGACTTTGCAGCCGGTGCAAAATTTCTGCTGACCCCCGATTTTTCCAAGATCAACCCACGTGTTATATTGTCAGCGACCGGCCAGGCTTTTTTTTCCATCGGCCTCACTGGCGCCCTGATGGTGACGTATGGCGCCTACGTCACGAGTGACATCAGTCTGCCTCGCGCGGGCCTGAGCATTGCGTTTTCCGACACGCTCGTTGCTGTCATCGCCGGACTGGCTATTTTCCCAATCGTGTATGGATTTGGCCTGGATGCCTCGGAAGGTCCGGGCCTGCTATTCGTAACTTTACCCGTTGCCTTTGCGCAAATGGGCGATAGTGGACTGGTATTCGGCCTGGTGTTTTTCCTGCTGGCCCTGTTTGCTGCACTGACTTCTTCTATATCAGTTCTTGAGGTAGCCACATCCTGGGCCGAGGAACAGTTAGGAGGTCAGCGTGCAAAAGTGGCCACGATCCTGGGGTTTCTTGCATTTCTAATAGGTATGTTCAGCGTATTGGGTCTTAATGTGTGGAGCGATGTGCATCCGCTTGGTGTTATCAAGTTGTTCGAAGGGAAAGACATCCTCAATACCTTTGACACCTTGCTTGGCAAGATCATGCTACCGCTGAGCGGTTTTTTTGTAGCCATCTTTGCTGGATGGATTGCCGCCAAAGAAATTTTCTCGGAAGAACTCAACTTCAGCGATCCGCGGTTATTCGCCGCCTGGCGTTTTCTTATTCGCTTCGTATGTCCACCGGCCGTGCTCTACATACTCTATCAAGGGTTTTGACCACGGTAGGGGGTCCCACGAGGGTAATGACAAGTAAACTCTCCAAAATTGATAGAATTGGCGGATGAGTACTTACAAGCGACACCGATTCCCTCCAGATATCATTTCTTATGCTGTCTGGTTGTACCACAGATTCAATCTGAGCCACCGAGATATCGAAGATATTCTGGCCGAGAGAGGCATCACCGTCAGTCGCGAAGCGATCCGCCTCTGGTGCAACAAGTTCGGAGCCATTTATACACGTCGATTGAAGCGGAAGCACCGAGGATATGGAGACACTTTCTACATCGATGAGGTATTCGTGAAGATCAACGGCAAGCAGCATTATCTGTGGCGCGCTGTAGACCAAGATGGTGAAGTGGTCGATGTCTATCTACAGGACAAACGGGATGGGGCTGCGGCTAAACGTTTCTTCAAGCGCTTGCTCAGGTCACATGGCGAGGAGCCGCGAAAGATCGTGACTGACAAACTACGCAGCTACGGCGTCGCTCATCGTGAGTTGATACCCGAGACGATCCACAGTACCCAACAGTACGAGAATAATCGGGCAGAGCAATCGCATGAAGTGACCCGGGTGAGGGAACGGGGGATGCGTAAGTTCAAGTCGGTCAGGCAGGCACAGCGATTCCTAGGTGCCCATGCTGCAGTTTCCAATTTGTTCAATTTGGGTAGGCACAAGGTCGGTGCTCAGCACTATCGCGATCTCAGGGTAAGTGCGTTTGAAGAATGGGGGAGGGCGGTTGCTTGAGATCAGGCGGGAGTGTTCTATGATCTGCTCGAGTTTATTTGGCAGAGCCGTTCAACCTGCTTGATCGGCACGAAATTCATCGACGGTCTGCTGGCTGCTTCGACGATTGCCTCGGCATCATTGGCGTCGTTCTTGTTGGTCTTCACGAAGGGTTTGACGAACTGAGGGCTGATGAGCTTTACCGTGTGACCGCTTCGTTGAAAAACTCGTGCCCAGTAATTGGCTCCTCCGCATGATTCCATTACGATAGTGCAGGCTGGCAAAGTTGCCGCATAGGCGGCAAGCTTGTGTCGAGGCAAACGCTTCTTCAGAACCGCCTTGCCTGTGCAGTCGGCACCATGAAGCTGAAAAGTGTTCTTGGCAATATCAATGCCTAATATGCTAATTGTCATGTCGATCTCCCGTCCGAGTTTAAGGTCCTTCAGATAGAATACTAGTCTGAGGACTCCCGCCGCACTAGCAGCGTGGGTGGGGGATGGTTCATTACATTAGAACCATTGCGTAAAATATCAAGAGCGACCGATGCGACTACACTATTATAGCGGCTTCACTTCCGTTGAAAATACTGGAAAGCAACCATTCTAAAATATTGCCAAACTGGGAGAGGTATTATGAAAGCCCCTGTCAAAATCACCAAGTCCAAACGTCCTGACACCTTAGTACGAGCTGCATGGGCGGATGGGGCCGTCGGTTTATCATGCTTCAGGTTAAAAATAGTTCTTCCTGGAGCATGGTTGGCAGCAGCACTCATGACCACAGCCAGTTTCGGTATGGCCGACGAGTACAATCCCGAGGCGCGGGAAAGTGGCCACACCGACCCCAGCCTGCACCTGCAACAGGGTAGCACCCAGACCGAGGCACAACAGGTCAACGAGGTGATCTATAAGGCCACCGGGTTCGGCAATACATTTATGGTGGTCACTAACCAGGGCAACGTGATTGTAGACACCTCACTAGAGGCCATGGCGCCCCATCACAAAAAACTGCTCACCGCGGTCAGTGAAGGCCCGATCCACTCGGTGATCATCACCCACGGTCATGGGGACCATACCGGAGGCGTAGCGCTTTGGCGTGAACCCGAAACCCGGGTAATCGCCCAGGAAAACATGGTGGAGTTTCTGCATTACCAGAACCGCCTGTCAGGGATGTTCAACCTGCGCAACCAGGCCCAGTTCGGGTTCGAACTGAGCTCCAAACAAATGCCCCCTTCTACCGTGGACAATTTTGGTGCTGATATTCTGCCCAATACCCTGTTCGACAAAGAGTACACCTTCTCTCTCGGGGGCCAGCAATTCCAGGTAATGCACACGCCTGCGGAAACCTACGACGCCCTGACAGTATGGATGCCCCAGCACAAGGCCGCTTTCGTCGGCGACCTCTACTACCGGTCATTCCCCAATATCTATACCCTGCGGGGCACCAAGCCTCGCTGGGCACTCGATTATATCGACTCACTAAACCGCGTATTGGCACTTAAGCCGGAATTGTTACTGCCTAGCCACGGCGAGCCCATCGAGGGCTGGGACAATATCCGCGCCACCCTGACCCAGTATCGCGATGCCATCCAGTATGTTCACGACCAGACGGTGATTGGCATGAACCAGGGTAAGGACGTTTATTCACTGATGCGGGAGATCAGGCTGCCGGAAGAGCTGGACGTGGGCGAAGGATATGGTTGGATATCCTGGTCGGTACGCGGTATCTACGAAGGTTACGTGGGCTGGTTCGATGCCAATCCGGTGAGCATGTACGCCGAGTCTCCCGAGTCGGTGTACCCCGAGCTGGTGGCCATGGCCGGTGGCGCCGACAAGGTGATCGAGCAAGCCCAGCCCCTACTCGAACAGGGCGAGCTGGTCAAAGCCCTCCGCCTGGCAGAGGCGGCACTGTGGGCAGACCCATACAACCGCACCGCCCTGGAGTTGCGCCTGACGGCCCTTAGCCAACTGCGACAGGACTCAAACAACCTGAACGAATCTGGTTGGCTGAACTTTGGAATCAGGCAGACCCAGCGAAGGTTGGAGCAAGTGGAGGCCGCCACTCCTAAAGAGTAAGTAGCGTTCTCCCTTTACTGCTCCAGAGAGGGCTGAAATGAAGGCATTAAAAATAATGGGAGTGTCTTTCATGCTCATTGCGCTTATCGCCATTGCACTGTCAGTTAGCGGTCTGGGCGGGCGCCTATTTTTTTATGGCTTTCACCGCCTACAACAAGCCTTTAGGAACGTTTGATCCCGCCGATGCTGTCGCGGCTCCTGACTATAGTGACTTTAAAAACTGGGCAGCTTTACCCACAACATCCGATTATGCTGACCTGGCTCCCAAAGGGATCCCCGTAGGTACACAGGGGGAATTTCCCGTTGACGTGTTTTTCATTCATCCCACGGGCTTTCTGACCTCCGGAAGCTGGACTTCGCCAATGGATGTCGATTCGGGAACGGAAGAAAACACCCGTTTGATGATGGCTAACCAGGCGAGTGCCTTTAATGGTTGTTGTAATGTCTATGCACCACGATATCGACAAGCCAACATTTTTGCGTACTTCGGTGAGGCAGAAGAACGCGATAGAGTCCTTGGTTTTGCCTACCAGGATGTTAGGCACGCTTTCGACTATTTTATCAACCATTACAATCAGAGCCGTCCCTTCATTATCGCCAGTCACAGCCAGGGAACACATCACGCAACACGATTATTAAAAGATGTTATTGATCCCAGCGATCTTCATAGCCGAATGGTGGCAGCTTACCTGATTGGCTCTACCTTGATTCCCGTTTCACCCTCATGGTTTGACGCAATGAGCAACATTAAGCCGTGCTCTCAAGAGGACGACCTGCATTGCGTTATACACTGGGATTCCAAGCCCGAGGGCGCTCCCGCATACGAACGTCCAGAGCCGAGTTTGTGCACCAATCCCCTATCATGGCGCACCGATGAAGAAATTGCAGATGCCAGTCTTAACAAAGGCGCACTTCCCCGCGCTGGTAAGCGTAATGATGCTCTTGGCAGGGCACCCGACACACCTGGCAATCAGAAAGTCATAGCCCTGAAACAACCCATCCCTGCACTCGCCTCCGCTCAATGTAAGGGTGGGACTCTCTATGTCGGCGAGCCAACAGCGTCGGGATTTGGGATTGACCGTCTGGGTACGTACCACTTGCTGGATTACTCTCTTTTCTACATGAATATCCACAACAATGCGAAGTTACGTGCCGACGGTTTTCTAACTAAGATGCAGGCTGCTAAGCTGCCCCCCGGCTGATACGCTTGGAGTATTCCCGCGGTGACATCTTCAGATGTTTCTTAAAGAACCTAGAAAACGCCGCCGCATCAGTAAAGCCCACGCGCTCGCTAATGGCCAACACATTGAGATTGGAGTCATTCAAATACTCCAAGGCAAGGTCAATACGGGCGATATCAAACAGGTTCTGGTAGCTGGTGTCGCTCTGTTTTAATCTGTGTTGTAGTGTACGCGGGCTGATACCTAATAAGTCCGCCACGCTATCTACTGAGGCTTCTTCCCTGTTCAGGAGCAGGCGAATAGCCCGATCGACTTCTAACAAAAACGGTATATTCAATTTTAAATCGGCTGGAGCCTCATACTGCGCAGTAATTGTAGGCCTATCCGGCATGACCACAATGGGGCGTTCGCAGTCTACTTTACTGACACGAAGTGCGTTCACGTCCTGGTTGAACCTGAGCTTATCGCCAAAAATCTGATAAAGGGGCCTTGGATTTTCGGGGGCAGAGTGCCGAAACTGGACCTGATCTGCGCGCCAGCTGTTTCCCAGCAGGCGGCGTATTTCATGGATGCTAATCGCGGAAGCCAGCTCCACCACCTGGACTCGGCTGGTGTTCAGGCTTCGACCCCACTTGGGATCCCATCGCGCCTCGAAGCAGATCGTGATACCCCGATCATCTTCCAGCAACGGTGACGAGATAGTACTTGCATGTGACTCGAGGTGCGCGGCGAGTGTGCGCAGCACTTCGCCAATTGTTTTCGCCCGACGAATCAACTGCCACAATGGGCCCAACACATGCCAACCCTGTATCGAAGCCAGCTTCAGGGAAAAGAATCGATCACCACAAACCACTGCAGCTTCTTCGAGGAAATCATTGAAAACGGCACCTTCAATTAAAAGATCTGGCCGATACAGTGCGGACGGCGTCAGGCCCGCACGACGGGCTATGCTGTCCGGATCATGGCCATAGCTCTCAATCAGGCTGGCTACGCCGGAGAGAGCTCTACTAGGCGTGTTCTTGGTCATGGGTAGGGAGCTTTTGGGACATTGAGTATTGCGCAATATATCATGTTCAGCCGATGACGCGAGAGTACCATAGCTGTTTTTCTTCCGCCGAAAATGCGGGAAAGCGACAATTTAATAAAACAGCCAAAGGCAAAAAACACTATGAAAGCTGATCGCACACTCACCTCGAAGCGGGTCTCCAAATCACGCACCAGACCCCACTTGACGCTAAGCGCCTTCGCTCTTGCTCTGGTGCCCACCTCTCAAGCCATGGCCCAGTTGATGCTGGAAGAAGTCATCGTCACCGCGCAGATGCGCACCGAGAGTCTGCAAGACGTGCCCATCTCAGTTGCGACCATGAGCGGCGAGAGAATCGATGATATCGGTATCACCTCGCTCCAGGAGTTGACTCAGTACATGCCCAATGTGACTGTCAATGCCGGCTCAGGGACGCCCAACCTGTTCATTCGTGGCATTGGTTCCGGCACCAACCAGGGTTTCGAACAGTCTGTGGGTATGTATATCGATGGCGTTTACGCCGGGCGCGGGCCACTGGCGGCGGTTCCAATAACTATGGACCTTGAGCGCGTTGAAGTCCTCAAAGGCCCCCAAGGTATTCTGTTTGGCAAGAATACGATTGCTGGAGCGATCAATGTCACCACCGCCAAGCCCACCGACGAGTTCGAAGGCATGGTTGAGGCCATGTATGAATTCGAGCACGGTGCACAGCAATACAACATGGTGCTTTCCGGGCCGCTGACTGACGGCCTGTCCGGTCGCCTGGCGGTGCGCCATGATGCACCGGGAGATGGCTGGTGGGAAAATGTCGCCACCGGAGACGAGGGTCCCGAATTTGACAACTGGTATGCTCGCGGCAGCCTGCGCTGGGAGGCAAGCGATAACCTGGAGATCAACGCCAAGTACGAATATGGAGATTTCCAGAGTGAAAACACCCAGACGGTGGTCTACCAATCGGACTTCGTCGGGCAGGAGAACTTTGCCGGCACAATACCGTTTCCGGTAGTCTCAGACCGCGACAAGGGTGCCGGGGATGCCGGAGGCCGCAAATCGACCGGCACAGACGTGTTTGCATTGACGATCGATTGGCACCTGGATTTTGCCACCTTTACATCGATTTCAGCCTATTCGGCCTACGACCTGATGTCGACGGGCGATACCGATATCGCCGCTACACCATCCCTCCACCGTACGCGATGGGAAGACTACGAACAGTTCAGCCAGGAACTGCGCCTGGTATCACCCGGCGGAGAAACCATCGACTGGATTGCCGGCGCCTATTACCAGCGCAACGAGCTTGATATCAGCCGCCGTCTCAATACCCTGGATTTCCTGCAGTCGGGCCCTTTGAGCACCAGCGCCTTGTATGCACCAGACCCTGGCGTGCCCAGTGTCTTCGACCAGGAAGCTGAAAGCTGGGCAGTGTTCGCCCAGGGTACCTGGAATGCCACCGACGCCCTGCGCCTGACGCTGGGTTTACGCTATAACGAAGAGACCAAGGATCTGGATAAAACCACAGAGTCCGAAGGCCTGCAGGTCAGGGCCGCCAGTAACCCCGATCTCCTGGTTTACTCCGACCCTGCCAACTTTTACTCCATTGCAGATCTCCGTCAGCACAGTTTTACCGGCCTTAGCCGCGACGAAGACAAGGTGACTTACTCTGGTAACATCCAGTGGGATGTGGGTGACAGCACCATGCTCTACGCCAGTGTCAGCACCGGTTTCAAAGCCGGTGGTTTTGATGAGGCCTACAGCGGCGCCGGCTACGAGATTCGCTTGGTGCACCCAATCACCAATGCACCGATTGGAGGATCTGTACCGGGTAACGACCCCTCCATACTGGAGTACGAAGACGAGGAAGTTCTCGCGTATGAACTTGGCGCGAAAATGAGTCTGCTCGATGGCGCTGCAGAATTGAACTTCGCTGTGTTTAGGATGGAATACGACAACCTGCAGACCAGTTCTCTGGTCGGTGATGCGTTCCGCGTAGGCAATGCTGGCGAATCGATTAGTCAGGGCGTGGAACTGGATGGCCGCATATTGTTATCCGAACGCCTGACTATTGGCGGCGCAATGGCTTACCTGGACGCACACTATAAAGACTTTAGCGGCGCCACCTGTACCACCCCGCAAGCCATGGACCCGGCGAACAACCCCGGCTGCTT
>JABHWT010000312.1 GCA_018657645.1 Halieaceae bacterium | reverse complement strand
CTTATGTTTGCAGAGTCGAGGATGAACGGGGAACCGATTACCCCAGAGTACGCCCGCAAACGCCGGCGCTGGGAACCGCTTTATGAAGTCACCCAGATTAAGGGCGATAGCGAGGCACATCCTCTATTGTCACCACAAGATCCATTTGCCGATTTCGAGAACTGGGATCAAACAAACATTGCCATGGATCCCAGAAATCCCGAGACCCAGACACCCGCTCTGGCCCACGAGTACGCCAGACCCGCGCTGAAAATTGGCCTGCAAATCGCTCGCAAAGTCGGCACCAACCCCTTCCAGTTTGGGATGATTGGCAGCACCGACTCACACACGTCCCTGGCCACAGCAGACAGCGACAACTTCTTTGGCAAGTTTCTGGATTCCGAACCGTCGATAAATCGGCTCAGCAACAAAATGGGGGGCGTGCTATGGGCGAACCGTAAGCTGACCGCATCGGGCTACGCCGCCGTGTGGTCCAGAAGCAATACTCGAAAGGACATTTTTGACGCGCTTAAGCGCAGAGAGGTATACGCCAGTACGGGACCGAGAATTAGCGTGAGATTTTTCGGTGGCTGGAATCTGGAAGAGACGTTGCTGAAAGACCCTGACTTTGCCGCCAAAGCGTATCTTGCAGGCGTCCCCATGGGGGGCGTTTTGACGGCACCTGCCGAGGGGGAGGACGCACCGGTTTTTCTTATTCGCGCAAGCAAAGACCCAGAAGGTGCAAATCTGGATCGCGTTCAAATCATAAAGGGATGGCTGACAGAGGATGGCACGGCACGCGAGCAAGTCTATGATGTGGCATGGTCTGACAACAGGCAAAAAGACGTCGCCGAGGCACTCCCGGAGCTACCTTCCACCGTTAACCTCAGAACTGCCAGCTACGACGATAGCACCGGAAGCGTTGCTCTCGCCGCCCTTTGGTCTGACCCGGATTTTGACCGGAGATTGTCAGCGTTCTATTACCTGAGGGTGCTGCAGATCAAAACCCCGCGCTGGACAACCTATGATGCCATTCGCTACGGCGCGGATTTGCCACCCGATCTGCCAGGCGAGATACAGGAGCGAGCCTATACGTCGCCCATCTGGTATACGCCTCAGTCGCCGGCCACGAGGTAGCGGTCCAGTTCCGTGTGAAAGTGCCTTATTCGCTGCTCCTGTTCGCCCCATAACTCCCCCTTAAATCCCCGGGAATGCAACCCACGCTGTACGATGGGCAACAGGTCTGAGTCCTGGCTCAGTACCAGGCCCAGGTTCGCGTCCTCCCCTATTCCAAAGTGCTCACAGTCTGGCCTGGCCTGGCCTGTGAGGTCGGTACCCTCGGGAATGCCCATCCAGGCGGGGGGCTTGGCCTCGGTTTCCTTAACAGGAAATGTGAGAGTCATGGTGTCGTAGTAGAACTTTTCCGGGTCGCTGGGGTGCGGCAGAAAACGCATGATAAACACGCCCTCGGGGTGGCATCCTATTTGAACATTGGGAAACAATCCCGTGGCCCAACTGTCCGACAACTGCCCATCTTCAAGCCTCGAATAATCCAACCCGAGTTCCTCAGCTCGCGCTCGCTTTGATAATTGAATTGCCCTGCGTACATCCCTTGCAGTCCCGACAAAACTATCGGGGTCAACTCCGGCTTCCTGCAGCATGCCCTGCAGGCCCTCATTTACACTCTCCTGATCTCCCGCTCGCGGACTGGGTTGACCCAAAGGTACGATCATGCGACTCGCACCAGCGGGGTACAGATCATACTGCACGTTAAGGTCACCCATTACCCCCCGGGTTTCCGGGTGTACTGCGTGCAGGTGGTAGCACTCGTAAAAAGCCTCGACCCCGATTTTCCAGTTCGCTGCCCACTCTGAACTGACGTGCCTGACGACTTTCATCCGATCTATGTTGTAGGCTTCGAGATAACCGACCGGTAAGCCAAGTCCCTGCTCAAGCGGTGGTGGATTCTCAGACATGTTAATAAAAATAATGCCCGCTTGTTCCTCACAATTCACAGCCTCAAGGTCGATATTATTGCAGAGAACCTCACTGCGAAAAGTCTCGCTGTCAGTCACATGGCGCAGGGAGCCATCATTGTTAAAACTCCAGCTATGAAAGGGACACACAAAGACCTTCCGGTTACCGCGCTCCGCTTTCACCAGGCGACAACCCCGATGGCTACACACGTTGTAGAAGGCCCCTATCCCCTCCTTGGTGCGGGTAACAATAATTGACTCCAACCCAACATCAAAAATGAAGTAATCGCCCACTGTGGGAAGATCCGACACAAGACCGGCCAGCAGCCAGGCTTTGGCCCAGACATTATCCGCCTCCCGCTGCATGAACTCGCGATCGAAATATCGCTCCTTGTTCAATACCTCTACACCATTGTCGATGTGAGCTTGCTTACGTTCCAGCGAATCTGCTGGAGCATCCGGGTTGATAACCATTTGCTTTATTGGTTCAGTCGCCACAATTTGGCCCTCTTTATATCGGACAGAATTTAGGTATCGAAATTTCCTCGCTCCACTCCTCGAAAAAAGCGGTAACGCGCATACCGATTTCCACACTCTCGGGAGTACAACGCTCCACATTGCTCATCATCGTCGGGCCCTCATCCAGTTGCACCAGGGCAACCACATAGGGAGTATCTGCTTTGTAGGCCTCAGATACAGCGCGTCGAACCAGGGTAAAGCTGATCACTTTCCCGGCACCGCTGGCTTCAATCCAGCGCAACTGATCGCCCAGGCAGTGACTACAAACCGAGCGCGGATAAAACTGATGCTTACCGCAACTGACACAACACTGCAGACGCAGTTTATGTTCCCTACAGCCCTCCCAGTAGTGCGCTGTCTCTCGGGTCGGCGTTGGGAAAATCTTGCCGCTGTGGTTTGCCACTAGGCTGTCTCCCGTCCCAAAATTACGGAGGTATGGCTGGACATAATGCCACCCTGGGCATGCACCATCGCCACCGCCGCTCCGTCCACCTGACGTTCGCCAGCCACTCCCCGCAGCTGCGCAACCGTCTCTGTCAGGGCAAACATCGAACCGGGATTACCGGGGTGGCAGTGAGACAGCAATCCACCGTGCGTGTTCACTGGCAGGGCACCACCCAACTCAATCGCACCGGATTCTACAAACGCGCCACCCTCTCCCTTATCACAAAACCCGAGATCCTCCAGTTCCAGCAACACGGTCGGCGTAAAACAATCGTACAATTGGGCAAGGTCCATATCTTTCGGCTCCAGCCCTGCCATTGCGTAGGCCCGTTGCCCGGACTCCACCGCGGCGGACGTGGTCAAGCTCTGAGCCTGACTGATATGCTCGTGTCCATGCCCCTCGCCAACACCTAATAAATACACAGGCGAATGGGGAAAGTCGACGGCTCGTTCGGCCGATGTGAGAATTACAGCCGAGCCGCCATCGGACACCAGCGAACAGTCCAGTAAATGCAGTGGATCGGCGATCAAACGAGAGTTAATCACATCTTCCACGGTAATGGGCTCGCGCATTTGAGCGGCGGGATTTAGCGCCGCATGCTTGCGACAGGCAACGGCTATTTGAGCAAACTGCTCCTGGGTCGTGCCATACTGGGCCATATGGGCCTGGGCAATCAGGGCGTAGTATGCCGGAACCGTCGGGCCGTAGGGCCTCTCAAACTGCCCGTGCCCTGTCGCCGACTGCATGAGCATGGCCTGCTCGCGCGACAATCCGCTGCGCAAGGTATCGGCCATAGAGATCAGCACCGTGTGGCACATCCCGGTCAAGATTGCCGATGCCGCATGGTGCAAAATCGAGAACGTTGTTCCACCACCCGCGGAGGCGCTGATGCAATAGCGTGGAAAAATCTGTATGTACTCTGCGATAGCCTCGGCGTGATACATATAGGGTTCGGCCATGGAATTGCAGGTCACCAGACCATCGACCTGGTCCTTGCTGATGCCGGCATCTGACAAAGCCCGACACGCTGCATCGACACACAGCTGTGTTGCACCCACACCCGGTAAAATACCCACCTCTGTGTCTGCGGCACCTACGATCGCTACTTTGCCGCTCAACGAGGTCACAGTTCAGTCCTTCGGCTCGCAGTGGAATCGTGCGATGGCGACACCGGGCGCAATTACGTCATCGGCCTCATTTTTTATCGTAACCTCCAGTTCCACCTCTCGCTTGTCCAGATCAATCGCAAGCACCTTGCCGCCAGATCGCAAGGTTTCACCGATGTATGAGGCTTTGCGATTCGAGTACTCGATGCAGGCCAGCACCCCATCTTCACCCACCCAATCCACCACGGACTGATTGAGCCAGTCACCCAGCAACGGCCCGGCAATCACCAGTCCCGGGTAGCCCTCGACCTCAGTGGCATAGGGCTGATCAAAGTGAATACGGTGAGCATTCCACAGCGCAGCATTGTAAAAGAACAATTGAACATTATCGGGTTTGAACTCCCGCACCGGTAGTAGATCGCCCGGTTTTATAGTCTGCAATCTAGACAGTGACATCAGCGTAATATCCGTGTAGTTTTTTCGGTCAGTACCGGTTCGCCTTTTTCGTTTACAACCTCCATTACCACTTCATAGAATATCAGGGGGCCTTGTGAACCCTGCTTTTCATAGATATCTGTCAGTGTTCTGGTGGCCGTCAGTAAATCACCCGCCATAATCGGTCGGTGATATTCAATCCTGAGGCCACCGGCCATGGCCCGCTCCAGCGGGAACTTAGGAAGTAAACTGTCTATAGAAACACCATCGGGAGTGAGTTGATCGAGCTCAACCACATCCCAGAACAGTGCAACGTGAAACATCGGTGGTGCCTCGTCCCCGTCGAGATATTTTTTTTGTCGCTGCCCGGTAGCAATGGCGTACTTGCGAATTTCGCGACGCGCGACCAGCTCCTGACGCGGTTGTGAGCGGCGGCCGACATTGGCCATCAATTCGGCACTGAGCAGTTTACTCATACATTATTCTCACGGCTCTCCCAGAAAGGTTTACGCAGATCGCGCTTAAGGATCTTTCCCGTGGGTGCCTTGGGTAATGCATCGACGAAGTCCACCGATTTCGGTTTTTGATACGAGGCCAGGTGCTCCGCCGCGGTATCAATAATTTCCTGTGCAGTGGCGTGGCAGCCTGGTTTCAACACTACAACGGCTTTAACGGCTTCACCCCACACGTCATCTGGCACACCGATAACCGCCGACTCCAACACCGCCTCGTGCTGATGTATGGCGGCCTCCACCTGGGTGCTGTAAATATTCTCGCCGCCCGAAATAATCATGTCCTTGGCTCTGTCCACAATAAACACATAACCTTCTTCATCCCAGGTAGCCATATCACCTGTCCACATCCAGCCCTCGCGGATGGTCTGTTCGGTTAATTCTGGTCGCCGCCAATAGCCCACCATATTGGCCTCTGACTGGATGACAATCTCACCGTGGCAGGTGCCATCCTTGGGCACATCGAGGCCCTCGGCATCGACCACCCGCACAGAGGTTACATACCCCTCTCTGCCACAGGATGACAACCGTTCCGGGTGCACGCCATTAACTGCTCCCTGGTGATCCTCCTGCGATAAAAAGGTCATTGTCATGCCTTCAGTTTGGCCATAGCCCTGGATCAGCGTGCAGGGAAACGCCTTCAGCGCGGCCTTCACCACTTTCATCGGCATAGGCCCACCGCCATACTGAATATTGCGTAGGCTACTGAGGTCATAACTGTCAAAATTATCCACCGCCATCATCCAGTTCAGCATCGTGGTGATACCGAGAAACGCGGAGACACGCTCCCTTTGAATAACTTCCAGCGCCAGTTGCGCGTCAAAATTAATCAGTACCAGGGGACAACCATGAGACATATAGTTCATAGCCAAACCCACAGGGATATGGAACATCTGACCGGTGAGCATATACACATCAGTCGGTACAATGCGTTCAGCTACCGTTTGATTGAGCATTCCCATGTACAAACTTTTATGGGTATGGAGCGCGCCCTTGGAGTCACCGGTAGTGCCCCCGGTATACAGAATTAACACGGGATCTTCGTCGCCGATGGCGGCGTCCATCCGCTGCGTATCGGTGGAAGCGGCCGCTATCAGTTGCTCGTAGGTATTGTCGCCGCCTGTGCCAAAGCTGAGCCAGTGTGGCGCTTCGATCAATTGGCGCAGTTGCTGCTTAAGTTCGTCAAACTCTCCGGAACAAATAATGGCTGATGGCTCGCCATCGACCAGTATCCGTTGCAATTCGGGTATGCCCAGCCGCCAGTTCAGCGGCTGCACAATCAAGCCACTCTGCGCGCAGGCGTAGTAGGTCTCCATGTACTCGATGCAGTTTTTTGACAGCACAGCCACGCGCTGCCCTTTTTCCAGGCCACAGATTTCCGTGAATCCATTGGCCAGCCTTCGCACCCGATTGTCCAGTTCACCGTAGCTGATACGCCGGTCATTGGGCACATCAATGATGGCGGGACTGCCAGGCTTCAATCTGGCGATTTTGGCCGGTATATGCCCAATATTCACCCTAGTACGGTAGATCCAGATCGATGTGCCGGTGCTGCAACTGCCAGTCTTCGCCAACCCGGGCCACCGTATCCCGGTAGACGGCGGTTGTAATCAGCCGAATTTCCCCGTTCTCTATCACAGTCAAGGTCAAATACGAGACAACAACCGCCGACTCGTCACCTTCTCTTTCAAAAAACAGATTGCTGATAATGTGTCGACGCTGATCAGTATTCTCAGCCATTGAATTCGTCATCAGCTCCATTATCCCCTCTCGGCCCTCAAAGGGACCGATCAGATCTCCACCGGCAATACGCATGGTAAAATCAGCGTCCTCGGTAAAGCATGCTGCCAACATATCCACATCGCGCATGTCCAGACCGCAAGCTGCTCGACTCATCAATTCCCGAATTGCCAACTTATTTTCGTTTTTCACAGCTATGCTCCTTCCTGCATTCCCAGAATATCTACCGTGCCACGCCACGCCAATGAACCACCATCGATCAACCAGGCCACCCCATTGACAAATGACGACTGATCACTGGCCAAATAACACACTAACTCGGCCACATCCCGAGGCTGCCCCATACGTGGAATGAGGTGCGTATGGGTCATGGTACCGAGCATAGCCTCAGGATCGGGTGCAGCCGCGAGGAAATCATCCACCATTTGAGTATGAATCGAACCGGGACAGTAGCAATTGACCCTGATTTTGTGGGCAGCAAGATCCACCGCCAGTGATTTGGTTAACTGAACCACACCGCCCTTACTCGCCCCATAAGCCAGGCACTGGGGATAACCGGCCACCGAACTGGTGGAACCGGCGTTGATAATGGAGGCGTGATCGCTCTTTTTCAGAAACGGGAGCGCATACTTGGAACAGAGCCAGGGCCCGACCAGATTGATCGCCAGTACACGCTCAAAGGTTGCACGACTCATTTCATCCAGGCTTAAATCCGTCCCCAACAT
>JABHWT010000401.1 GCA_018657645.1 Halieaceae bacterium | reverse complement strand
TACGCCGGCCTCAGCTCGTATGCCGTGCTTCCAGATGGTGGCGGACACGGTAAACACGGTCAGAGCGCCTCCAACTGCGGTCCCCCAACTCATGATATTGCCATGATAGGCCAGGGTCGCCGGAAGTGCAGGAAACATGGTGTAAAAGTGATGGAAAAAAGAGGTGACGGAAGTCACAAGCAGTATCCACAGGGTCAGCCTGGCTATACGATCGCTATACAGTTTGCGGGTCCCATCGGCGAGATAAAGCGGTAGTGTGGCATACAGGGCACTCACCACCATAATGGCCATGGCCTCCATGAGATTGTGGGCGAAAATCCAGAATACGAACTGGAACACCACAGGCTCGGTGGCCCAACTGATCATTTCCATTGGCAGGATTCCGTACAGCCCCAGTAATACCGGGGTGGCAACAGTCATTAGCGGTATTCCCATAACCAACAGTACAAAAACAGCGATTGCCATGCCCAGCATGCCGGGGTCGTTGAGCGTGCGTGGCGACAGCTGGAGGTCCTCCCGAACGTTTCCGAAAAAGAGCATTCTTATCATTTGGAACGGATACAGAAAGATCATTGAGGTCAGTACCAGTGCGAGGCCCGTGAACCCCAGGACTACCACGCTCATGCTCCACTGCCCGGTCTCCACACCAACGATGGGGAGTGGGTACATAACCGCATAGCTGATCTTGAGCCCGCCCAGAACCGCAACTGTCAATAGCGCTGCGCCGATGTTCATTGTCCAGTAAATTCCCGCTATCAGTGGCCCGGTCACTGGCTTACCCAGGCAACTGGCTGCCCGGTGGAGACTGATACCCACCATGAGTTGGAACAGGAAGGGGAATGCGAGAGCCGCTCCGTGTGCAGTTAGGGCGGTATAAAATAAATTGCTCTGCATATCCAGCAACTGGGTAAGTGGCATGGCCACTCCCAAAAGACCCGCCACAGCCAGCCAGACAAAGGAGGTCATGATCATTAATGATGGCCACGAATTAATCTCTTCCAGTCCGGTAGATGTATCAATACTGAACATCGTACCCAACAGTGGCATGCGTTGAATTGCGGTGGCGGCTGTTAGCATGGATTATCCTCTAGGCGCGGGCACTTAATCACGGTTTGGCCGCGACGATTAATGCATCCTGCATTGCGTGGTGAGCTATACCACAGTATTCAAGGCAACGAACCTTATATGTGCCAGGTTCGGTAAATGTATGAATAATAGATGAGGTATCAACACCGGGTATGAGCATCATTGTGAACAGCATTCGGCCATCGGGATGATAGACCGCAAAGCCGTGTACTGTATCGACACTCTTGACCGAAAATCGTACCGGGCGACCCACTTGTAATTGTCGGTCAGAAATCTGATACGCCCAGGATTGGGCTGAAACATCAATGTCCTGAATTTCCGCTGCGCTAGCCTCCACCCTGGCGGTGGCAATCTGAGGCATGTACTTGATGCTGAGTAGGTTGAAAGCGAGGAACAATGTAATCACCAAGCCTAGCCATGCCCACTCCATTTGCGACAATGTAGCAGCTTTTGTGTCGCTCGGACTGGGGTTCTTATACGCCTTGAGATAGATGATATATAAGAAAACAATGAGGAAGGGGACCTGAAAAACGAGCATTACTGCGAATGCTCCCCCTGCATTTTGGTACAGAAAATCTAGCATTTCCGTTCCCTTTTTTATCGGCCCTGGCAAATAGTGCGATTTGTGCCTGGGCCGCAGTCCCTGCTTGTTGTATAACGAAGGCCCAGCTTGGAACGGGTCCTCGTTTAGATGTAATAGCAGGGGCACCTAAGTTATTTTTAGCATACTATCGCACAAAGTGAATTATAGTCCCATTGCGCCAGATTACAAATGAAGTAAACGGTAAAGCGCTGGGGCGCCGGACGGCCCTGAAAAGTGATCAATAGTGGGCTTATTGTGAACGGGAAACCAAAACATATGGAATGTCAGCTCTGTGGCCTGTCAACGCCGGTAAAGCCCGTTGTCGGTGATGGGCATGCATTTTGTTGTTATGGCTGCCGGGAAGTGTACCGCTGCTTCGGCGATGAAATTCTTACCACCGGGCTTCAAAATCGATCGTCTTCAGAAGCCGAGGTGGTACAGGGCGATGAGGCCTTTTTACGTATCGATGGCATGCATTGCTCGTCCTGTGAGCTATTAATTGAGCGATCGGCTGTTCGCGTCGACGGCATTCTGGCAGTGACTTCCAGCTATGCAACTTCTACTGCCAAGGTAGTGTATGACCCACAGCAAATTACTGAAGCTGAATTACCCACGGCCTTGTCGAGGACGGGCTACCAGGCTCAATTACGTGGAACTGCCCTGCCTGTGTACGATGAGCGTCAGCCTTTACTGCGGCTTATCATTGGTGTTGGTCTTGCCGCCATTGTAATGATGCTGTATCTGGCTTTTTTCTACCCGGTTCACCTGGGGCTGGTTGAACTGGACGAACTGCAACCGGTAGCCTGGTTGGCTTTTTACAGCGTCCCCAGAGTTTTGCTGCTGGCTACCACGATACTTATCTTCTACGTGGGGGCCCCCATTTTTCGAGGAGCCTGGATAGGACTGCAGGTCGGTGTTCTTAATATGGATAATTTACTGGTTCTCGCGATTCTGGCGGCCTATGGATACAGTGTCACGCAACTCATGCTCGGCTCGCTGGAGCTGTATTTTGATGTGGCGGCAATGATTGTGGCTGTAGTAACCATTGGGCGTTATCTGGAGCACAAAGCCAGGGCGCTCGCCACCGCTGAACTGGTAACCCTCCTCGATGCCTGGACTCCCCGGGCGCGCGTTCGGGTGGGCGAGACTTTTGTCGATTATCCGATAGAACAACTGAAGGCGGGAGACCGGGTGACCATTTTCCAGGGTGAGACTATTCCGGTGGATGGCAGCGTCATCGATGGTCGGGGGGCGGTTGATGAGTCGCTCATGACAGGGGAGCCAATACCGGTTAGCCGCGAGACAGGCGATTTGGTTCTCGGCGGCGCAGTGGTGGTTGAAGGCAGTCTCGATATAAGCGTAGACCCACAAATCAGAAGTAGAACCGACATTCTGGCGAAGATCCTATGGAATGCGCAGTGTTCTTCTGCGGGAGCCAAGCGGATCTCCGATAGTATGGCGCAGGTCTTTGTACCACTGGTGATAGTTCTGGCTGTAGCGATTAGCGGTACTCTGTCCTGGTTGGGATATGCGCCTGGAGTAGCACTGTTGGCTGGCCTGGCTACTATGATAGTGTCTTGTCCCTGCACCTTTGGTCTGGCTATTCCCCTGGCGACTGCCGCTGGGGTTAGTGCAGCGCTGCGCAGAGGCATTATTGTCGCCAGCGCCGATGTCTTTGAAAAGGCTGGCAGGCCAGACATTATTGCGATCGATAAGACCGGCATTCTCTCTCTTGGCGAAATGACAGTTACCGAAGTGATCGGGCCTCCCCAAGTGGCAGAGTATGCCGCTGCGGTGGAGCGGCAATCTGAGCACCCGATAGCCCAGGCCATAGCTCGCCTGGATACGCGACAAACCGGCACCCAATGGGAAAGCTATCCAGGCAAAGGCGCCATGGCCACGGTTGATAACAAACGTATCGCGGTTGGGGGAAAGGCCTTGTTTACCCTGTTGGGATGGCATGTTGAAGACCAGCTGAGTTCGCCGACAGCCAGTGCCTCCGGGGACAGCGTGGTGTCCTATGTGGGCTGGGATGGTACGGCGCATGGCGCCATTATTACCCGGGACCGAGAACGCCCCCATTGGGAAGATCTGCTCGAGCAACTGCGAAAGATGGGGCGGGTCGTATTATTGACCGGCGCAGAGCATCCAAGCGGCTATGAATCGCAGGTTGATGAAGTCCACGCCGGTGTGCCGCCGGAGGCCAAGGCCGCTGTCATTGGGCAACTGAAAACAAGGGGCAGGGTGATTATGATAGGTGACGGTAGCAACGATGCACCGGCATTGGCTGCGGCCGATCTGGGTATTGCCTTTGGATCACCTACCGCTCTGGCAGCGGAGGCTGCAGATGTGGTCATTCTGGGTGATAATCTGGATCGTGTGTTTGACGCCTTGCGCATACTCGGTACCACCCGGCGCCGCTTTTTCCAGAACCTGGGCTGGGCCCTGCTTTACAATGCCACGGCGATTCCGCTGGCGGCGCTGGGTATGCTTAACCCGCTGTTTGCCGCCCTCGCCATGTCGTGCAGCAGTCTGCTGGTAGTGTGGAATTCCTCAAGGTCTCTAAGGTGAATCGCAGTAGAGAGTTTTTCAACACGCTGTTAGGCAGCGCGGCGCCTTATCACAATTCGATAAACGGAGTCTTCACTCGATGACTCGACAAGCTCATGACCGGTTTGCTGGCAAAATGACTCTAGATCAGCAGGGGCGCCTGGGTCGGTCGTGATTATCTCCAGGGTTTCGCCCGCAGGGACGTCCTCCAGAGTTTTCTTGGTCTTGAGTAGGGGCATGGGACAATTAAGACCACTGACGTCCAGTGTGTAATCTGCCATCGCTATTGGCTCCCGAAAACAGTTTATTGCAGCGCAGCGGGGTACTGGCCGGGAAAACAACAAGTTTACCAAGCTCTGTTCAAGACTGCACGCGCTCCACTTCAACCCGCGTGCCCCGGTCTGTGCTGCCTGGCGACTGCATCAGGATCATCGGTTGCAGATGGAAGTATCCTCCCGCCAGGTGTACCGGGTTCATGGGGCTGGGAATCAGGGATTGATGGGACTTGCCATCCTTAAACTGGTAGGGCTCCCAGGCGTGGTAGACCATAACCTGACTCGGCTTAAGCCCGGGTGTAAGCTTCGCCATAACCTCGAAATCGCCCAAATCATTATAAACCCGCACTTTGTCGCCGTCGGCAATTTCGCGATCCGCCGCATCTTGGGAGCCAATGAGCACCGTCGGTTCGCCGCGCTCCAGGCGCTGCATGTGGTTGTTGTCGCGCCACATGGCGTGAATCGACCAACGGGCATGCCCACCGGTCATCTGCAGTGGATAATCGCCCCCCATTGGGGGGTTATCTTTGTGAACCGGTAGCACCTCATTGAGTTCCTGGAAGAAAGGGTGGTCAATATAGAATTGCATGCGCCGGGTAAGCGTGGGCCAGGGGACTTTCTTGTCCGTATGCCAGCGGTTACTGACAATAGTTTCGTCAGGTTTAATATCCGTGCTGTTGCTGGTGTATACCGGTGACATCCCGACATCGGTAAATCGCACGTAACCCTTCTCCTTGAGGGTGTTCCAATCGGCATCGTTCATGTTGCCCGCCAGCGACAGCATTTCTTCCAGTAATGCATCGGCGTTATCTTCGGTGTAACGACCCTGAAAGGTGAAATTATCGTAGACCTGGTCCAGGCGCCGCTGCTCACCGTGGCGATCGGTAAAATGCTCAAGTCCGCGCTGTTTCGCCCGTTGCTGGATCTTCTTAAGGAAAACACAGTGGAATTGCCAGTCCGTTTTCGACTCCCCTACCGGGTCCACGGCGGCCGTAGTGACATGTGAAAATGGGACAATGGCAGAGCCCCAGGTAATATCGTCCTTCTCGTACCAGCCAGCGGCGGGCAGTACATAGTCGCTGTGCAGTGCGGTATTACTCATGCGCCAGTCAAGGGTGACCTTCAGGTCCAACTTGGGCAGCATGTGTTTCATCATGTCGTCGTATCCACGCACCCGGCGGAACATATTGCCGCCAGTACTGAAAAGTATGCGTGGAGGGTTTTTGGGGATGTGTTGCCAGCCCTTTTCCAAAGCCTCATCAAGGAAATCTGAGAACTCCCGCTTTAGATTCGGGTCCCAGCGTTTGGCACTGCCGTAACGCTCTTTTAAGCCGCAGTGCTGGTAGTAAAACAGGGGTGAGGAGATAAAGTTACCCCGGACATAATCCTCCCGGGCCAGGGCATAGAGCATCATCAGGTTACTGTAGCCCTGCAATTTCATTTTGATCATCTTTGGAGCCATTTCGGCGGCTAACATAGCCATTCCGATTCGTGGAGCATAACTACCATCGATAACACTAAAGGCCTCGGCGCTGTCGATAGACAGTTGGGGGAAAGCGGTGTAGCCCGCGCCCCTCTTGCCGAACTGCCCCGCAAGGGCGAACACCAGGATAGCGGCTCGCTCCATTTCCATGCCGTGGTAAAACTTGGAGAAGTTAGTTTGGGTGATATTGGTGCAACCTTTTGCAGTGGCTATGCGCCTGGCCAGGTTGCGAACCGTTGCTGCCTTCACGCTGGTAATTTTTTCGGTTTTCTCCGGCGTATAGTCTTTGAGTTGAAGTTTTAGTCGCTCAAATACGGGGCTGACCTGAACCGGGCCATTGCGTGTGTCCACGTGAAATACGCCCTCCAGCGCCGGTTGCAGGTCCTCCAGCGCCAGGCTTCTTTTTGGTGCCTCTACGGC
>JABHWT010000310.1 GCA_018657645.1 Halieaceae bacterium | reverse complement strand
CCGATTGATTTTGACGACGAAGATACCCAACCCTACACCATTTCAGCGCGTGGAAAGACATTTACCCCCCCCAGAAAAACCACGCTGAGCCCTCACGGGCTGGCATCGAAATCGATGGTGTATTCCAAAGATCGCCTTCTGTACCCCATGAAGCGGGTCGATTTCGACCCGCAGGGGGAGCGCAATTGCAACAACCGGGGCGTCTCCGGTTACGAGCGGATCTCCTGGGAGGAAGCTCTGGATATTGTGTCGGGAGAGATCAAGCGCTGCAAGCGCGAGCATGGGCAGGGTGCCATCGCATACAGCCACGGCTCCCATCACACCTGGGGCAATATTGGTTATTACCTGAGTGCCTTTACCCGGTTTATGAACGGCGTGGGTGGCACCAAGGTGCACCTCAATCCGGACAGTTGGGAGGGGTGGTATTGGGGCGCCACCCATCACTGGGGGCAAAGTATGCGTCTGGGCGGGCCCGACGGCGCCGGGACGGTTGAGGATTGCCTCAAGGAGTGTGAACAGATTGTATTCTGGTCGAGTGACCCGGAGTCAACGAATGGCGTTTATGGGGGTTACGAGGGCACAATTCGCCGTCAGTGGGCCAGTGATTTGGGAATAGAAATGGTTCATATCGATCCCTACCAGAACCATACCGCGGCGCTGTTTGGCGGCAAGTGGTTTCCCATCAGGGTCGGCACTGACGCCGCCCTGGCCCACGCTATCGCCTATGTGTGGATAACCGAGGAGCTGTACGACAAGGACTATATTACCGGGCGCACCACGGGGTTTGACACGTGGGCAGACCACATTATGGGCCGGGATGATGGGGTGCCCAAAACCCCCGAATGGCAGGCTGACGAAACGGGCATTCCGGCAAGGGATGTCAGGGCATTGGCCCGGCGTTGGGCCAGCAAGAAGACCTATCTGGCAGCAGGTGGCCCCGGTATCATGCTGGGCGGGGCCTGTCGCACCGCAACGGGGATCCAGTTTGCCCGCGCCATGGTGTGTCTGATGGCAATGCGGGGTCTGGGTAAACCGGGCATTAACTTTGGCAACCTGCAGGTTGGGGCGCCGGTTAACGGCTCTTTTTACTTCCCCGGTTATGCGGAGGGGGGTATGTCTGGCGCGATAAATGACACCGCGGCCTCCGTTTCCCTGTACCAGCGGGCACCGAACCTGGTGAGTATGAATACATCCAGTCAGATGATCCCCCGGCTGCAGTTGCCCGAGGCCATCCTGGAGGGCAAAGCCGAGGGATTTCCAACGGACCCCAAGAGCATTGAAGGTCAGTTTCAGAAAATAGAGTATCCCGCGCCGGGACATTCGCCAATCCAGATGCTGTATCGCTACGGCACCTCTTCTTTCGGCACCATGACCGATACTAATCGCTGGGTTAAAGCCTACCGCTCTGATCGCCTGCCGTTTGTCGTCAATCAGTCCATATGGAACGAAGGGGAAGCCAAATTTGCCGACATTATTCTGCCCGCCTGCACTAACTTCGAGCGCACAGACATTGGCGAGTGGGCCGGCTGTGGCGGTTACGTAGAAGGTGCGTTTGCGCAACTTAACCACCGGGTGATATTCATGCAACACAAGTGCATAGAGCCACTGGGCGAATCAAAATCGGACTATCAGATTTTTTATGAGTTGGCCCAACGCGTGGGGCTGGGAGCTTACTTTTCCGAGGGCTGTACCGAGATGGACTGGTGCAAACGCATGTTTAATGGCAGCGACCTCAAGGGGGCAATCCCGTGGAAGAAATTTCTCAAAAAAGGCTATTACGTTGTGCCCTCGGAGCAAGAGGCCTTGCGTCCACCGGTCTCCTTTCGCTGGTTTGCCGAGGGGCGCAAGAAAGACTCGCTAGAACCGCATCCATTGCCGGCGGACTACACCGAGGAGTATCTGGAAGGACTGCAGACGCAGTCTGGAAAGATCGAATTCGACTGTTCCAGTTTGAAGCGTTTTGACGGGGAAGACCCGGAGCGTCCTTCGGTTAACAAGTATTTCCCCTCCTGGGAGGGCCGGCAAACAACAGATCTTTACCAGAAATACCCGCTACAACTGGTGTCTCCCCATACCCGTTACAGCTTTCATACCCTGGGCGATGGCAAGGACAGCAATATCAATGAGATCAAAGATCACCGGGTGGAAATCGACGGCTATTATTACCTGATCGCGAGAATAAGCAGCCAGGATGCCGACCAGCGGGGTATTGAAAACAATAACCTCATCAAGCTCTACAACGACCGCGGTGCCGTTATCTGTGCGGCCCACGTGACGGAGCGCCTGCCGTTTGGCACCGTGCACGCATACCAGGCTTCGGCAGTTTATGATCCGGTGGGTGAACCGGGCTATTCGGCCGATCGTGGCGGATGTATCAACCAGTTGACCCCGTCGCGCCACCAGATCAAAAATAGCAGTGCGAGCGCTGCAAATTCCTGTTTGATTCAAATCGAACCCTGGGATGGTAGCGAGGCAATACAATGAAAAAGTGGGCCATGGTCGTCGATGTAGCCAAGTGCGAGAACTGCAATAACTGCTTTCTCTCCTGTAAGGATGAGCATGTTGGCAATGAGTTTCCCGGGTACGCTGCAGCGCAGCCGATACACGGGCACCGATGGATAGATATCTATCGGACCGAGCGGGGGCAGGTTCCCATGGTAGAGCCCGCGGCAATGCCCGCGATGTGCAATCAGTGTGACAATGCGCCGTGCATTAAGGCCGCCAAAGACAGTGCGGTGTATAAACGGCCGGACGGCATCGTCATTATTGATCCCGACAAGGCCCAGGGGCAGCGCGAGTTAGTCGAGTCCTGTCCCTATGGGTCTATCTGGTGGAACGAGGAGAAGCAGTTACCCCAGAAGTGGATATTTGACGCGCATCTCCTGGACAAGGGTTGGAAAGAACCCCGCTGTGTTCAGGTGTGTCCGACCGGCGCATTGCAATCGATTAAGGTCGAAGATTCTCAGCTATCAAATCTGGTTGAGGAGGAGCAACTGGAGGTTCTTAGCCCGGAGCATGGCACCGGGCCCAGAGTTTTTTATAAAAACCTGCATCTATTTACCAAGTGCTTTGTGGGTGGCTCTGTCGCCGCAGAGATAGGTGATTATGAAGAGTGTGTAGAGGGGGCAAGTGTTGCGCTACTCAAAGACCAGCGTGTCCTGTCAAGTGACAAAACGGACCACTTCGGTAACTTTAAATTCGATATGCTCGAGCCCGACAGCGGGAAATATCAGGTTAAAGTAGAGAGAACCGGTTTTTCAGCACAGCAGGTGGAGGTTGAGCTCGTAGAAAGTGTCTATGTCGGTACGATCAGGCTGGAAGCGGGGGTTGAGGCTTGAACAATTGCCAGGAGCCTGGAATTTACAAGAAACCCGGCCCCTGGTTGCGCCGGCATAGGCCGGTCAATAAGTTGCAGCGCCCACAATTTGCCAGCGTACAAATTAGAATTGTTTGTTTATATTTTCTTCACCGCCGCCTTATAGACAGCGTTGCGCTCGCGCTTGCCCACAGCTAGAATTGGATGCGTGGAAGCCATTTTTATCACCCTCGTGGAGACTGTTTAAGCGACCTAATAATAGATCATATAGAGGTTGGTTGCGAACAAAAAGACCTGTTATTCGGTCTCTTGGGGGCTCAAGGTACATCAAGCATCCATATAGCAAAATGACCTAGTATCGAGCATAGCTGTCGGGACGCTCGTACTCAGGGAGTAGAAAATCCCACCCTGCTGATGCCCGCAATAAAGGTCTGCACACCAACATCCACTTGCCGCCTCAGGTCGATATGACGTTCAAACAGCTCGGGGGTATCGACCTTGAGAGTAGCGAGACCGTGGATGCCGGCCCAGGCGGCATTGGCCAGGTAGGAGATATCCTGGTCGATGAACAGTTGCTGCTTCATTCCCTCTCGCAAAATGTCCTGAACCAGACTAAATGTCTCCAGACGGGCGAGCCGCAGGTCCGGGTGTTTGTCTTCCGATTGCACCGCGGGACCAAACATCAGCTTGAATAAATCAGGGTGCTCGCCGGCGTAGTCCACGTAGGCATCGGCGAAAGCGATAAGCTGTTCTCTGGGGTCCCTGGCGGCCTTTTTTCCAGCATCCTGCAGGGCGGTTAGCAGGTCCTGATATCCCTGGGTGGCCAAGGCAGCCAGTAATTCACTGCGATCGGCAAAGTGGCGATAGGGCGCCGTTTGCGAGACGCCAATAGCTCTGGCCAGCGCTCGCAGGCTTAGGGCGTCGACACCCCCGGTTTGTAATTGCAGGGCCGCCGTTGTCAGTAACTCGGCCCGCAAATTGCCGTGGTGGTAGCTCTTTGGCTCTGATAAATCGTTCACTACGCCGACTGCTGCTCGTGGTTAGGGCAGAAGATGCGCCACGGCATCCCGCTCTTCGGCCAGTTCTGTCTCGGTGGCAGTCATCTTGGCCTGGCTGAAATCGCCTACCTCCACACCCTGAACGATACTCCAGTCGCCTCCTGTACAGCGGCAGGGGAAGGAGTAAATCAGACCCTCCGATACGCCGTAAGAGCCGTCGGAATAAACCCCCATGGAGACCCAGTCATCGCCATCGGTACCCAGTGCCCAGCTGCGCATGTGGTCTATCGCAGCATTGGCGGCAGAGGCCGCTGAGGATGCACCGCGAGCTTTGATGATGGCCGCGCCTCGCTGTTGCACTGTGGGAATGAACTCACCTTCATACCAGGCCTGGTCAACCAGATCCATAGCCGGGGTACCATCCACCCGGGTATTGAACAAGTCGGGATACTGGGTAGCGGAGTGGTTGCCCCATATGGTCATATTGGAAATGTTGGATACGGTTTTACCCGTCTTCTGGGCAATTTGTGATTTGGCCCGATTGTGGTCCAGGCGGGTCATGGCGGTGAAGTTACGAGGATCCAGATCCGGCGCATTGCGCTGGGCAATAAGCGCGTTCGTGTTAGCGGGGTTGCCAACCACCAGCACTTTGATGTCCCGGCTGGCAGTGTCGTTCATTGCCTTGCCCTGAACTGAGAAAATAGCCGCGTTGGCCTCCAGCAAGTCCTTGCGCTCCATTCCCGGTCCCCGGGGGCGGGCGCCAACCAGTAAGGCGTAATCCGCGTCCTTGAAGCCGGTGGCGGGATCGTCGGTACAAACAACGCCAGCCAGCAGCGGGAATGCGCAGTCCTCCAGCTCCATCTTCACCCCGTCGAGGGCCTCCAGGGCCGGCGTTATATCGAGCAGTTGTAGGATAACGGGCTGGTCGTCGCCCAGCATGGCGCCTGAGGCAATGCGAAAAAGAAGGGCATAACCAATCTGGCCAGCGGCGCCGGTAACAGTTACTCGAACGGCTTGTTTCATCAGGATAGCTTCCTAGTTACGGGAGTGTAGGGGTGTTTTAGCGCGCATATTGTCGTGGGAATTGGCCCAAAAAACAAGTAACATGCGCGCCGAATCTCCGAGTAACATGGGTTTTCATGCAACAGCTGTCCAGAAAAGACAAAACCGAGTTTAACAAGCTGCAGAAGCGCCTGCGGCGCAATGTGGGCACGGCTATTGTCGATTACAACATGATCGAGGATGGCGACCGGGTCATGGTGTGCTTGTCGGGGGGAAAGGATTCCTACGGCATGCTGGATATTCTGATGAATTTGCGCACCAGCGCACCCATTGACTTCGAGTTGATTGCGGTCAATCTCGATCAGAAGCAGCCCGGCTTTCCGGAGGAGATTTTACCCGATTACCTGTCGCGGCTGGATATTCCCTACTATGTTCTTGAAAAAGACACCTACAGCATCGTGCGCGAGGTCATTCCCGAGGGCAAAACAAGCTGCGGGCTGTGCTCGCGGTTGCGCCGGGGCAGCCTGTATGGCTTTGCCCAGAGTATTCGCGCCAGTAAAATAGCGCTGGGCCACCATCGGGACGACATAGTGGAAACACTGTTCCTCAACATGTTTTTTAGTGGCAAACTCAAGGCCATGCCCCCCAAGTTGTTGAGTGACGATAAGCGCAATGTGGTGATCCGACCGCTGGCCTACTGCACGGAAAAAGACCTGGCCAGTTATGCTCGCTACAAGGCGTTCCCTATTATTCCCTGCAACCTGTGCGGTTCACAGGAAAACCTGCAGCGGGTGAAGGTCAAAAACATGCTGGCTGAATGGGAGCGGGAATACCCCGGACGCACCGAGACGATCTTTCGCAGCATTAGAAATGTAGCCCCTTCCCAATTAGCCGACCGGTCGCTGTTTGATTTTACTTCACTGCAGGCGAGTGTGGATACTGATCTTCACTTGCCCGTTGTCAATATCGTAAATCATTAATTCATGACTGATACCGCGCACAGTTCACCTCTTCTGGTTGCCGATAGCCTGAGTCTGACCCGGGGGGGCAGGGAGCTGTTTCGCGACCTTTCCTTTGAGATCAATGCCGGTCAATTGGTACAGTTGGAAGGGTCTAATGGCGCTGGCAAGACCAGCTTGATTCGCATTCTGGTGGGGCTTTCTCGCTACGGTTTCGACGGCACGGTGACGCGACCGGCGCCGATTCTGTATCTGGGGCACCTGCCGGGTGTGAAGGCCATGTTAAGTCCCCGTGAAAACCTGGCCTGGCACGCGTCGGGGGAGGGCACCTACTCCGACACTGCAATAGAGCAGGCCTTGCAGCAAGTGGGTTTATACGGCTACGAGGATGTCCCCAGCCATGCCCTGTCGGCCGGACAGCACCGCCGGGTTAATCTGGCGCGGCTCTATTTGAGCAGTTGCCCGCTGTGGGTACTTGATGAGCCCTTTGCGGCGATTGATAAATCCGGGGTAAGCGCGCTGGAGGCGCAATTACTACAGCATGTAAGCTGTGGCGGGGCAGTCGTTATGACTTCTCATCAGGCCTTGCAGGTTGATTATACCCTTGAAAAACTGCGCCTCGACGGGGGGATTGTGTCGTGAGCGCCCCTGGATCCCTTCAGTTTTGCAGGCGCCTGCTGCGACGCCAGTTGACACTTGCGGTGCGGCGGCCTGTTGAGATAGGCAACCCGCTGCTGTTTTTTACCATGGTGGTGGCCCTGTTTCCGCTGGGGCTGGGGCCAGCACCGGACAAGCTGGCCGATTTTGCTCCGGGTATTTTGTGGATAATCGCATTGTTATCTAATCTGCTCACCTCGGATGCGGTCTTTCGCAGTGATTTTGAGGACGGCTCGCTGGAGCAGTTGCTGTTGTCGCCGCAGCCTCTGTACCTGACAGTTCTTGCCTATATAGGCGCACATTGGTTGATTACCGGGCTATTATTGGCCCTTATCTGTCCCGTGTTTGCATTAATGCTCAACCTTCCCGCCTCCGCGATAGCGACCCTGGCGTTGAGTCTGCTGCTTGGCACTGCATTGCTGAGTCTATTAGGTTGCATTGGCGCCGCTCTTACGGTGGGATTGAAGCGTGGCGGCATGCTGATCTCACTACTTATTTTGCCTCTCTATATGCCGGTGCTGATTTTTGGCAGTGCCGCGGTAAAGGGAGCCGTTGTCGGGAGCCCGGCTGGACCCTACCTGGCGATTATAGGGGCCATGGTCTGCCTCGCTATTGCCCTGGCACCCCTGGCCATCGCCGCTGGTTTGCGGATTAGTGTCGATGCCTGACATCTTTGAATTTGCCCAATCAATAAATATTGTATTTTCCTGCCATGAGGCGGGCATATTATCTTGTCCCGCCGCTTCCCAACTGTATAATCGCGCCTGATATGTGGTCCTTCTTTCATAAACTTGGTTCGCCGCCCTGGTTGTATTCTATTTCCGGAGCCATTCTGCGCTGGCTGCTTCCCATCACATTGGTGGCGCTGGCCATAGGCCTGGTATGGGGCGTGCTGTTTACCGCGCCGGATTTTCGCCAGGGCAATAGCTATAGAATCATATACATTCACGTTCCCAGTTCAGTAGTAGCATTGGCGGGCTATTATGTAATGGCATTAGCAGGCGCTGTCAGCTTGATCTGGAAGATGAAAATGGCAGATGTGGCGATGCAGGCCTGCGCGCCAATCGGTGCAGCCCTGACATTTCTGGCCCTGATTACTGGATCGATCTGGGGCAAGCCGACCTGGGGAACATGGTGGGTGTGGGATGCCAGGGTTACCTCCATGTTGATTTTGTTGTTTTTGTACCTGGGTGTTATTGCCCTCTACGAGGCCTACGACAATAAAGTGGCGGCGGGCAAAGCCTGTGCCGTACTGAGCCTGGTGGGCATGGTAAACATCCCTATCATCTATAAATCGGTGGACTGGTGGTACTCCCTGCACCAACCAGCCTCCATTAAATTTACTGGCGAATCTACCATTGACACCAGTATGCTGTATCCACTATTTCTTATGATCGCCGCCTTTTACGCGCTCTTTACCTGTTGCATGCTGATGAATATGCGGGTCGAGATTCTGCGACGGGAAAGCAGCACTGGCTGGGTTAAGCGTTTGCTATTCAGGCAGGAGCACGACTGATGTTTTTCGATAGTTTTTCCGCCGCTTTGCATATGGGTGGTCATGGCGGTTTTGTCTGGTCGGCATACCTGATCACATTGCTGGTGGTGATAATCCTGTTGGTCGCACCCTGGCGGCGCGAGAGAGCGCTGCTG
>JABHWT010000272.1 GCA_018657645.1 Halieaceae bacterium | reverse complement strand
TTCCGCAATCGACTGGGAGCGCGTTTCCCACAGTCCTTGCCACAGTCCCAACCCAACCACGACCACTACTGCCGCCAATGCCAGAGGCCAATAACGGACTACCAAGTACCGCGACCCCGCCTCTCCTCCTTTAACTTCCCTCGCCGCAGTACGGACCATACCCTTGTCCACTCGAGTCTTGTTGCGCCCGTAGGCACCGAGCAAGGCGCGATCACAAAGCACATTAATAAGACGCGGAATACCCTGAGTCTCCCGATGGATAGTTGCAACCAACGACTCTGGAAAAACCTCCCTGCCCGGCGGTAAACCTGCAACCTGTAGCCGATGCCTTATATAGGCCAGGGTTTCCCTACGACTAAGGGGCTGCAGGTTATAACGCGCGGTAATTCTCTGGTTCAACTGGCGCAGCTCAGGTCTGCTGAGCATCTCGGCCAACTCCGGCTGCCCTATCAGGATTATTTGCAGCAACTTCTGGCTATTGGTCTCCAGGTTGGTAAGCAGGCGAATTTGCTCCAGCACATCAAAATCCAGATGTTGTGCCTCGTCAATCAATAATACGGTATTGCGCCCGCGGCTGTGATTAGCAAGCAAAAAAGCCTGCAGCTTATCTGTCAGCGTTTTCAGTGTATGTTTGTCGGGGTCATACTCGATCCCCAGCTCATCACAGGCACTGGCCAGTAGCTCCAGTGCATTGAGGGTCGGATTGAGGATAATTGCAATATCACTGTCATCTGGCATCTGCTCCAGCAGGCAGCGATTGATAGTGGTCTTGCCCGTGCCCACTTCTCCTGTCAACAGGATAAAGCCGCCTCCGGCACCCACCCCATAGAGCAGGTGCGCCAAGGCGTCGCGATGGCGTTTGCTCATAAAAAGGAAGCGGGGATTAACCGCTATTGAAAAAGGGGGTTCATCAAGCCCAAAAAACTGATTGTACATGGAATTATGTACTGCTCTGTAATGACGATCGTCTCACATTATGCACAACGCCCACTCACATTACTATGCCAATCCTGGCTCGCCCAACCCTCGCCTGAAGTGGTGAAAACCGCCCTCACGAGCGCAACCGACTCTTTCACTACCACCGGGCGCAGCCATTACAAATCTGCAAACTTAACCACTTTGGCAGAGACCGGTGGATGCTCCCTTGCACCAATCCAACGCCAACACAAGGTACCCATATTGTGCCCCGCGGTTTCTATCCAATTGGCGTGATCAGGTTTTCGATGGGCGACAATAATAGTGACGCTGCCATCTTCCTCATAAGTCGCAGTGTGCTTGTTGATGTGAATTCGATGATAACGATAATCCAGTGATTCCATCCACCAGTTCTGCAACACAAAATTCCAGGTTTGACAGTCGGGAATTTGCTTCGCTTCGACGACCAGTGCTTCATCGTCGGCCAATTCCCAACTACTGTGAAAATAGTAAATATTGGGATCGCCGCCAATGGCCTGACAGAAGTCTTGATCGGCAGGGGCCACCTCATTGACGGTCTTTAGAAAACCCTCGGCCCAACCCTCAAACAAGCCCGTGGTGTTCTTTATGAACTGGACGGAGCCCTGTAGTGCCCTGTCCAATTTCTGGGGTGTTAAGGGTTCTGGACGATCTTGCTCCGCACCGATACGTTCAATGACAAGCTCGGCTTTCTCTTCTCTCTGTCGGTCCTGAAAGGTCTGTCGCACATTAACAGAGTTTGTTTCACTACTCATCCGTAACCAGTTGCCGGGCTGCTCAGTTTGGCTGAGAATAATCTCCACGCTGCCATCGTCTCCGATGTCCATATGACGAGAGTCCAGAAAACCATCCGTCTTCATACCGCCACCGGTGTTATAGCGGTTAATAACAGTGCCCACACCCAGATAATTTACCGTACCACGATGGCCGACAATCCGGTAATCGTATTGGGGGTCGATGGAAGCACTTTGATAGTAGTTATCTGGATTGTCTGCACCCATCTTGATAGTTTCGTGCACACCACAGCGCAAAGTGGGGAACGCCGGATCTGAGTGTTCCATAAAACTCTCCAATCCCACGCGAAGAAAGCGCGCCAAATATCGATACCCCTCTGCTCGGTTAAAGGGATCCTGAGGAGCCTTGGGAGAATTAATCAGCTCTCCCGCCTGCTTGAGGGCATCACAAAAGTCGTTCCAGACCTCGCCACTTTCTACCCGGCTCTCTGCTGTTTTGTTATTTGTCATCATGTCACCTGTCGTTAGTCCATACTCAAACCATAGCGTTTTACATAATCTGCAAATAAATTCTCTACATCATCCGTGTCCAGACCATAGTCCTGTAGCCGATACTCGTGGATACCATGCTTGCCCCGGGGGTTGGCGTTTAACCAGTTTTGCATTGCATGACGCGCAGATATCGTCAGAGGATCACCGCGCAGGCGGTAGATTTCCTCTATTGCAGGCCAGGGGTCAGCCACGAAATCATCGTGCATTATATCCAGAAACTGACCGGGAAACTGTGGCTCCAGTTTACTGCGGGCTGTCTCAAAGGTCCGCGTATAAACCGTCAACATATCCATCCAATCCCGCCCAATTTCAGTTGGATCAACATGGTCCGAACCACTCTTGCGAAGCAGCTCACTGAAACTACAGCCGGATGCCACAAAGCTCATTGGCGACCGGTGCGTCTGGACAATAATCGCGTCGGGATAAGTCTGGAGAATGCTCTCCAGCCCCAATTGATGAAACGGCGCTTTCAGTACCCACTGACCAGGATGGCGAGACTGCAGAAGCTGCAACTGCTGACGATGGTAGGAATAACTGTCACCTGTGCAGAGATTAGCGTAGAGCCAATTGGCATAGGAAGGAATATGAAACAAAGCAGAGTACTCGACCGACATGAAATTACGATTGAGCAGCATATAGCACTCGTCCGGCTCCACGGCCGAGATCAGATGGGTCTTCAGAAAACCTGGCAGATACGTCTCGGTAAGGTCTATTCCCGCTTTGTGACTGGCGATCCGCGGGTCGGTGGTATATGTCGCCGTCTCCGGTGGTGGTATGGGGTTTTGAGCCTCCCACAAGCGCAGGGCTCTATTGCCGCCATCCTGATTCAGCATATGATGTAAAGCGGTTGTGCCAGTACGGGGCAAGCCTACGATAAACACAGGCTTTGCCACCACTTCGTCCGCAAGCTCGGGATGCTGCTGTAGGTAGTGGTGAATCAACAATCGGTTGCACAAGCCGGCACGAAGGGTCATCTCAGCGCGAATTCGGCCAAAGTCGTTAAGCCGGGCCTCGGTATTCAGGGCGTCAATGAGTAGATCTAGCGCCTCGTGAAATTCCTCGCTTCCAAAATCATCGAGCCCGGTGTCCTCGATGGCCGAACGTAATAGTTGGTTCTTATCGAGCACTGTATCTCTTTGTCTGCCACTGGAATGATGCCAGCCTATAGATCTTGTGGTCAGCAATCAATAGCAGACCACCCCCACATAACCCCTGAGTAGCGTGCATCCGGGGGCCGGCCCCCGGATGGCCGGCCCCCGGAAACACTTCCGTACGGATGCAATCGGAAAAAAGCGACCAATGAATTTAGTACTTCAGTATCAGGTTTTTTTCAACCATGGGTGGCGCTCCAATGAACAAGGTAGCCGCATCCACATAGTAAGTGGTTCCCTGAGCGTGGGCGGCCAAATGGATACGTTCCTCTACTTCGGGCCAGCTATTCAGAGCGAGTTGCCAGTACATGCCCTCTTCATCCAGCGCCGTCATCCCTCTCGGTGGGGAGTTGGCGCCGGGTCCGTCAATTGCAATCATCACACCCTCCAGAGAGTGCGCAGCGCGCAATTGCAAGGTCGGGCCCTCGGGGCTCTTCCCCAGTGTAAGTACCAGCTTGAAATCTCCATTTTCCAAATGGCAGACCCTGCTGTGGTAGCGACAATTACTCTTTTCGAGCAGGGGATAGGACTGGCCTCTTCGGGCTACCTGTGGTTTCTCTCCAAAAAACTCACCCACGCCGTACCAGGCCAGCCATGCCAACAAGGGGCCAACGAGCGCGGCTACAACAAGGTGTTTATTGGCATACAACAGGGCACCTCAAAGTAATGTCACGGCATTCCAGCAGCGTGTTGCTAGTGTTGATGCGCGGTAGTTATTCCCGTGGGAATTCGAATGTCCTCCACCATATACCGTATGTGCTCCGGCGGCGCCTTGGTCAATCGCGATACCACAAACGCGACAGCAAAATTCAGTATTGCACCCACTGCGCCAAAGGCATTGGGCTCAATTCCCAGAAACCAATTGGCGGGCATATCACCCAGAAAAGCGGTGGAAGAAATAAACATGATGCCCTTGTGCTGGAACACATAAAACAGGGTAATCCCTATTCCAGCGATCATCCCCGCGATGGCTCCCTCCTTATTCATCCGCAGGGAGAAGATGCCCATCATCAGAACGGGAAACAGGGACGATGCAGCCAGGCCAAACGCCAGGGCCACAGTGCCGGCGGCAAAGTCCGGCGGGTTGAACCCCAGATACCCTGCACCGGCGACGGCCACCGCCATGGCAATACGGCTTGCGCTCAATTCCTGTCGCTCCGAGATGTTGGGCATTATCATTCCCTTGAGCAGGTCGTGGGAAATTGCCGATGCGATGGCCAACAGCAATCCTGCTGCGGTGGACAGTGCGGCCGCCAGCCCACCTGCGGCCACCAGTGCAATTACCCAGTTGGGTAGTTGCGCTATCTCCGGGTTTGCCAGCACCATGATGTCATTGTCAATTTTTACCATTTCATTGGCGGCCTTGTCGGCGCTGTATTGGATGCGTCCATCGCCATTCTTGTCCTCGAATTTAAGTAATCCGGTGGCCTCCCAATTCTTGAACCACTGGGGACGCTCGTCGTACAAAATGTGCTGGCCGGGTTCGGGTTCAATTGTCTCCATTAGATTAAGCCGGGCCATTCCCGCCACAGCCGGTGCGGTGGTATAAAGAATCGCAATAAATACCAGCGCCCACCCCGCCGAGGCTCTGGCATCACTCACTTTAGGCACCGTGAAAAAACGAATGATGACATGGGGCAGTCCTGCTGTGCCAATCATCAGGGATAGGGTAAAGGCGAACATGTTAAGCCCGCTTAAGCGCACATCGGTCGTATACTCGTGAAAGCCCAACTCCATCACTACCTGGTCCAGACGATCCAAGAGATAGGTTTCGCTGCCAATCATGGTGCTACCCAGGCCCAATTGTGGCAGTGGGTTACCGGTTAAATTCAGGCTGATAAAAATCGCAGGAATAGTGTAGGCGAGGATAAGCACACAATATTGGGCAATTTGGGTATAGGTAATGCCCTTCATTCCTCCGATAACGGAGTAGAAGAAGACAATACCCATTCCTATCAATAACCCGGTGCCATAATCCCCTTCCAGAAACCGGGAAAATGCCACACCAATACCCTTCATCTGGCCAATCACATAGGTGACAGAGCAGATGATAAGGCAGATAACGGCCACACCACGCGCCGCTTTCGAGTAATACCGGTCGCCGATAAACTCGGGCACCGTAAACTTTCCATACTTTCGCAGGTAGGGTGCCAGCAGCATGGCCAGCAGGACGAAGCCGCCGGTCCAACCCATCAGGAAAACCGATCCACCGTAACCCATAAAGGCAATCAAGCCGGCCATTGAAATAAAGGAGGCGGCAGACATCCAGTCCGCTGCAGTAGCCATACCATTGGCCACGGGGTGTACACCGCCTCCGGCGACATAAAAGTCCTTGGTCGACCCGGCGCGCGACCAGATGGCTATACCGATGTAGAGTGAAAATGTCCCACCGACAAACAGGTATGTAAGCGATTGCAAGTCCATAAATCGCTCCTATTCGTGGTCTAT
>JABHWT010000130.1 GCA_018657645.1 Halieaceae bacterium | reverse complement strand
GGTATGACCCGCCAGTACGAGCAGGGGGCCGCTGGTGCCGTGGGTGGCCCAGAAATTCTGAACCTCACCAAAGGGGAGTGCCTCGGAGGTGAATCCAATCGCATCCAGGCGCTCCATCATCAAAGCCTGGCATCCCGCATCGGCTGGCGTCAGCGATTCTCTGCGAATGAGCTCACAGGCTAATTCAATCGTTTTGTGCACTTGGGCTCCCCACCGACGCGATAGCTAATTGTGCGCGTGCAGATCGGTGTTTAACTCGATCGCCGAGCGATTAGTCAGGCATTCAACGGCGCCGGTAGCCGAATTGCGGCGGAATAAGAGGTCCGATTTGCCGGCCAGTTCTCTCGCCTTAACGCTTTGTGAGGGCATTCCCTCGACATCCAGCAGCATGACTTTGGTTCCGGCTGTCACAAATAGGCCGGCCTCTATTGTACAGCGGTCTCCCAAAGGAATGCCGGTGCCCGCGTTGGCTCCCAGCAAGCATTCTCTACCCAGGGAGATAATGATATTGCCTCCGCCGGAGAGTGTTCCCATGGTAGAGCTGCTTCCTCCAAGGTCCGATCCGCTGCCAACCATTACGCCGGCAGATATTCGCCCCTCAATCATTCCCGGGCCGTCGCTGCCGGCATTAAAGTTGACAAACCCCTCGTGCATAATGGTCGTGCCTTCCCCCAGGTAGGCGCCCAATCGGACCCGGGCGGTATGGGCGATGCGCACGCCTGTGGGTACGACGTAGTTGGTCATTTTAGGGAATTTGTCGACGCAACTTACCTCCAGTACCTCACCTCGCAATCGTGCGGCGAGTTGTCGCGCACCCAGTTCGGCAATATCGACCGCTCCCTCACTGGTCCAGGCTACATTGGGCAGGATGCCGAACAAACCCTCCAGTGATGTACCGTGGGGTTTAACCAGTCGATGGGACAGCAGGTGTAGTTTGAGGTAGGCCTCAGGAACGCTAGCCGGGGCGCTATCCTGGCAAAGCAAAACCGCAACCACAGGGGCCTGGCTGTCCAGAAACTGGGCTGCTACCTGGGCCTGTTCAGTGGCTCCCGCTGCAATCAGCGATTGATGCAAGCTTTCAAGATGGTCATGAGACAATGCGGTATCGCTTTGTAGCGCTGCAACTGTATCCGCCAGTGCAGCGGTGGGTGCAAGAACTGGTTTCGGGAAGAAAACCTCCAGCCACTCTCCGGACTGGTTATGAGTTCCTACGCCGAGGCCAAAAGCGAATGGGCTGTCAGTCATGATAAGTCCTGTTTAAATACCGGTCAAAATAGCACAGTGTCGATTGAATCCGTGCCGCTTGTTACATTATTCGGGGGCGCGTAGCATAGCAAATTCAAATGGCCAGAACTAGCAACAAACCTGTTGCGAGCGCATCAGCCCAAGGGAATTGATCTTGAATACCAGCGAGTTAAAGCAGTATCTCGACTTCGGATACACTGTCATTGAAGAGGCCTCTACTCTTGCGCTTGCGCACTTCCGGGAGCCCCTGGAGATTGAGAATAAAGTGGTGGGAAGTGGCTTTGACCCTGTTACCCAGGCCGACAGGGCCATAGAGAAATTAATTCGCGAGCGGATTGAAGCGAACTTTCCCGATCATGGCATAGAGGGAGAGGAGTACGCAGCCAGAATGGCCTCAGGCGACCTGTGCTGGGTGGTCGATCCGATCGATGGTACCCGTGCATTTATGACCGGAATGACAGGCTGGGGATTGTTATTGGGGCTGATGGAAAGCAACAAGCCGGTGCTCGGCTTTATGTCACAGCCCTATCTTGGCGAGGTTTACACCGGCTCGACCCTGGGTGCCAACCTCAGTCGTGGGTCTTCCCGTCAAGCTCTACGGGCCAGCCAGACCAATTGTTTGTCCAATGCTGTACTTTATTGCACTCACCCGGATATGTTTGCGGACACGAAAGAGTTGGAGAACTTTTACCGCCTGTGTGGCAAAGTAAAACTGCCTCGCTATGGTGGAGATTGCTATGCCTACGCCATGCTGGCCTATGGCCTTGTGGACCTGGTGGTCGAATCTGACCTAAAGCCCTGCGATATACTGCCTCTGGTGCCAATCATCGAAGCGGCAGGAGGTGTTGTCAGTGATATTGACGGCAATCTTCCCCTGAGTGGGGGCACCGTGGTTGCGGCATCGACCCGGGTTTTACACGATCGGGCAATGGCGGTAAT
>JABHWT010000282.1 GCA_018657645.1 Halieaceae bacterium | reverse complement strand
CCATGAAAATCCAGCAAATTCTTGTGGGCACTGCCCTCATATTTGCGATGGCGAGGTCCGTTTTTGCCACTGATAACAGCGCACTATTACAGCAACTGCTGGATGAGCACTGGGCCAATGCCAACCGGGAACAGATATTTTTCCGCAAAGACCCCGACACATTCAGGATGAATGGCAAGCTGCCGGACGTGTCCGAAGCCGGTAGAGAAAGGCGAGCCGAATTCAATCTGAAAGTACTGGAAAAACTCCGAGCGATAGGCCTCGAAGGCTTGTCCGAGGGAGAACAGGTCAGCTATCGCCTGTTCAGGTATGAGCGCGAATCCGAAGCCGAGAGTTATGGGCAAATCGACCATCTCTACCCGATGAATTATTACAACAACTATGCCTCCTACTTCGCGGGCGCTCCAGCCAACATGTCTTTTCTCGGCACCGAGGACTATGAAAAGTATATGGTCAGCCTGGCTGATTTCCCGCGCTACAATGCCGAGCATATTTACAATCTTGAACAGGCCATCGCCAGTGGGCATACTCACTACTGTAAAAGTTTCGAAAATTACGAACGGCGAATTTCGAAACACCTGGTGGAGCGGGTAGAAGACAGTGTGTTTTATACACCGCTGGCCGCCATGCCAGATCGAATAGCCGCTGCTGATCAACGCAGATTTCTAGCCCGTGGAACCGAGTTAATCGATCGGGTAGTGATCCCCGAGTTTCGCAAATTTTACATTTTCTTCACCGAGCAATACATGCCCAACTGTCGCCGCGAGGTCGGCATTACATCGGTCAAAGGTGGCGATGCGTATTACCGCTACCTGGTGCGTTTTTACACCACCACTGACATGACACCAAAACAGATTCACGATCTGGGCCTGTCTGAAGTGAAGCGGATACGACGGGAAATGAACAGCATTATTGAGCAAGTTAAGTTTGAAGGCGAGTTCAAAGCCTTCATCAAATTCCTGCGCAGCGATCCAGCATTCTACGCCGAAACATCGCTGGATTTAATGGAAAAAGCCAGCTATGTAACGCGCAAAATGGCTGCCCAGTTACCCAAATGGTTTTCTTTATTGCCGCGCAGTACGTTCGATATTAAGGCCAGTCCAGATGGCGGGGCGTATTACGTTGCCCCCGATGGCAGCGGCGCCACCGCAGGCACCTACTTCCTCGATGTGGCGGATTTGAGGGCCATGCCCCTGTATACCCTGGAAGCACTGACATTCCACGAAGCCGAGCCCGGCCATCATTTTCAGGGTTCCATCGCCATGGAGCTGGATGTGCCCGAGTTTCGCAAAACCCTGTACCACTCAGCCTATGGTGAAGGTTGGGGCCTTTACGCCGAGCGACTGGGCAAGGAGATGGGGTTTTATCGCGACCCCTATAGCGATTTCGGACGCCTGACTTATGAAATGTGGAGAGCCTGCCGCCTGGTAGTGGACACCGGGATGCATGTCTTTGGCTGGTCGCGCCAAAAGGCCATGAATTATCTGGCCGCCAATACGGCCTTGAGTATGGCCGATGTGGCGGGCGAGATCGACCGCTATATCACCTGGCCGGCACAGGCTCTATCCTACAAAATAGGCGAGCTAAAGATCAGAGAGCTTAGAGCCCGGGCCGAGAGTACGCTCGGTGAGAACTTTAATATCAGGGACTTCCACGATCACATTGTGAAAAATGGTTCGCTACCCATGGAAATCCTGGAGGATCTCACCAACCTCTGGATTGAAGAACACAAGTCCCTTCATTGAGCGACGCAACCTGCAACTGTAACGGAGTGAGTAGCCCACGTGAGCGCAGTAATAGATTTTCGCAGTGATACAGTCACCCGCCCCTGCCCTGAGATGTTGCGGGCCATGGCAACCGCTGAGGTGGGCGACGACGTTTTTGGAGATGACCCAACCGTTAATAAGCTTGAAAGCAGCCTGGCGCAACGCGCGGGTAAAGATGCTGGCCTGTTCTGCACCTCCGGTACCCAAAGTAATCTGGTGGCATTACTGGGCCACTGTCAGCGCGGGGATGAGTATATTGTCGGACAGGAGGCCCACACCTACAAATACGAGGGCGGCGGTGCGGCGGTGCTTGGCAGTATTCAGCCACAACCGCTGGAGTATGAAGCCGACAGCACTCTGGACCTGGGTAAGGTTCTCGCCAAAATAAAGGATGATGATTTTCATTACGCGCGCAGTCGTTTGCTGTGCCTGGAAAACACGCGTTCCGGAGAAGTATTACCGCTGGACTACCATAGTCGAGCCGCGCAGTTTTGCGCCGAAAACAAACTGGCGCTGCACCTCGACGGGGCCCGTCTGTTTAACGCCGTGATAAAACAAGGGGTCGATTTACAGGACATTACCCGGCATTATGACTCTGTGTCACTGTGTCTTTCGAAAGGTCTCGGTGCCCCGGTGGGATCTGTTTTAGTAGGCAGCAAACCCCTCATTGATGAGGCCAGACGTTGGCGCAAAATGCTCGGCGGCGGCATGCGCCAGGCCGGGATACTGGCCGCTGCAGGCCTGTATGCGCTGGACAATAACGTAGAGCGACTCGCCGAGGATCATCGCAATGCGATTTTACTTGCTCAGGGCCTGGCAGAGCTGCCCGGTATTCACTGCGACGCGTCGGCGGTACAAACCAATATGTTGTTTATTATTATTGAAGGCGATCAACGTGCTTCGGCCTTGACGGCACACCTTCTTAGCAAGGGTATTCTCATAACGGGTGGCACTGTAATGCGGCTGGTTACCCACCGCGACATCTCCAGAGACAACATCTCGTCAACCATTGCAGAGTGTGATCAGTTCCTGGCAAATTATGTAGAACAGACTCCCTAGTCGACCCGTGGAATTAGCGAGCTAAAGGCTTGCAGTGTGTCCTGGAAATCAACATGCCGCACTGAGGTACTATGGCATTATTCAGAGCTACCCTAAGATAACTGGCCTGAATATTTCGCTTCAAACTCGGGAACTGGAAGAGGTTTGCTATGTATATAGCCCTGAATTATGTCGCACCTGTAGTCTCTTAGAAGATCGACGTGACTCTGTTTGTCGGCGCCTTCGGCCACTACAGAAATCTGAAGCAGCTTTGCCAACTGAATCGCGTTGACGACAATGGCATCGGAGTTCTTCTTGGGCCCACCCAGTTCTTTGATGAACTCACGATCTATCTTCAAACAATCTATTGGCAGGGATTTCAATACAGAAAGCGACGCATGGCCGGTTCCATAGTCATCCAGAGCAACCTTGAAGTTAAGGGCTTTTGCTCTCTTCAAAAAGCCTATCACCGCCTGTTGATCATGAATAAATGCGGTCTCTGTCAGCTCCATTTTCAGGTGATTTTTTTCAATTTTGTGCTTAGTGAAGTAATCGATAAACTCGTTTCGCCATTGATCATTTTGCATATTGGCAGCGGATACGTTGAATGATATTTCAATCTTTGGCCACAAAGTGCTCTGCTGAAAAGCTTCTTTGTAAACCCATGTTGATACTGTGTGAATATGTGAGGTTTTCTCCAGGGTATCGATGAACTTGTCCGGATATACCAGTTCCGATTTGGATTTCTGCCAACGTATTAGAGCCTCTGCGCCTAGCAGTCCTTCGGGCTCGACCTGAATTTGTGGCTGGTAGTGAAGAACCAGCTGACTGAGTGTTTTATTGTGATTAAACTGTCCAGCTGTCTCAAAGCGCTTCCTGGCCTCCTTTTGCTCATCGTGAAATAGACTCCTGTTACACTTAACCTGCGGATCAGATGACGAGGACCTTGCATCAAGCAAAGCCGCATTGGCGTATTGAAAAATAGATTCCGCATCTATTCCTTTTTTCCCTGGCTGCGGACTCTCAAGACTATCTGGGTACGCGGAGATTCCTATTCTGCACTCCTGCAAATAGTTTCGTGGTTTCAGGTAGGGTCTGTTGAGTTCTAACCGAAGTTCTTTGACCTTGTCCTCCCATATCCCGCTGACTTTTCTATCCCACCTCTCGATTGTCCATCCCGTTGTTACACCGGAGGCAACGTAGGCAAATTTTGAGCCATCAATATGATAAGCTTGCACGCCATTTTTTTCGGCCAGGGACTGAATTCGGTCACTGGCTTCGAGTAAAACTTTTTCGCCCTGCTCGTGGCTGAACAGGCGGTTTATTTCTTCCGTGAGTGTTAAATCTGCCAGCGCTACATGGGCATATCCACCTTTCATGGATATTATGCGGTCTACATCCAACAAAAATTTCCGTTGGTTTTTTAACCCGGTTAGCGGATCGTGAGTAATATATCGACGCAGGAAGTAATAGTGGAAAAATGCTAGCGCAACAACTACGGCAATGCCGTACCAACTCAGTGCGGCAGAATAACCCGTTGGATAAAATACAGTAGCGCCAATCAGGATTATTCCGAGTGAAGACGGCACTATAATAAAAATGAGACGAGTCAGTAATTGGCCGTCATACCTGCCAAATGAAACCCCACCGAGAAGCCATGCCACTGCAAACAGGTTGGACGGGATTATCGCTCCTTCGCTATCAGCCAGGCCCGATGCCAACACCAACAGGGCACAGGCAAGCAAATACCAAAGAAGGTACAAACGCTGTTTTTTGCAGACGGACATTTCCAATACCGACTGAAGCAGCAGACCACCGACAATAGCGGACGTTACGAACTCAGCGTCTACATACGTTCCAGGGACCGTCCAACTGGCGATATGTGCAAAGTCACTGAGTTGAAAAACAGCCAGCAATAAGTAACTGAGCGACGCACTGAGTATAAAAAATGCAAGTCCGTGCCTTCGATAAACGCCAGTTTCAAACAACAATATAATTAGAGAAATGGAGCAGAAGGCGAAGATCTGAACCTCTGCTGTAGATAAAGAACCCACTTTTCCCACCTCCAGGCAGTTGAACGCCACGCATCACTTCGACCGGCGAATATTGTTGAGAAAGTTTGAACTGAGCTAATGCACCTCCGACCAGAGCCTTGATATTTATCAGAGATCCCTAATTCTTAGATATCTTTTGTAGGGGCCAGATCCTATGAAGACAGGAAGTAGAAACGCGTCGCCATTTTCAAAAGCACTTTACACCGGACTACTGTCAGGCGCAATTGTGGTTCCTCCAAAATACCAGGAATCCAAATGAGCTCGATCGGGTATTACTCGCAGCGATCAATGGAATGGATCAGAGGTACCTTGTAACCGCTGCTATATAGGCTTGGAGAAGGGCATGGCCTTAGCGCCCGCACCGGTCAGCTTTGTCAACTCACCAGGGCTGGCTGGCAAAGTTGGCCGGATATGATTCCTTCGCATAGCTACCACCCGTCTATGATCCCGATCATCGAACTATAACTTTGATGGTTTATCACTATGATAAAAATAGAACCAATAACATCCGCACTGACCCTGGCTTTATACGGAACTGACACCCTGGTGCTGAAAGAAGCCATTGTCACCGCCCAGAAGCAGGTCGAGAGCCTGCAGGCGCGCTATCGTTTCTAATACTGATGGGGGCAGATTTAGGGGGCAGATTTAAATCTGTCCCCATAACCCCATAACCCCATAACCCCATAACCGAGGAAAGCAAAACATGCTCAAGAAAATCGGTTTAGGCATTGTTGTCTTACTGCTCGTGGCCATCGGCTTCGTCTGGGTCGAGTTCCTGATGCCCTTGCAGGCATCAGCTGATAGAAATGGGCCGGATACCGCGGCCCGCGACTATGCCTTGCAAGACGACAGCAAGTTAACACTACCCGCCCCACAAGTCGCGATTTACCAGGCGGCACCCAACCCCGATATGAACCTGTACTGGGGCGAATTGCATCTGCATACCGCCGAAAGTTTCGATGCAACCTTGTTTGGTAACACGCTGGGGATTGAAGATGCCTACCGCTTCGCAAGTGGTGAGCCACTGAGCACCGCCGGTGGCGAGGTTATGCGACTTACCCGTCCGCTGGACTTTGTGGCGATTACCGACCATGCCGAAGGGTTCGGCACCCGCACCCATTGCGACAACCCAAATCTGTCACTTTCCGAGCGTGCCGCCTGCTGGCTGGTCAACGAGCCTAACCCAATGATTTTTAAAACGCTCACCAAGAAGGCGCGCGGTACAGCAGCCCCCGGCGACCCATCAAAACCCGCCGGTGTCTATCAACGCACGACCCGCCACTCCCTTAAACCCGGCGCTTTCCCTACCTGTAGAGTGGGCGATGGCGCAGCCCAACGATGCTATGAAAACGCTGCCAATGATTGGGCCCGCTATATCGACCTCGCCAACCAATACAATGAACCCGGTATATTGACCACACTGATCGCCTATGAGTATTCGCCAGGAATGCCCGATCAGGGCAAACACCACCGCAATATTATTTTCCGCTCCAACACGGTTCCTGAGCGCGCCCTTTCAAGTCTGGATGTGCCAAACGCCATTGAACTGTGGAAGGGGCTTGAAGCCACTTGCTTTGAGGATTGCGACTTCCTGACCATACCGCACAATCCCAACAAGGCATGGGGCCTAACCTATTCACGCTTCACCTGGGACGGTAAAGAGTATAACGAGGACGACTGGCGCTTGCGCCAGAAGCGCGAACCGCTGGCTGAAATATTCCAGATCAAGGGCGCACAGGAGTGTGCACTTGGGGTTGGCGCCACCGATGAAGAATGCGCCTTCGAACAGGTGCTCGACCCCTGCCAGCCGGGCGAAACAACAGGCTGCGCCTTTGAAACAGGTTTTGTCCGCCAGGGACTTAAGGTCGGCCTGGAACTTGAGCGGGAGCTGGGGTTTAACCCGCTACAAGCGGGCTTTATCGCCGCCACCGACAGCCACAACTCTAACCCCGGCGATGTAGAAGAATGGGACTTTCCCGGTGCGATAGGTGCGGTTACTTCCTCTGCGGCCCGGCGCTTGAGAGATAGTGTGAAACAGGCTGCCTATAAAACTATGATCAAATTCAACACAGCAGGTGGCCTGTCCGCAGTTTGGGCCCCTGAAAATACCCGCGAAGCGATTTTTGATGCCCTCGCCCGCCGCGAGACCTACGCCACATCCGGCCCGCGCATGGTGCTGCGTTTCTATGCAGGCTGGGATATTGATGAGACAGCGGCAAACGACCACAACGCGGTTTCGACCTTAATGGCCAGTGCTGTGCCAATGGGCGGCGTGCTGCGCCCGGATGCCACAAAGCAAACAGCTCCAGGCCTTTTTGTCTGGGCGACCCGCGACCCAATCGACGCGCCGTTGCAACGTGTACAAATGATCAAGGGCTGGCTCGATGCACAGGGCCAGGCCCAGGAAAAGGTTGTCGATATTGCCTGCGCCGACGGGCTAACGGTAGACCCCGCAACAGGCCGCTGCCCGGATAATGGTGCCAGTGTTGATCTGAAAACCTGTAGCTTTAGCCCGGGCTCTGGTGCCGATGAACTGAAAACCGTCTGGCATGACCCTGACTACGATCCGGCCCAGGGTGCCTTCTATTATGTTCGTGTGCTGATGAACCCCACCTGCCGCTGGTCAAGCTATGACGCAATCCGCCTGGGGCGCGAGCCCGATCCCCGCGTCCCGGCAACAATACGGGAGCGGGCATGGACCAGCCCCATCTGGCTTGACCCCGAACTGAGTGAGTAAGGTTATTGTATGAATTCGATCTACCAAGCTGATAATGGCTATTATTTATACGGGTCACCGGTGTCCTATTACACCGCTAAAGTTCGTTCCTATTTGACCTACAAAGGCTTACATTTTCCCAGCGTTCGAGCATCCGCCAGGGTGACTAAAGAAATTATTAAACCTGCAACGGGCGGCTGTGTACACCTTACAGCCAGTGGATGTACGAGCGGGTACTGGAAGCGATCAAAAAAGCGGATACGGAGCAATCCGGTGAGTTAACACAGCGGCTAAACACCCAGAACATACCATTTACACCAATGCCGCCAAACTGCTCACTGGTGTTTCAGCGCTCGCGTCTGTGGCGCAGGGATAGGTTCAAACAGCACGAACATGACCTGAAAATGTGGCCGATTATGATTCCCAAACTCGGTCGCATAGCACCATAATAAGGCACAGCTATTTGACAAAAATGAGAGTAGATCAATGGTTCTTCGAACTGCACTGGCTGCCGCCATCGTGTTAACAGCTGCCTGCTCTGGCGACCAGGCGGCACTGGATAAGCGCGCACAGGCGCGAGAACACCTTCGCAGCACCGTTACGATCATCCCGCCGGGTGATGAGATCATAAGCTTCCCGGCATTACCCACGCCCGGGCCTGGTCGCCCCTTACCTAATCCGGATCGCAACGCCTACTTTGGCGACTTGCATGTGCACACAGAATTCTCCTTTGACGCTTCGGCTTTTGGTACCACCGCCACGCCGGCCGACGCCTACCGCTACGCCCAGGGTGAGGCGATTAAACACCCCGGTGGCTTTGAGGTACAGCTGGCCCTGCCGCTGGATTTTTATGGGGTTACCGATCATGCGATGTTTCTTGGCCTGATCGTCGAGGCGTCAGATACCAGCACATCAATTTCACAGTACGATTTCGCAAAGCCCTATCACAACATCAATGAATCGGTCGATGGCGACCTGCTTGACATGCTCAGTCGAAGCAAAGTGTTCTACGGCTTTACCTCCGATGTGGTGGCCAACCTGCTCGACGGTACTATCGACAACGAGGTCGTTAACACGGTGAGTAAATCCGCCTGGTCACAAACCGTTGAAGCAGCCGATGCGGCCTACCAACCGGGAACGTTCACCACCTTTGCCGCGTATGAGTACACATCATCCGGCCTGCATCGCAACGTTATTTTCCGTGGCACCGAACGCTTACCTGCCGTGCCTTTCTCGCGTTTCAACAGCCGTAACCCCGAAGGCCTGTGGGACTGGATGGACATGCTGCGTAAACAGAACATAGAAAGCCTGGCCATCCCGCACAACAGCAACGGCTCCAACGGCTCGATGTTTATGCTTACCGATTGGGCCGGCAATGCCATTGACCAGGAGTATGCCGACCAACGCTTGCGCAATGAACCATTGGTAGAAATCACCCAGGTTAAAGGCACATCAGACACGCACCCGGCACTGTCAAAAAACGACGAGTGGGCCAATTTCGAAATTTACCCTACGCAGACCGCCAACAAGGAACTCAGTGACCCACCTGGCAGCTATGTGCGAAACGCCTGGCAACGGGGGCTATCCATAGCGGCCGGTGATGGCGGAAACCCCTACAAATTTGGCGTGATCGGTTCCAGCGATACGCATACAGGCGCTGCCTCGCTGCACGAGGACAACTATTTCGGCAAAATTGGCTCCTTTGACAGCAGCGCCGAAAAGCGCGGCTCTATACCGGCGAGTTTTCTTTACGGTGCGATGATCAAAATTGGCGCACCTGACATGGCCGAAGAAGTAGACGGTGAAACCTATCTGGAATTTTCGGGCTACAAATACTGGGGCGCTTCCGGTATTGCCGGGGTTTGGGCAGAGGAAAATACCCGCGAGGCCATTTACGACGCACTGCGTCGCAAGGAAACATTTGCCACCAGCGGCACACGGATAAAAGTGCGCTTTTTTGCCGGTTACGAACTCGCCGATGCCCAGTTGAATAGCCCTGATCTGGTTAGCACGGCTTACCGCAGCGGCACCACGATGGGCGGCACCCTGCAAGCAAACGGTGATCGCCAACCCACGTTTTTAACCTGGGCCATGGCCGACCCAAACACTGCACAATTGCAGCGCCTGCAAATTATCAAGGGCTGGCTTGAAAACGGCGAACACCAGGAGCAGGTGTACGACGTGGCTTGCTCAGACGGCTTGAGCGTAGACCCGCAAACCCATCGCTGCCCGGATAACGGCGCACAAGTAAACCTGGATGACTGCTCCAGGACAGCCAATATTGGCGCCGGTGAGCTTAAAACGCTGTGGCAAGACCCCAACTTCACCCCGGGACAAGAGGCCTTTTACTATGTGCGCGTGCTGGAAAACCCGGTTTGCCGCTGGTCTACCTGGGACGCCATACGCGCCGGTGAAAAACCGCGTTCAGACTTGTCAGCCACTATTCAGGAGCGCGCATGGTCGTCACCTATTCACTACCGGGCTGTAGGTCAACAGGCCTTCAAAGGAGAGTCTAAGCTATGAAAAGAGCCATAATCGTACTTCTAGGCCTGCTGGTTATTGTCGGCATTGGCCGCGCCTTACTCAAAGTGCCCGCCGTACAGGACGCGGCACTTAAACGTGGCACGGCAGTTATCGCCAAACGCGGCACCGCGCCCCTGGCGGAATCAGAAAGTCTCAGGGTTTATGTCTGTGGCAGCGCATCGCCGTTGGGGATGGGCCAGGCCCAGGCCTGTATTGCCGTGGTAACACCGGAGCATTTTTACCTGATCGACTCCGGCGCCGGTTCTACCGACAACATCGGTCGCCTGGGATTGCCCACGGAACGTTTGCAGGGTCTGTTACTCACGCATTTCCACTCCGACCACATTGCGGAAATTTACGAAGTAAACCTCGGCTCCTG
>JABHWT010000115.1 GCA_018657645.1 Halieaceae bacterium | reverse complement strand
GTCTGCAGTGCGATGTGCTGCTCAAGGATGTGCTCAGTGCGCAGCACAAGCCGGTGCTGGCTATTTGTGTTGGCCTGCAAGCACTGATGACAAGCTCCCAGGAGAATGAGGGGGTTGATTGTCTGGACATAGTGCCGGGGGAAGTTCGGTTTTTTGGTAACCCGCTGAAAGACCAGGATGGCCAGCGCCTCAAGGTGCCGCATATGGGGTGGAATCAAGTCCGGCAACGGGCGCCGCATCCCCTGTGGCAGGGCATTGCCGATAACACCCGTTTTTATTTTGTACACAGCTATTATGTGCATGCCGCCGACCGCTCCCTGGTGGCGGGCAGCGTGGAGTATGGTGTATCTGCGGATGCGGCTCTGGCCAGGGATAACCTGTTCGCTGTGCAGTTTCACCCGGAGAAAAGCCATACTGCCGGGCTTCAATTATTAAGAAATTTCATGGAGTGGAATGGACAATGTTGATTATTCCGGCGATCGACCTAAAAAATGGCCAATGCGTTCGATTGCGACAGGGGGTAATGGACGACAGTACGGTATTTTCTGATGACCCGGTGGCAATGGCGGAGCGCTGGGTAAATGCAGGGTGTCGCCGCTTGCACCTGGTTGACCTCAACGGGGCCTTTGCTGGCGAGCCGGTAAACGGCGAGGTTGTCACCGCTATAGCCACGGCTTTTCCAGAGCTTCCTATTCAAATTGGCGGTGGTATTCGCAGCCTCGAAACGATTGAACACTATGTTAATGCAGGTGTCAGCTACGTCATCATTGGTACTCGGGCGGTGAAGGAGCCGGAATTCGTTTCCCTGGCCTGTCGGGCATTTCCCGGGAAGGTCATTGTTGGATTAGATGCCCGGGATGGTCTGGTAGCGACGGATGGATGGGCCGAAGTATCCGATATTCGAGCCACCGACCTCGCCCGGCAGTTTGAGCCCCATGGGGTTGCGGCCATTGTTTATACTGACATTGCCCGTGATGGCATGATGCAGGGGGTCAATGTCGATGCCACGCTCGCCATGACACAGGCATCGAGCATCCCGGTTATTGCCTCCGGTGGCATTACCACGATTGAAGATATTAAACGACTGAAGCTGGTTTCAAATCGGGGTATCTGTGGTGCAATTACCGGACGCGCGATTTATGAAGGCACTCTGGATGTTGCCGAAGCGCAGCGCTTCTGCGACGAGACGTTCTGACCGTGGGACTGGCCAAGCGAATTATTCCCTGCCTGGATGTCGACAATGGTCGCGTTGTCAAAGGCGTCAATTTCGTTGATATTCGCGATGCTGGCGATCCCGTGGAAATAGCCAAACGCTATAACGAGCAGGGAGCAGATGAGGTCACATTTCTCGATATCACCGCAACTCACGAGGGGCGTGATACCACGGTGAAAACCGTCGAAAAAATAGCCACAGAAGTGTTTATTCCGCTCACCGTAGGTGGCGGAATTCGCTCGCTTGAAGATATCCGAACCATGCTCAATGCCGGTGCCGATAAGGTTAGTATTAATTCTGCTGCTATACACAACCCTCAGCTGGTATTTGAAGCTGCGCAGCGCTTCGGGGCCCAGTGTATTGTGGTGGCTATCGATGCCAAGCGAGTAGATGACGTGGAGGGCAAACCTCGATGGGAAATATTCACTCATGGAGGGCGAAGGCCGACGGGGATTGATGCAGTGGCATGGGCGATTAAAATGGCGAATCTGGGGGCGGGAGAGATTCTGTTGACCAGTATGGATAGGGATGGCACGAAAAACGGCTTCGAACTGGGAGTGACGCGAGCCATTACCGACGCGATCGAAATTCCGGTCGTCGCCTCGGGTGGCGTGGGAAATCTTGACCATCTGGTCGACGGGGTCAAGCTTGGTGGGGCGGATGCGGTCCTTGCCGCCAGTATATTCCACTTTGGCCAGTACACGGTGCCCCAGGCCAAAGCCTATATGGCTGCCCGCGGAATAGAAGTCAGGCTCTGATCAGGAGCCTGCGCTGGAACTTAATACCGGTGCTACGATGGGATGGGTGAGTTGATCGTCCACTTCGGAATCTGCTGAACTCGCGGTTTGCCTGTTTAAGACTTCCGATACGTAGGCTAATCGAATACCCAGACGGTCGAGCTGGGGCAGGGCCCATCTCAGGTACTCAATGGTCTCCGGGTAGGGGTGTCCAATAGCGACTGCCTGACCTTCGCTAAGCACAATTCTAAGTAGCTCCACGAATCGTGCAGCTATGGCTGATTTGTTGCGCTCATTATCGAGAAATATCCGGCGTGATAGATTGGGGATGCCAAATTCAGCCGCTGTTGCAGCCGCCACGGTTTGAGTGCTGGTGCGAGAATCGACAAAATATAGAGCACGTTGGTCTAACTCCTGCATTACCCAGCTCATTTGTACATGGCGCTGTGTGAGGTCGCTGCCCTGGTGATTGTTAATGCCCCGCGCGTGGGGTACCTGGGCAAGAGCATCTGCAAGGGAGGTGCGAAAAGCCGCTTCACTCAAGTCTGGTGTCAGAGTGCCCTTTGACTGAAGTGACTTTGAAATACTGCTCATTGGGGCGTGAAGTAGAACCTCCTTGCCTGCAAGATGGGCGCTATTTGCGAGTTCCCTGGCATGGGGTGTAAAGGGCAAAACCGCAACATTAACTTTGCCGGGTAGGTCAATGACATCGTGGCCGGGTTTCAGGTCGTTGCCAATATCGTCGATGATAATCACCAGAGTTTTGGTAGGCCGTGCAGCGGGTCGGGTGGCGATGGCGGCCTCGGTCACGTCATCGTTTTGGTAGCGACCATTAGTTTCACTCTGGGTGCCGGCCTGGCCGGTAGTACCGAAAAAGACGAGCGATAGGCTCAAGACCAGCAGGCCTGCTCTGGCGATGCTACAGGTGGTAATGGGTGGTATAGCAGCGTGTTGAAAAAGTTTCTGGCGAGTGCAGGGCGAGGCGTTTTCGGGGGAAAAAGCGGAGTTTATATGCCAATAAATGAGCATTTTGAGCCTGGAAACAACGAAGCAATGTGCCGTCAGAGAGTTTTTCAACACGCTGCTAGGATTCACCTTCTGCCGCCAGGGGTTGTTCCAGTAGCGGCTTTTTGTCTCGCATTCCCAAGATGTTTATGCCCTTTAACAGGGTCAGCGCTTCATACAGCTGGTTGTCACTGGACAGGAGTTCATTCGCCACTTTTCTGGATGTCCCCTGCTCCTCTTCGTCAGAAGCGCCGTTTGCATTACCGAGGTGGCCCGACAGATCGGCCTCGGTTATTCGGCGGGAGCTGTTATAGGCGGTGACTTTAGCCCGTTCCACCAGGATGTCCGGCACTATTCCCTGGGCCTGAATGGATCGGCCATCGGGGGTGAAATACAATGCGGTGGTCAACTTTATGGCTCGTGAGTCAGATAGCGGCAGAATGCTTTGTACCGAGCCTTTGCCAAAACTGGGGGTGCCCATTACAACTGCCCTGCTGTGGTCTTGTAAGGCTCCGGCGACTATTTCGGAAGCGCTGGCAGAGCCACCATTGATTAACACGACAACCGGAATACCCGCACTGAAATCGCCCTCATTTGCCTCGTATTGCATACCTGAATTTGGCATGCGGCCCTCGGTATAGACGACAGTGCCACCTTCCATGAAGAGGCCGGCAACATCGACGGACGCGCGCAACAGGCCGCCGGGGTTATTGCGCAGGTCCAGAACCAAACCCTCCAAATCCTGCTTCTGAGTCAGCTTGGTAAGAGCCTTTTTGACGTCCTCTCCGGTTCTGTGTTGAAACTGCGCAATCCTGATATAGGCGTAACCTGGCTCCAGCCAGCGATTGCGTACGCTGGCTACTTTAATGGTCTCGCGAACCAGCACCTTGATGAAGGGTTGGCTTTCCCCGGCGCGGCCGATAGTCAACTCAATTTCGCTGTCCTTGGGCCCGCGCATTTTGGATATCGCCTCGTTCAAACTCATACCCTTGACCGGTACATTGTCCAGTTTGAGAATGACGTCACCGCTCTGTAGACCGGCTCTGGCAGCAGGGGTTTCGTCTATGGGCGATATGATTTTCAAGTAGCCGTCTTCCATGCCTACTTCCAATCCCAGGCCACTGAATTCACCGGAGGTGTTGTTTTGCAAGTCCTCAAAGGCGTCATCGGTAAGATAGACAGAGTGTGGATCGAGTCCCATCAACATGCCTTGGATGGCATATTCCAGCAATGTTTTGTCATCGATTTCCTCTACGTAACCTATGCGAATCTGATTGTAGACGTCGGCGAAGGTGCGAAGCTCGTCAAGAGGTAGCTGGCCGGTCTCCTCCATTGCCTGCATGGGGACAGGGCACGCCAGTAAAATGGCCCAGGCGACGGTGGCCAGAGAGTTACGAATCATGATTACTGCCCATATGGTGTATGCAACTGGATGAATAATAAGCTTAGTGTAACTCATTCGCGGGGAGCTGTGTGCTAAGGCTTGCTTAGCCGCCACACCAGATTGCTGGATTGGTCGGCTTCCCCTTGTGCCGAATCTCAAAATACAGGGCCGCGTCGCCCTGCCCGCCGCTGTTGCCTACTGTACTGATCGGGGTGCCTGCAGTTACCCACTCTCCAACCTCGTGCAGCAGGGTTTGATTGTGGGCGTAGAGGCTCATGTAGTCGTTGCCATGATCGATGATCAGAAGTAAACCCGAGCCACGAAACCAGTCCGCGTATACGACTCGACCATGATGAATTGCAGTCACTGTAGCACCTGCCTCGGAGGGAATGGTAATGCCCTGCCAGCGCATTTTCCCGGCATTGCGCTGCATGCCAAAGCGATTGCTGGGTTTTCCTGCGATGGGCCAGGGCATATCGCCTCGAGCATCGACGAAGGGTTTGAAGTTTTCCGGAACAGACAGGTTGACTACCGCTTCCTCAATGACCTCCAGTAGGCGCTCCAATTGCTGCCTGTTTTGCTCCATTTGTTTGAGCTCACCGCCCTTGCTGCGAATATCTGCCGTCAGCCTGCCGAGGGCCAATTCCCTGTTTTTCTGCGCCTGTTCAAGATCCGAGCGTTGCCGGCCCAGGGTCGACCGGGTGTTTTCCAGAAGCGTGGTAGTGCGGGTAATGTCTTGTGCCAGTGTTTCGAGTTGAATCAGTGTGTTGCGATATTTCTCGATATTCTGTTGGCGGGCATCGAACACGTATCGGTAATAGGTGAGGGTTCGGGCAAGCGTATGTGGATCCTCCTGGTTGAGCAATATCTTTACCTGGCTTTGTCGTCCCATTCGATACACCATGTCCAATTCCCCGGCTATAAGCGATTGTTGCTCGTCGCGGGCCCTGGCAAGCTCGTCGCGCCGGGTAAATAATTCGTCCAGTTGTTGTTGCGCCCGTTGCAGGCCATCTTCGTTGTCGTGAATTTGTCGCTGCAGGCCGCCAAGGATCAGCTCGGCCTTTCGTAATTGCTCCAGCAATGTGTTCTTACGGGTTTGCGCGGTTGCGATTTCTGCAGTGACGCGTTGAATTTTTTGTTGTAAATCAGATAGTTGTGCCCGTGCCGTCTCTTCTTCTGATTGCGCGGCCGCAGCGATTGAATAATATGCCAGCAGAGCACCTAGAGCGAGCGCTGGCCAAGGCAATCTGCTAAACACAGCCACTTTCAGCGGGAGACTCCCAGCAGGGAGTTTCCGGTCATCTCTGGTGGTTTGGGTAGTCCCATCATGTCTAGTAGTGTCGGCGCAACGTCGCAGAGTCTGCCCCCGGTAGCATCGAGTTGCAACATCCTGCCACCGATGTAAACCAGCGGTAACAGTTGGGTAGTGTGCTGGGTGTGAAGCTGGCCGGAGTCATAATCGAGCATCTGTTCGCAATTGCCGTGATCTGAGGTCACCAGAGCCTCGCCGCCGGCCTCGAGCAGAGCCTTCTCAACACGGCCCAGACACACATCCAGGGTCTCCACTGCCTTAATAGCGGCCCGGTACAGCCCCGTGTGACCAACCATGTCCCCGTTGGCGTAATTGCAGACGATCAAGTCATAATTACCGCTGTGGATGGCCTCAACCAGCTTATCGGTAAGCTCTGGCGCGCTCATTTCGGGTTTCAGGTCATAGGTTTCAACATCGGGAGACGGAATCAGCATCCGTTTTTCGCCACTAAACTCGAGTTCCCGGCCTCCGCTGAAAAAGAACGTAACATGGGCATATTTTTCTGTTTCAGCCACACGTAATTGTGTTTTGTTCAATTGAGAAAGGTAGTCCCCTAGCACATTGACCAGATTAATGGGCGGGAAGGCGCAACTTGCGGCAATATCGTCGGCGTAGGCTGTGGTCATGACAAAATCCACCAGTGCTGGAACGACAGCGCGCTCAAATGCATCGAAATGGGGGTCAACCAGAGCCCGGGTTAGCTGCCTGGCGCGATCTGCCCGAAAGTTCATAAACAATACTGCATCGCCATCACCTATTACCACCGACTCCTGCCCTTCTGCACATATTACGCAGGGTTGAACAAATTCGTCGCTTTCGTCTCGGGCATATGCTGCGGCGAGTGCGGCCTGGGCGGTGTCTGCCTCATAGTTGGAGGCGCCTTCTGTCAACAGTTGATAAGCGCTTGCCACCCGCTGCCAGCGATTGTCTCTGTCCATGGCATAGTAGCGGCCCACCATGGAGGCAATTCGGCCGCAACCTAGCTTGGTGAATAATTGACTCAGTTTCTCCAGTGAGGGGCCTGCACTGCGGGGGGGAGTATCCCGGCCGTCCAAAAAGGCATGCAGGTATACGCGTCTGGCCCCCCGACCCGAGGCCAGTTTTACAGCCGCTACAATTTGATCTTCGTGGCTATGAACGCCGCCGGACGACAGTAGCCCCATAATGTGGACCGCGCCATCTGCAGCAATCGCTTTGTCTATGGCCCCTGTGTAGGCCCCATTAGTGTCAAAGCTGCCATCTGCAATGGCTCCATCGATTCGGGTAATGTTCTGAAAAACGATGCGGCCAGCGCCGAGGCTCATATGGCCAACCTCGGAATTGCCCATTTGTCCCGAGGGGAGACCGACATCCTCGCCCGAACCTGAAATCAGGGTGTGTGGTGCATTTGCCCACAGTCTGTCCCACACGGGAGTGATCCCGTTGGCGATGGCATTGTCGCGGGTCTCCTCCCGGTGACCCCAACCATCCAGTATGATAAGAACTGTGGGTGATTTGCTTGTATTGCTCATGTGGCTTCCCGGTTGCCAGGGTAGTGATCGGGCATTTTACCCTGTCTCAAGTCTCATCGCATTGCCAATTAACGGCGTTAAAGATGTGGGCAACAGGTGGCCACAGGACTGGTTGAGGGTATCGAGAAGCTGTATACTTGCCGCCTTTTGGCTTTGTCTCGCCCAGCTGGCTTCGGCATACAGGCTGAGAGCCCTGCGATTCTCACACAGGTACAAATCAAGACTACAATGGAATTATTTCTCGAATTTCTAACCCAGCAGTGGGCGCTAGTAGCGGCCCTGACTGCGGTGATTGCCATGCTGTTTTTTCACGAATCACGCAAATCCGGCCCATCCCTGACACCGCAGCAGGCAATTAATATGATCAACAGGGAGGAGGGATTATTTGTAGACTTGCGTGATGCCGAGGCTTTTAAGCAGGGGCATATTGTGGGTGCGCTACATATTCCTGCCTCAAAAGTGGAGTCTCGATTAACAGAGCTTGAAAAATACAAAAGTAAACCCATAGTACTTGTCTGCAAGATGGGTCAGCAGGCGGGCGCAGCAGGCAAACAACTCAAGACCGAAGGTTTTGAGCAGGTATACAAAATGAACGGTGGAATGGCGGAGTGGAGCAATCTGCAATTGCCAACAGTCAAGTAACAAAGTAACACCGGTGTCACTGGACGTAAAAATGTACGGCATTTGATTTTGTCCTTACTGTATTGTTTGGATTGGCAAGGTCAACTGGACGAAATACGCAAGATAACGTAGTGTGCACCACCCGATTTTCTAACTGAAGTAAAAAGGAGGACGGCTCAATGGCCGATGAACAAGCTCAGGGCAGTGAACAGGAAGCGGCGCAGCAGCAATTCGCGATTCAGCGGATTTATACGAAGGATTTATCCTTCGAGTCACCAGCCAGCCCGAATATTTTTAAGAAACAGTGGCAGCCCAAGGTCAATGTCGATCTCAATACCAAGAGTGACAAAATAGACGATGAGGGCAATTATGAGGTGGTTCTTACTATCACCATTACCGCCAAGGTCGATGATGAAACAGCCTTTCTGGTTGAGGTCCAACAAGCTGGGATCTTTTTTATTAGCGGAATTGAGGGTGAAGACTTGCGTCGAGTCCTGGCGACGGCGGCACCCAACATATTGTTCCCCTACGCGCGAGAAAATATAGACGCCTTTTGCGTGAAGGGTGGGTTCCCTCCGGTGATGTTGGCTCCCGTTAATTTTGATGCGCTGTTTGCGCAGGCAGTGACCCAGGGGCAGGATTCACAGGACGGTTCAGAGGCGGCGCCTCACTAGTACGCCCTGGTAGAATCGGGGTCTGTGCTCTCTTCAACTGTTCCATAGGATAAGTGGTAGGTTACTTATACCAAGTCGGGGAACTTAAGTTGGCGTAGGGCCTCGTAAACGACGATGGCTGTGGCGTTGGATAGATTGAGGCTGCGGCTGCCCCTTTGCATGGGAATCCGTATTTTCCGGGCCGGTTCCATCCGGTCCAGAACTTCCCCTGGCAAACCTCTTGTTTCTGGTCCGAATACAAGGGCATCGCCCTCGCTATACGTCACCTCGTCATAGGCTCTGCTGCCTTTGGTTGTAACTGCATAGAACTTCGGGTTGTCGTTGTCGGCACTAAACTGGTTAAGATTGCGATATACACTGATTTTCGCAAATTCACTGTAATCAAGGCCGGCTCGGCGCATTTTCTTATTATCCAGATCGAAACCCAGCGGCTCGATAAGGTGTAGTGAACAACCAGTATTGGCGCACAAACGAATGATATTGCCAGTATTGGGCGGTATTTCCGGCTGGTAGAGAACAATGTTCAGCATATGTTTATTCAGAGCTGCCCCGGTTTCCACATTCTTACATCCCCAGTTCTTTCATCTTCCGGGTCAGTGTATTGCGACCCCAACCCAGCAGCTCGGCGGCTTCCCGCTTGCCACCTTGTGTGTGCTGTAATGCAGCTTCGATCATAACCCGCTCAAAGGACGGCGTGGCTTGCTCAAGAATCTTGTCTTTGCCCATTGCGAGCTCGTTGCAGGCCCATTTTTGCAAGTGTTCACGCCAGTCCGTAGTGTTGCTGTCCAATAAGGTCCGCGAAGTCTCGTTACCCAGTTCGGGGGGCAGGTCGGCCAGGTGAACCTCTCGACCCGAAGC
>JABHWT010000462.1 GCA_018657645.1 Halieaceae bacterium | reverse complement strand
CACTGCAAATCATCTACACCTCCGGCACCACCGGTGATCCCAAGGGGCTGGTATTTGCCAATGTCCGTTTTGGCTTCAGTTCGATGCTGGGCTATGTCTTTGGCTACCAGGAGAACGAGCGCCCCTATACCGGCCTGTCTCTGACCCACGGCAATGCCCAGGCGGTCACCCTTGCCCCGGCACTGGGTATGGGGCTACGGGCCATTTTCAGTCGACGCTTTACTAAATCCAAGCTGTTCGATGTGTGCCGCGCCCACGGCGGAACCACCTTCTCACAGCTGGGCGGTATGGCGACCGCCATCTACTCCGAGCCGGAGCGAGCGGACGACGCAGACAACCCGGTGCGCCTGCTGGTGAGTGCGGGCATGCCCCGGGCCATCTGGGCGGCTTTTGAGAAACGCTTTAGTCTGGATATCTACGAGTGGTACGGCGCGGTAGAGGGCGGTTTTGCCTTCAAGCCTGTCGGCGAGGGCCCGGTGGGCTCGTTCGGCAGGCCCGGCCCCGATCTCGAAATGAAGATCCTCGACGAAAATGATGTCGAGTGTCCACCCGGGGTGACCGGTGAGATTAGCTCGCGTCCTGTGGATCGCGAGCAGAAGGCCGAGGTCGAGTACTACGACAACCCCGAGGCCTCGAAGAAGAAAACCCAGGGCGGCTGGTTGCGCAGCGGCGACATGGGGCATAGCGACGAGCAGGGCTGGTTTTATTTTGACTATCGCGCCGGTGGTGGTCTGCGTCATAATGGCGACTTCGTTAGCCCCAGCTATGTCGAGAAGGTGATTGCCGAACACCCTCAGGTCAGCGACGTTTTTGTCTACGGGGTTAAAGCTGCCTCTGGAGCGCCGGGAGAAAAGGACGTGGTAGCGGCTATTGTTGCGCAACCCAATGAAGACCTCGATCCACGGTCGGTGTTTGCCGCCTGCCGCATCGGCCTGGAGGCCAATTTTGTGCCAACGTATTTACAGGTGGTTGATGAAATTCCCAAAACGGCTTCAGAAAAACCCCAGGAGCGCTTCCTGCTGGATGCGTTCGCTGCTCACCCCGAAGCACTATTTACCGAGAAATAAACCACTCACTTATCAGGTCAAGGAATCACTATGAGTGACGCTGCCCAAAACATCGTCGAAACGGACGATCTGGAACAGGCCGATCAGCGCCCTGCCAGAAAAGCGAAGCCTGGGGAACTCGAGGAGGGCGCGCCGTGGAATACGATCGAAGAGGCTTTTCTCAAACGCCGTAGCATTCGCAAATTCAAGAAAAAGCAGGTCCCCGCACACCTGATTCGCCGGGTACTGGAGATCGGCCGCTTCGCCCCCTCTCAGGGCAACTGTCAGCCCTGGAAATTCGTGGTGGTTCGCGACCGTCAGATGATCACAGAGATGGAAGATTTCTGCGCCGGCATGTGCAAGAAAATTAGTGTCCCTCTGGACTACACCCTACACAAAAAGGGCACATTCGCCCGCTGGCGCAGCGAGACCTTTCTCAAGCTGTTCGCGAAATGGCGGCCCAATACCATGCATCCCATACCCTTTGGCGCGGTAAGCCTGATTGCCCAGGACCGGTTCAAGGTATTTCATCACGCCCCGACCATTATTATTCCACTGATGGACACGCGCGGTATCGGCCATCCGCAGGTTGACCTGGGCATCGTCGGCACCAATCTTGTTATGGCCGCGCACAGCCTGGGCCTGGGTACTTGCTGGGTAGGTCTGTCCTCTTTCTTGAACGATAGTCCCGAGTGGCGAGAGCGGTTGGGCGTGGAGGAGCCCTACGAACTCCTCGAGGCAATCAGCGTGGGCTACGTGCTGGGCAAACCGATGGAAAATACCGTCGCCAGGGAGACCCACGAGACGCTGTGGATCGAAGACGGGAAGAAAGAACTCTTCTATTGAACTATTCCACGCGTTGTACAACCAACGTGTACTAAGCCAGGAGCCGATAAATGGCGTTACTGACAAAAAAAGAAATGAAACACATCCCGATTGTGGATAATGAGGAGGAGGCCCAATTTGGCCGGGTGGTTATCGACCTGGACAATTGCAATGGCTGTAAGATGTGTACCATCATCTGCCCCACCAATGTGCTGGAACTCTACGGCCCCAAACACGATAAGAAAGTGCGGCTAAAAGAGGGACTTGCCATGTGCCTGTCCTGCGACAACTGCCATGCCATTTGCGAGTACGATGCAATCGATATCAAGCAAACCTACAACTTCGCAGGCCGCTATCGGCAAATCAACCGTGGCGCTCCGGTCCACCCCAGGCGCAGCTACTAAAAGTTACCGCTGACGCCCCGGTTCACGGCGCATAATCAGGTCTGCGACAATATCCTTTTCCTCGTAGTAGTATGAGGGGAATAAACGCCACCTTTTCAATCAATCCAGCATACACAAATGGCGCAAGCAACCTCTTGCTTCGGGCTAGGCTGTTTGCCAGAACCTTGAGTTATGAAGCTCTCCCACTATATACTGACTGCGCGTCTTGAATTCTGGGAATTTCGGTGATTGATTCTCCTGAAAACCAAACCAATGCCACGACTGAACCCCGTAGCCTGTTTAGTGTTATGGGTTATGGGTTATGGAACAATCATCCTGTCCTTCTCCTTCTTGGTGGCGTTACTTCTCATTGCTCTCTATGTGGACCAAAAATCGAAACAATCCGGTGCTTGGTTTCATCATACTCTGGACGTCAAGGCAAAGCTCACCGAAACGCTGTCGATACTACAGGACATGGAAACTGGCCAGCGAGGGTATATCATAACGGGCAAAGAAGAGTATCTCGAGCCGTTCAATCTAGCCCGCCCCCGAGTCGATCAATTTGTCGCTGAACTTAAATTCCTAACCCAAGATAATCCGAGCCAGCAAGCCAAACTCAAAGCTCTTGCACCGTTGATAGATGCAAAGGTAAAGGAACTGGAAAATACCGTTCTTCTGCGAAGTAAAGACGGGTTTAAGGCCGCCCTCTCAGTAGTCGAGACCAACAAAGGTAAACAAGTCATGGATGAAATTCGGTTCATGATTCAGAAAATGGGCGAGGAGGAAGCGAGGCTTCTTGTTAGCAGAGAGCAAGCATTCAATAATGATAGAGATATTTCACGAATTGGATTCCTTTCTTTCATTCTGCTGTTTGTCGGCCTATCCATCGTCATTTTCTATCGCCTCCGTCTGGCTCATCGAGTGACAGAAGATGTCAAGATGTATTCGGATTTGTTCAAAATATGGAAGGACTCCGACATTATCGGAATATTACGGTCAAGTGCCACGGGAGATGTCATTGATGCCAACGAAACATTTCTGACAATGTTGGGCTATACAACAGAAGATTTCCACGAGGGGAATATGGATTGGAGAAAGTTGACTCCCCCGGAGTTTTTACATCTTGACGCGAACGCAATTGAACAAGCTACGGATAACGGTTCTTGGTCAGCCTTTGAAAAGGAGTACTTTCACAAGGACGGTACGCGGGTTCCAATTATTATCGGTGGAACAAAATATAGGGATGATCCTGCAGAATATATCGTATTTGTTATTGACCTCTCCGCCCAAAAGCAACTCGAGAGTCATTTGCGGCGGGCCCAGAAAATGGAAGCCATAGGTCAGCTCACCGGGGGGATCGCCCACGACTTCAATAATATCCTCGGCATTATCATGGGTAACCTGGACTTGCTCAAAGATCAACTTGTCGGTGATACGACAGTGTTGAAACGGGTAGCGACAATCGATCGGTCAGTCCAAAGGGCAGTAGACTTGACCAAGCAGCTACTCGAATTTTCACGCCATCAAGCAACCGATGTGGTGATGAGTGACATCAATCAGGTGGTCCTGGATATGAGCGATATGATTAAACGTTCAATAACACCTGCAGTAGAAGTCAATCAAGATCTTGCTGAGGGTTTGTGGTTGACTGATATTAATTTGGGGGATTTTCAGGACGCACTAGTAAACCTGGTCTTGAACGCCCGGGACGCCATGCCCGATGGTGGCCGGCTGACAATTGAGACGCGCAACTGTCATCTTGACGCAACGTATTGTTTTCATCATTTTGGTGCTACACCTGGTGAATATGTGCAACTGATCGTGAGTGATACCGGGGTGGGAATAAGCTCTGAGCAACAAGTTAAAATCTTCGACCCTTTTTATACCACCAAGGACCCCGGCAAAGGTACTGGTCTTGGCTTGGCCATGGCGTTTGGTTTTGTCACTCGTTCAAATGGATATATTGATGTTGAGTCAGAGTTGGGTGTCGGCACGACTTTCCATCTCTATTTTGCCCGTACAGCAGCGCAAGTGCCAGTGAACAGTATCGTTGATCGGCAACCCGAAGCAAATTCCCGCGGAAGTGGAACGATTCTGGCGGTAGACGATGAAGAGGAATTAGCCGCACTGGCCAAGGAGTCACTCGAAGCAGTTGGCTACCGTGTGTTGACGGCCACTAATGGCAAAGAAGCACTTGAACGACTAGCTGAGCATCCTGACATTTCCTTATTGTTCTCAGATGTGGTTATGCCTGGTGGGATAAATGGCTATGAACTGGCGGAACAGGCGATGGGAATCCGTTCCGACCTGAAAATACTTCTGACTTCGGGCCACACCGAGAAGGTGAGCGGTCGGGCTCAGCAAGCATATAACCCAATGATGAAACCGTACTCGTTTACGGACCTGATCCGGCGGGTCCAATCGCTTCTGGATGAATCAAAAAACGCATCCAGGTAACGCGCAAGCACAATCAATTCTACTCACCTGGATTGAATTTGTGCAGACACGATTGGGGAGAAAGACTGATGTTTAGCCACGTAACCATTGGGTCGAATGACGCGAATAAGGCTGCAGAATTTTACGATGCTGTTCTGGGCACTCTTGGAATTCCCTGCTTATTCAATGTTGAGGGAGCCGTCGCTTATGGCGAGGCAACCGGGCCTAAGACGTTCATTTTGAAACCCTTTGATGGAGGTAGCCCAGCACCAGGCAATGGCGGGCATGTGGCCTACCTCGCTGAAACTCGGACCCAGGTAGATGCCTTCTACGCCGCGGCACTCGATCATGGGGGAACAGATGAGGGCCCTCCCGGCCTGCGACCACACTATCACCCAAACTATTATGGCGCCTATGTACGTGATCCCGAAGGCAATAAGATCCAGGCAGTGTGTCACAGTAGGGGTGCTTAGCCCAAACGGTGCTGTCACCCATTAGCCCCTCCCCGTCAACAGGGCGCAGAAATATCAAACGAGCAGCCTGTTGCAGTAGCTGGGTATGGCTACCAGTAACGTTAACCCGGCTAATGTTGAAGTTTATAGTTAGTGCCTATCCATAAATGGACGTTTTTTTGGAAGAGTGATGATTGTCGAGTAGAGCTCCGGTGTCATGTTTACGTCAAGGACCGTCTGCTGCAGGAGAGCCTGCCCCTCTTTT
>JABHWT010000209.1 GCA_018657645.1 Halieaceae bacterium | reverse complement strand
GTCTGCCATTTTCATGTCCAGGTACAGATCTCCTGCAAATGTATCCAGTTTCAAAGGATTACCAAGCCCCTCGGCCAGGGCATATACTGTCGCACCGGAGGTCTGCGACTTCAGTCTGGCCTCAAGGCGCCTGAAACTACCCTCGCGCCGCAGGCTGAGATTAAGGTCCAGAATTCTCTGATCGCCAGTGGGTAAACTCAGGGCCAATTGGTTATCTACAACATCGATATACTCGAAATTGAGTAGAAAGGCCTCCAACCACCTGAAGGTTTGGCCCCGGCTATCCAGCCCGGCTATTCGAAATTTACCCTCTTCGGTGAGTTCCCCAGATAGTTTCAGCTGTTTCAATTGCAGCCGGGACATATGGACATTAAGAGATACCAGGGACCCCCATACATCAAGAGCAAGCTTGCCCTCGGCCAACTCTATCGGAAGCTCACTATTATCTGGCATACTCAGACGCAAGCCCTTGAACACGATCTCAGGGGTAAAGGAATCCCATCGTCCGCTGACTTTATCGGCTTCAATGATAAAGGGCACACGCGTATTGATCAGGCGTAGAATGTCCTTGTCATACTGTCCGACATTGGACATGAGGAAGCGGCCAAAGCTCACATAGACAGCCATTGCCACAATGACGGTGATAATCGCTGCCCAAAGTGCGCTGTTCAGTTTATGAAGGAAAGTGTGTTCCAATAAATTCCTCGCAACGACCTTAGTAAATTATGGCCACGGCATTCCCGTAATTTCGGCCTGCATGTTTTAGAGTGGCACAATGTCAAACTGTTCCCCACTGTACATGGGCTCCACTTTAAGGCTTACAGATTTACCAATAAATTCTTGCAGTCGAGCCACATTGGCCGACTCTTCATCCATCAGGCGGTCCACGACTCTGGCTGCCGCTAGCACCACTATCGTATCATTATTGTCGCTACCGGAATTGCTCATTATTGCACGAAAAATCTCATGGCAGACGGTCTCCGCAGATTTAAGTACCCCTCGGCCCTGGCAAGTAGGACAATCCTCACAGAGAATATGCGCCAGGCTCTCTCTTACTCTCATGCGCGTCATTTGCACCAGCCCCAGATCGGACACCGGGGATATACTATTGCGAGCCGAATCCCGCGACATGGCCTTTTCCAGCACTAGATGGAGCTGGGTGCGATGCTGGTGATCCTGCATATCGATGAAATCGATGATGATAATTCCACCCAGGTTTCTCAGTCGCAACTGGTGGGCCAGGCTCACAGCGGCCTCCAGATTTGTTTGAAAAGCAGTCTCTTCGAGGTTGCTACGCCCCAAGAAGGATCCCGTGTTGACATCAACAGTGGTCATAGCCTCAGTCTGCTCGATCACCAGGTAGCCGCCGGATTTAAGTTCAACTTTGCTATTTAGTGCCCGCTGTATTTCCTGGTCAACATCATACAAGTGGAACAGAGGCTGATGGCCTAAATAGTGCTCAAGTATGTGCTCTACCTGTGGCGCGTAGTCGGCACAAAACTCCTGCATAGCGACCAGGCTTTGCTTATTATCTACGCGAATTCTATCTACCCCTGGATGAACAAAGTCACGTAGAACTCGCAGCTGAAGTGGAAAATCCTGGTGTATTATTCCCACCCTGGCGGCAGCTCTGGCCCGCTGGGAAACTGTCGCCCACAACCGCCCCAAAAAACGTAAGTCCGCCAGAATTTCCTCCAATCCCACACCTTCTGCCGCCGTTCGCAGGATAAATCCGCCCGACTGATCCAAAGACTCCTTGGCCAGGGCCTCGGATAGCACCTGCAGCAGTCGCTCCCGCTCTCCTGAATCATCTATGCGATGGGATACTCCAAGGTGAACGGTATGAGGCATGAATACCAGGTAGCGAGAAGGTATCGACAACGCAGTTGTGAGGCGAGCTCCTTTACTCCCCATAGGATCCTTTGTTACCTGAACGACAATTTTTTTACCCTCGTGCAAGTAATCTCCAATGGCACTCGAGCGCCGAATGGGGACCTTCGAATTATTCGGGATCGGCGGCACCAGATCGTCCACGTGAATAAAACAATTGCGCCCGGTACCAATATCCACAAAAGCGGCCTGCATTCCCGACATCACACGAACAACCTTGCCTGTGTAGATATTGCCCACTATGCCGCTACTGGCGCGGCGCTCAATATGGATTTCCTCTAGAATACCGGCATCAACCACCGCAATTCGGGTTTCCATCGGTGTGATATTGACCAATACTTCTTCACTCATCTGAAGACTCCAGCGCCGTCATCACGCCATGTCCCACAAGTAGTGCCCAGGTCTCGGCAAGGGGCAAACCCACCACATTACTGTAGCTACCATGAATGGTACTGACAAATGCACCACCTAATCCTTGAATGGCATAAGCACCCGCCTTGTCCCATGGCTCATCCGTAGCCAAATAAGCGCTACACACCCGCCTACTAAGCTCTACAAAATGAACCGTTGTCGACACGACACAGGTCTCCAATTCACCATCAGATTGGAGGCATATCCCACTCAAAACCTCATGGTGGCGCCCGCTGAGGCGTTGAAGGGTTGCCAGTCCGTCACTGTAATTGCGAGGCTTACCCAGAATGTCGCCATCTATTTCGACGGCAGTATCAGCGCCGAGCACAGCATACTTCCCCAGTGGTAATTGCGTTGCTATTGCCGTCGCCTTAGCCTCAGCCAGTCTACGCACATAGTCTGCAGCCGACTCGGAACGAAGACAGGATTCGTCAATATCTGCTGGCTCACAGCAAAACTGCACTCCCAGTTGTGCCAGTAGCGCACGACGGCGAGGCGAGGCTGAAGCCAGCACCAATGCCTTTGCTCTCACATTAGTTGACCTGATAGGCGCGACGAAGGCCCCGCAACAGGTGAAGTATCACCGGCCAGAACAATGCGCTGGTAAATGCGGGCAACAAAAACCATAAAGACCTATCTCCCAGGCCCTGCAGAGCCAGAACCCACTGACAGAGTATTTGGTTAATACCAATCATAATAAAAACTGTTGCGCATTGTTGCCACAGGTTGAAAACCCGCAGGCGCTGGTACAGGAAAAGAGAGATTAAAGACAGAACCGTCAGAGACAGCGCATTCTGTCCCAGTACCACCCCCTCCAGCACATCGAGTCCTATCCCCAGAAGCGCGCCTGTATATACTCCAACCCTGTGAGGTAGTGCTATTGCCCAATAAATGAGAACCAGGGCCAGCCACTCCGGCCTGGCCCTGTGCAACCACGCTGGAAACGGCATAGTCGCTAATACATAGGCGATGAGGAAAGTTCCCAATACAACCCAATAACCGTGTTGCTCCCTGCTCACACGCTACTACTCCGGTTGTTCGGCAGTAAAAACCAACAACACATGGCGGCTACGATCTAGAGATGAACTCGGCTGCGCTGTGACTGTGGCAAAGGCCTGGCCAGGGTCCCGTTCTACCTGGTTTACAATCGCCACCGGATAGCCAATGGGAAAGCGCCCACCTAGACCTGAAGTTACCAACAGGTCTCCCACCTCGATATCGGTGGTCGCAGACACATGGCGTATTTCCAAAAGTCCAAGCCGGCCGCTGCCCTCCGCTATAGCACGCACACCATTGCGATTAATCTGAACGGGAGTGGAATGAGTCGCATCGGTCAGTAGCAAAGCTCGGGAACTAAACTCACTAACCCGGACTATCTGACCCATAAGTCCGTCATTATCAATCAGGGGCTGCCCGAGAAACACGCCTTGGCGCGCACCTTTGTTCAAAACCAGTTGGTGTAAGGCGGGGTCTGGCGACACGCCTAGAAGCTCAGCCACCAGGACATCACTTCTAAGTAGCGCCGCCGAATTCAGAAGCGCTCTCAAGCGAGCATTTTCCGCCCGCAGTGCGGCCATGCGTTGGGAGCGACCGCTCAATACCAGGTTCTCTCTACGTAATTTTTCGTTTTCCTGGAGTAAACTACCACGGGACCGGGTATGTTCGTCTCCCCACTCCATTATTCGTCCCGGCAGATCAGCTATCCAGTATATGGGAGTAGCCATTGTATCAAGCACCGAGCGAACTCCGCCCAGGCTGTTATAGCGCAAGTCTACGCCTATTAGAATAGCCACCACCACTACGATGAGCAAGGCGTGCAGTACTACGGAGGATTCTTTAAAAAATAGCGACTTGATGTTTGCTCCTGATAGCACCTGCTTGGCGCCAGTGTAGTGGAATACGCACTTTATATAAGACACTACACCAGTACACTGTATTTACGGCTATCTAATCGGTACAGTACACTCTTGCAAAAAACAACTATCCCGTCGGCAGTTCACTCAATAGAGAGTAGATCAAGCGTTCGTCGGTCCCAGAGTTCCAGCGCGTGGCCACCGCCACGAGCCACACATGTCAATGGTTCCTCGGCCACCATAACGGGTAGCCCCGTCTCCTCACTAATCAGTTTGTCGAGGTCGCGCAGAAGAGCCCCCCCTCCCGTTAGCACAATACCACTTTCGGCAATATCTGCAGCCAACTCGGGCGGTGACTGCTCCAGCGCAGCCTTTACCCCTTGGATAATTGACGAGAGCGGTTCCTGCAAGGCCTTGAGTATCTCGTCGCTGTTAAGGGTGAAACTGCGAGGTATTCCCTCTGCCAGGTTGCGGCCGCGAACGTCTATCTCCATTAATTCATTGTCGGCATAAGCACAACCGACTTCAATCTTAATGCGCTCTGCTGTAGCATCACCAATTAAACTGCCATAATGGCGCCGCACATGAGCGACAATGGCCTCGTCAAAGCGGTCCCCGCCAACCCTCAGGGAATCGCGGTACACCACACCATTAAGCGAAATAATAGCAATCTCAGTGGTACCTCCCCCCACATCCACAACCATACATCCGGTTGCATCCTCCACATCCAGACCGGCCCCGATCGCCGCTGCCATCGGTTCCTCTATAAGCCTTACCTCCCGGGCTCCGGCACTGAGCAGTGACTCGCGTATCGCCCTGCGCTCAACCTGAGTCGAGAGGCAAGGTACACAAACCAGAGCTCTGGGACTAGGCCGAATGAATCGACTCTCGTGTACCTTGGCAAAAAAATGCTGAAGCATCTTCTCAGTGATCTGGAAGTCGGCAATAACACCGTCCTTGAGTGGACGAATGGCTGTAATATTGCCCGGGGTCCTACCCAGCATTCTCTTGGCTTCATAACCCACGGCCTCAATGGTCTTTTGGCCATTGTGCACTCGAATTGCCACCACCGAGGGCTCGTTAAGCACGATTCCCTGATCGCGAACATGAATCAAGGTATTGGCAGTACCCAGATCTATTGAAAGATCATTCGAGAACAATCCACGCAGCTTTTTCAGTATCAAGTTCGACTACCTTGTATCGACAACCAGGCGTTCCTCTTCAATGCAATTAGTGCGCCCTGCCCTCCACGTCAAATCCGGCTCGGCGGGAGACGCAAATAAATCAACGAGGCCCTTTTTATTGTCATTAGAAAATTCTCGGTAACTGTACCAATCACAGGCATTTTGGGCAAGGCGCAAATGTGTTAAGTTTATAATCTCCGTCGCATGAATCGCGACTTTCACCGGTTTCTTTAATATGGCTATAGTACAGAGTGAAATTGAAAAGGTCGCAGAACTCGCTCGCATTCGCATACCGCTAGAGCAAATAGCTGAAGTGACCCAGCGCATTACTGAAATTCTGCATATGGTTGATCAACTACAGGCCACCGATACAGAGGGAGTGGAGCCCCTGTCGAACCCCCTGGATGCGGTCCAACAACTACGCGTTGACGAAGTCAGTGAGGCGAACTGCCGGGAAAGCTTCCAGGCCATTGCACCCGCGGTCGAGAGAGGTCTCTACCTGGTTCCCAAGGTCATTGAATAATCGCCAGAGCCATTTTCAGGATAATCCCCGATGTATACAAACAGTGTTGCCAGCTTAGCCCGCGGCCTGCGGCAGAAAGAATTTTCCAGCGTCGAGTTAAGCCGATGTTTTTTGGATCGCATAGCGGCATTCAACAAGTTGTACAATGCCTATATAACTGTCGACGAGCAGTCGACTATGGGGGCAGCCGAGGCTGCCGATGCCCGACTCATCGGCGGCACCGCC
>JABHWT010000301.1 GCA_018657645.1 Halieaceae bacterium | reverse complement strand
GGGCTGCTATCGCTACCTCCTTAACGTGGGGTACACACAGTGCCGCGGCGCACAGCCCAACGGGGCCTGCCCCTACGATGGCGATACGACTGTTGCCGCTGATAGGCAGGCGGCGTATGCCATGGGCGGCCACTGCCAATGGCTCTACCAGGCAGGCGTCTTCTACTCGAACGTTGTTGGGCAGGGGCACGATACAGCGCTCCGGTACAAGAATTTCCTCGGCCATACCACCATCCAGGCCTATACCGTGCACCATACTCGCTCCACCGTGGCGACACATGCCATAGTCGCCCTGCACACAGAAATCACAATGACCACAGGGCGAAATAGGTTCCAGTGCCACCGCACGGCCATCGGCAAGCAATCCCCCAACTTCGTGGCCCAGGGTTCCCTGAATGGGGAAATCACCGTCCACCATGTGCAGATCGGAACCGCAGATGCCCGCGGAACGGACCTTCACTCGCACACCGTCACCCCGAGGCGGGGGTATATCAACCAGTTCAACTCGTTTTTCTTTACTGCAACAGCGTACGGCTTTGATAATTACTCTCCTCAGTTTTTTTCCGGTTAGTTAGCAGTTTCTGTCCAGCCGGTGCATGACCTCGCGACAGGCATCATTGAGCGCCATTTGCTGAGCAGCACTCAGGTCGGGATAACGCGATGCGGGTATGCCTCTGCTATGGGCCGCCGCTCTATCAATCCAATCCCCCTCGCCGATTTCAAAAAATTCCGCTATGTGCTCAAGGGTCGCTCGGGTATCAAGGACCAGGTCTTCAAAGCGGACCTGCAGAAAGTTCGCCGGTGCAATCTGGGGAATCACTTCGAGGCCGGCCAGGATTTGATTGCTCCAGTAGCGACCGAGAATCTCAATTGGAATATCGTTGGTTAGCAACTCTATAATACCCTGTTCGCCCGAAACCGCCGGTTCGCCTTCTGAAAGTGCACCAGCAGCGCGCAGAATCGGCAGGGCCTGCATTGAGGTCGCGGCGTCGCGACCATCACGATGCAGGTGTAGAACTTTGGCACCAGGGAAAAATTCTATCAATTCAGATAAGTAGCCCATCGACGCACCCGAGCGCTCAATCCAGTATTGCTTACCCAGGTGTTCTGTCATCCAGCCCAAAAACAGTTGGTAGTGAAGAGACAGGCTCTGAGTGGGATAACTCTCCACCTGTTCAATCAAGTCGTCGAATAGCTTATCCGGGTCGTCAGTCATATAGGGTAGCGCCAGGCTCAGTATCCACGGTACCGGGTCTTCAAGCTTATAGCGCATATTTGGCCTGTCGACGGGATAGGAAAAAGTAGAGGTTTTAATTCCCTGTCGATGGGCAATGGTCATTAATGGCGAATCCATCCTGAGTTGCTGCGCCAATTCGCTTCCGGAAACCGGCTCCCGTTTGAAACGGAAATGCTCGCCGATCCCAACCAGTATTTCATGAATACTCAGTAATTCTGGATTTTCTCCCAACATCTGGGAGAGCAGGGTAGAGCCACATCGGCCGGTTCCAACAATAAAACGTGGCGTGGGTAAGTCATTCATATCCATGCTCCAAATCTGAAGTCTTCACAAGTCGGGTCTCGATATCAGGAATTGGGCTCAGACTGCGTGACCAACGAAACATAGCTGTCCCCTCTCGATGACCCAGCGTCAGCAATTCATTATCAAATCCATTCGACCGGTGTGCTATCGCTACCGTAACACTGCCATCTGCAGCATAGACAACGGTTTTGTTATTGAGATGGGTCTCTTCACGTCCGTAGCCGATGACTTCATACCAGTAGTTGGCTAACTCAAAACTCCAGAACGGGACGTCACAGGGAAGGAATCGACAAATGAGAACCTCGTCGGGTGCCAGCCGGAAATAGGTCGACGCGAATCGATGGCCTGTGGGCAGCGAAAGGTCCGCATCGTCATCCTCCGAGCCGAATGCGACAAACTGGTTGATCGACGAGTTCAAGCCGTGTCGGGATAGGCCGCCCCAGAAGCGTGCCTGACGGCTGACAAATTCTGCTGTCCTGTGCATATCGTCATTGATTTGAGCAAGTCCAGGCGCGCCTCGTTTACCGCCACCCTCCCTCTCAATGGTCAACATACCTCTTGTCGTTCTCGACCAATCGTGGCTGTACTGCCGAATCATCAGATAGCGGCTGTACTGGTCTGTGGCGAGCCAGTTGCCGTCATGTTGGTTTGGACTCAGCACAATATCAATGCTCCCGTCGTCATCGACGATTAAATCCTCTTCGGTAATTGATCTGGTGACACTGGCGGTGTCGTTGAATCCGACTTTTCCGGTGTAAACCCCAATTTCAATCAATGGCGCTGTTCCTCGCGTACCGCTTATACGATAAGTTTGGGTGCCGTCAATAAAGGCATGCAGATAGCGCGCATCCGAGCCCGCGCCCTCGTAGGAGGTGACGGAATCTATCATCGTCGTCAGTGTAGGGAATTGTGGGTCCCCGTACTCGTGGGTGAGTTCGAAGCCTACGCGGATCATCCGCATCAGATAACGATAACCCTCGGCGATGGCCAACTCGTCATCGCTGGCATTGGCATCCCGCATTGCCTTCCCAGCTTGCCGCAAGGTATCGCAAAAGGTATCCCAGGGATCACCGGTAAGTTCTGGTTCGCTTTTATTGTGGGTGTTGTCCTTATGCATAATCTTGACCCGTAACACTTCTATTTAGATAAATCTGGTGACCCAGAATTGATTGATGATAGAGAGATCGATAGGTCGACATAGGGCGCGTCAAAACCGATCAGGGCAGGATTCAGCATCCTGAGCGCCATCTACAAACAGCACACTACCCGCCATAAATCGTGCCTCTTTACTCAGCATGAAAACTATTGCGTCGGCGATCATTTCCGGTTGCCCCTGACCCATGGGAATGGAGTCGGCATTTTGGAGCATACTCTCGCGAAAAATGGGATCATCGATCGCCTGACGGTTCAATGGGGTATCGACCATACCCGGTGCAATCGCATTCAGACGAATACCGTCCCTGGCATACATTGGTGCAACACGCCGCACCCACAGGGCCAGCGCTCGCTTTGAGCCACAATAGGCGTTAAACCCTGCAGTGAACGGGTCTTGAGCATCAATAAACCGCTTTGCGCTGGCCTCATCACCCGCCACTAGAGCAGCCAAATAGGTCTCATCAAGGCCGTCGATATGTGCACTATTGGACGACACCGCGACAATCGCGCCTTGTTTGGCCGCTACCAATTCGCGCAGCCCCTGGATAGTTCTAATCGCGCCAAAATAATTAATCCGATCAATTTTTGATTTTGGCTCCACATGTGCGCCCACACCGGCGCACGCGACGAAGCCATCGATACCATCTGGAAAACGCGTGCTGATCATCTCGATCGCAACATCACAGCCCTGGGACGTCGACAGGTCGGAAATAATATCAGCATCGGCTAAATCGATGACAATGACCTGATCACCGCAGTCCCTCAATTTTTTTGTCAGTGCAGCACCAATGCCACTGGCACCACCACTAACCACAATTGTTCGATTCATAATATGCTGTTTCCACATCAGTTATTTTCGTTAGGCATAATGAAAAAATACACCTATGCGTGCTCAATTCCCGGGTGTGTTACCCGCCCTAAAATATGGTTTCCGATCCAGCCTCGACCAGCTCTACTCTAAAGCCAGCGGGAGACCTAAGGTAACTGAATACACCATAGCCATCCTCTGGGGACTGCCCGGCCAGCTCTACAACCCAGCCGGCCTCCACACACTGTTGCGTCTGGACGCCAACATCATCTGCCCAGACACCAATATGATGAACACCGGGGTGCGCCGCACCATCCCAAAAAGATCCCGGTTCACCCTCAATCAATTCGATTCGATGTGGGCCTTCTTTTGCATAGGTGTATTTGAGGCGGAGCTCTGTTAACTGGCGGTGTTCACTGGTCCATACGGGTATCACAAAATCCTGCACCTCGCACCACGCGATCGGTAGCTCCCGCGTCGCCGCCTCGATACAGGGCACTAAAACACCAGTGTGGTAAGTCTGCTGAAGGTCAATCATTCTGCCATTCCCTTATTGGTGGACTCCCGTGAAAAATACGGGGACCACGAAAATCTATTTTTACCGCTGAAATCCAAGTTTGCTGTAAACCTCACTGTAAAGCATCTCCCAGTCACCGCGGTGATAAAGAGAGTGTTTGTCCAGCGGCCAAAAATCAAACCAGTGCTCGCTACGACGCTGGTAGTCGACAATAAACTGCAGCATACCGGTAAAGCCCCGGTAGCCCTGCGATGCTGCATAGCGATTTTCGGTGGAAGCCTGGACTAAAAACGAGCGCCAGTCATCCCCGCGCTGCTCGCATAAGCTACGAATATGAGCATCACTGTCTGCAGTGCGTACATACAGCAACAGTGGATTTAGCGCCTCAATATTGCAGCTGATTTCCAGCAGGCACTGATCAATAAGGGCATCTGGAAAGTTTTGCAACAGTAAAATGCGCGCCACGGTTTGAAAGATTGCAGCGTCGGCGATAACCGTCCTTTCCTGCGATAGCCGCCCTTGCAAATGCTCTCTCCAACAAGCTACAAATGCGTCCGCCATCTGTTGTGGGTCACTGTGCCAGGGGGGGTGTAGGGGATGAGGCTTATCGTTTTCAAGCAGGCATTCAACAGATTGGCCATCTTCTTGCAGGCATTGTTGTAAATGCCTGGCCAGGGTGGTTTTACCTGTACCAGGCAAGCCTTCAATCAACATCAAACGATGTTTGACCATCGTGGTCACTCCCCTTTTCATCCAGGCGCTGGTATCGAATAGTGGCCAGCAGAATCAACTCATTCCAGTTTTCTCCCCTGGCCTGGCAGGCCAGCATATCCTTATATAACAGTGACAAAGTTGCGGTCGAAAAAGTCCGTAACTCGCCCAGCAGATAGGTTTTGAAAGAGGTGTTGCTGGCATCGTCCCGGTCCAGTTCACGCCCCTGGCCTTCCAGTTGTGGATACTTTTCCAGAAGTTCTTGTTGCCAAATTATTTGCAGGGCTACTATCTCATCCAGTCCGACCGGTACTGCGCAGCTTCGTCCCTGCTCCATCAAAGCGTATTTTTTTTGCATCAAGTTCTGCTGTTGATTCTGTGCACGTTGTAAATCCGTAAGATAGGAAGCCAAAGTGGCCTCTGACCAGGGGCACAACTGGCTAAGGCGGTGGATGCGAAAGGCGGGAATATTCTGCTGACAGGAGGCGGGCGTTTGTGAGCGAACATTGATGAACATCTGCTGCTCTCGATCTACAATCGCATACAGCAGCCCGTCGCGCTCGACGTTTGACTCTCCACTCACTGCCAGATCAATTGAATCCACGTTTTCATTCACCTAAATGCTATTCCCGTTAGCAGTTAACTTAACTGTGATTTGAGATTGGCAATATTGCTTTCCGCCAATTGAGCTTTATCTGTGTTACCTGCTCGGCGATAGACAGCCAGAGCTCGCTCGAAGAAATCCGTGGCCCGGGTATGGTCCTTCAATTGGGCGTAAGAAAATGCCAGATTGCTCCATTGATCTGCCAATAAGATCTCATCGCCCGAGGACTCATTCAACAGGGTCGCGGCATGTTCATAACATTTGATTGCCTGCTCGAAGTCCCCTGTATCCCGGCACACTGAACCGAGGTTGCCGCTCTGCATTGCTACCTGCTCGGTGTCTCCCAAATTCTCGAATAATAGACGCGCCTGCCCAAAAGCCTGACGAGATTGAGGGAATCGTTTCAGCCGTGCTGCCACTACACCTGTGTTTGTCAGTAGATGGGCCCTGCTTTTCTGTAGTGATAAGGGCAGCTTATGGCGGGACATATCTACGGTGGAAAACACCGTCATAATATGTTGAAGCTGGCTGTAAGCCTGCTCCATTTCACCCTGTTCTATAGCCTGGCAGGCGCGGAAGTTAAACTCGCCTATCTGCTTTTCCAGATTGGTGATGAAAGTGCTCTTGGTGCCGGTTTCCAATTGACCTATACCTTAATTAGTCTGTGCGAAATATTGGTGTCTGGGTCGATCTACCTGGAAATACTGCAGGGCACGCCGAGAGCGCTGATTTCTTTACGAAGCGCTTCGACCAGCGCCTCTTCAGGCACCTTCAGATCACATAGCAGGTAGTCCTGGTCCAGGGATTGATACTTGCCTGTGCCCATGGCGTGATAGGGTAATAACTCGATACCATCAATGTTCTCACTATCCAGGCCGCCGACAAACGCAGCCATTGCCTGGACATTATCGGGGCAATCATTAAAGCCGGGAATCAAGGGCACCCGAAACAGAATTTGTACACCTTGGGAAGCTAACCAACGGGCGTTGTCGTGAATGAGTGTGTTGGGGGCGCCGGTCCAGAGTCGGTGTATTTCACTATCCATGTGTTTTAGGTCGAACAAGAATAGATCGGTTACCGGCAGCACTTTTTCCAGGGCGCGCCGACTCACCGATCCCGTGGTTTCCAGGCAAGTGTGAATACCATCCGCTTTGCAAAGCGCAAACACCTCGGCGACAAAATCAGGGTGCAACAGGGCCTCGCCACCGGAAAAGGTAGCACCCCCTTCAGGGCCGAAGAACATCTTGTCTTTCTGGAATTCCTTAAAAACCTGCTCCACACTCATTGGGTCGCCGTACATGGTCAGTGCCTTCGGTATACAACTGGCGACACAATCGCCGCAATCGGTGCAGAGGCCGCGATCAACGGAGGCCTCACGGCGACCACAGGGCTTCTTAATAAGGGAGATCGCTTTTTGGGGACAGGCATCAAGACAGGCACCACAACCGGTACAAAGGCTGCGGTTTAGTCCCAGCTCTTGTTGGGTGCTGATGGTTTCCGGGTTGGAGCACCATTTGCAAGTTAAGGGGCAACCCTTAAGAAATACTACCGTGCGAATGCCCGGGCCATCGTGCACATTGTAAAACTGTACATTGCTGACTCGGGCGGTGTGCGCCTCAGTTTGATCAGTGGCAAGCAGTGACTCTGGCAATCCCATTAAACATCCTGTTCATTGCGCATTATCACGTCATCCTGCATCTCCCTGGTTAGCTGGACGAAGTAGGCGCTGAAGCCACCGATACGAACCACCAGGTCCTTGTTTTCCTCTGGCACTTCCTGGGCCTTGCGCATGGTTGCGGTATCGACAATGTTGTACTGCACATGCATGCCGCCATTTTCCATATAGGCCTGTGTCAGACCCACGAGCTTGTCCATTGTTTCGGCGCTCTTTACCGCAGAAGGGGATATACGCTGATTGAGCACATTGTAGAGTGATTCACGGAAGCCGGCCTTGATGGCAGAGCGGAAGACAGTGGTGGGACCGTCCTTGTCCTGGCCTCGCATCGGAGACAGGGTTGCATCGTTCAGTGGTTCGCGGGCTTTGCGACCATTGGGCAGGGCGGCTGTCACCGCACCTCCGAAATAGTGCCAGGAGACCCCTGGACGGTCAGTTTCAATCGGCTTCCCATCGGGCATACAGTGGGAGCGGATGGCGGCTCCACCGAATGCCCCGAGAGCGCCGGCCAGGGTATCCACTTCATCGATATCGTTGCCGTATTTGTCCTGCGCCAGGCACAGTTGACGAATCTCCTCGCCGCGCTTCCCTTCGAAATCGCTATCCAGTGCTGTTATGAGTTCATCCATGGTGAGCAATTTCTGTTCAAAAACCAGGCGCTTGATTGCAATCAGTGAATCTGCTGCATCAATACAACCGCGGTCATTCATAAAGTGATAGAAATGCGGCAGGTCGCGGAACGCCAGATCGCGCCCCAGCTCCATGCAATCCTCGTGGACACTTGAAAAGAACGGCGTGCGCACGAATTTGTTTTCAATACTGTAAGAGATGCGGTGCATCCGGGTTAAGCGTGCAATCCAGAATTCATGTTGTTTTTTGTGTGCTTCCAGCAATTGCTCGAAGGTCTCGAATTCTCGTGGATCACCGGTCTGTAAACCAATCGGCGCATCAAATAATTGATCGTGGCCATTGTGCAGGATAAGTTCCAGGTTCTTGGCCTGGCTGACCACACCCAGCTGGATATAGCCGACGTTGGAGGCCAGTGGGGGCAGGCAACCAATGCCGCTCTGATCGTTGATATTTTCCTGAGGTACTCCACGAGCGGCCCAGTATTCCAGCACAGGTTCATCGTTGACAAACTGTGGATTCCCTCCCACTAGCACACTTGTCTCGTGGCCTTTGCGCATTATGTTGCGAGGGGTTTGGCGATGCCAGCGCAGGGTCAGGTGTGGTTCCGGCAGGGCCAACAAACCCGCCGCGTGCAGGAATAGATAGGTCAGGGCATTGTCGGCCCCGTTGCCAGATCTGTCGACGCCACCCAGAGTTATCAGGTTCAACTGGGTCACCGTCTGCTGCATATCGATGAAGTTGGGGTCGTTCAATGAAGTGACACCGCCGCGAAAAGCCAGATAGCTGTCAAATAAATTGACTGCCCGCTGTTGATCCAGGCGACCCTCGTTGATGTCGGCTTTATACAAATCCCATAGGTACTGGTCCATTCGGCCAGAATCACCGGGCAAGTGCGGGGTTTCAAGCTTCACCGCCAACAGCATGAACATGGCGGTCTGCATGCCTTCCTGCATGGAGCGTGCAGGGTGCTCGGGAACATGGCGGCATACCTCGGCCATGGCCAGCAGGTCCTCGCGACGTTGCTCGTCATCACAGGTCAGAGCCAATGCCTCAGCGTGATCTGCGTGTCGGTGAGCATAGGTAATCAGTGCCTCGTTGACTATGATTACCGACTCCCAGAAATACAGCTTGTCGATATCCGCCTCAGAAGAGGCTTTGAATTCCTCGATCTTTGCGCTCGCCTCATCGATCAAGGCGCGCAGGCCTTGTTTGATAATCTTTTCAAACTGTATCGGGCCCCTTACATAGGGGCCGGGTTTACCCATGTAATGCAGGGTGGAGACCCAGTTCATGGGATTGGTACCAAAAGTGGCAAGCCACGCGCTCTCGACGTGCTCAAATACCGAATCGCCGCGGAATACCTCAACACATTGCAGCAGTATCTGGCGCTCCTCTTCACTGATTATCCCGGCCACTTCAGGACTTCCAATGGGCAGGAATTCACTGGTCATGGCGTCGGTGGTGATGGTAGTGCAGAGATCGACATCGGGATGTACACCAAAAATATCCTGAGACTCACTTCCAGCAAGCAATTGCCAGGGCTGAATCTGGGGTGTTAGATTTTCCAGGATGTTGGCCAATAACCTGGCCCTGCGAATCTGGATATCCTCACCACGGGAAGCTTTCCAGGATTCTGCGGCCAGCACTGCGCGCTCGGTGCGGATGACGGGTGTATCGTCCACCTGTACCTTCTTCCACGAGTCCAGGCTCCCATCGAGAACAGTGTTGTCGATGCTCTTGAGCAGGAGTTCGTTGTCGAGGCCACTTCCTTCTATTACAAGTGGGTTCTGTTTGACGGCTATATTCATATTTCTGCCTCTCAGTTCGAACTCATCGATCGAATTATTCACTAATCATACATGTGTGACTGTTATTCAAACGTACACAGATGTATGATTAATGTCAAGACCTCATCATCGACTATGGATTTAAGCCAGCAAGGTATAATCTGTACCGACAGGAAGGTCGCGCGCCCAGGGCGCCGGAATCGATTATCACTTGGAAGAATTGGAATATGAGCAACACCGTAGTCCTTAAGGATGGCCGGGCAAAGAAACGCCCAGGGCTTGAAGAACAGCGCAGGATTATCCTGGAGGGGGCTGTGGAACTGTTCAGTTCTCAGGGTTCGCGAGCGGTTTCCATATCCGATATCTGTAAACATGCAAATGTGTCTCGCCACACCTACTATCGCTGTTATGCGGACAAGGGCGAGTTGATTACGTGGCTCTACCAGACATCCGTGAATGATAATATGGAGGCGATCGGCAATTGGACGGATCTGGATTACATCGACCCGCAGTGGCTGCACCGGGCCGTTGATAACTCTGTTGATACCATATTGGCGCAACATCACATCGCGCAATTTCTTTTTATAGAATCCAGTGATCCGAACTCCTATGCCCATGCTGTTATCAACGATGCACTCGACGGGGTTGTTGAAACCATGCGCGCCTGGTGTGAGCACCGCCACGGCAAAGCGCCGTCAAAACCTTTCCTTAAGTCGCTGCTGGTGGCATCACAATGGCTGGTTCACAACGCTATTCAGTCCGGCATGGACAAGCAGGCCATTGCCGAGGCCAAGCAGGCAGTGGAACAGTTGTTTTATGGTGCGTTCTCCACCCTGGAGAAATAATCTGTTTAGGAGCTTGTCCACCGACTACGCAGACTATAGCCGCCGATGGCAGCCAGTATTTGCACCAACGAGAGGGGTCGTGTCGACCACAGCGAATAGTGGCCAAACCAGGACAAATAAAGTTCAGTACACAGAGGCCAAAAACTGGACCGTATTATGCGCCTTGTCTTTCCCGCTATTGGATTATCAGTAGTGCGATATAGGGAACAATACTATTGACTGCCTGTAGCCCCGTAATTCTGTTCGGGCTCACAAGGTCTGGGCTTTTTCCAATCCGGCGGCATGATGAATGCTTGCCAGGCCTCATAAGGGCTACCGGCATCACGCATACCGCGCAATAGCGCGAGCCACTCGTGGAAGGCAATTTTGATCGGGTTGAAAGTCTTGATGTTGTTGATCAGGCCATAGCGCGGCTGCTCTTTCTCCTCGGCAAATGTGCCAAACAGGTGATCCCAGATAATCAACATATTGGCGTAGTTCTTGTCGATGTACTGAGGGTTGGAGGCATGGTGTACCCGGTGATGGGCCGGTGACACAAACAGGTACTCCAGCGGCCACCACCAGCGCTTCACTACTTCGGTGTGGGTCCAGAAGCCATAGATTGTCGCCACAGCTCCTGCACTGACAATGACAATTGGGTCGAAGCCCAGGAGGGGCAGGGGCCAATAAAACAACATGCGGGTTAGTGGGCCGGTAGGCGACTGGCGCAATGCTGTACCAAAATTCATGTACTCACTGGAGTGATGAACCACGTGGGCGGCCCAAAAGACGCGGCTTCGGTGTGAGGCGCGGTGATAGAAGTAAAAAACAAAATCCAGTACCAGAAGCGTGAGCAACCACGTTGCCCAAGTGTTGTTAAAATCCAAGACGCGATATTGATACAGGGTGAGATGCACCGCGAGGATAGTGCCCTCAATGGCCAGTTTTACCAGGATATTCATGGCCAGCTGCGACATGGAGCCGGCAAAGTCCTTGAGTGCATACAGTTTTCGCTGGCGCAGAGTGGAGAAGATAGCCTCCAGTGCGATGCAGGCGGCAAAGATGGGCAGGACCAGGACCTGTAAGTCGGGCATATACGCTGTTCCGCGGGCAAAGCCCGTGACTTTACTCGTTTGATTGGCGTGAAGATAGTCTGGGCTGGCGTGAATTCAAAGGAGGTAGCGGTGACTGCAAAGGTAGCATGAGCATCTCGTGCTCCTCCAACGCGTCTTCCATGTGGTCGATGATGCGTTCTCCAATACCGGTGGGCTGAGTTATTGAGTATTTGCTCATGTTATCCTATCGGATGCAGGTTTACATAATGGCACTTATTATGTCAATATATCCCGGCTTTGTGGGTTTCAATCAAGCCCTTCATTAAATACAGCGCCCAGGAGCAGTGCGTATGGCGTCACAGGAAATGATCAGGTTGGTAGGTGGCACGGGTTCACCCTATACGCAGAAGATGCTACCCCCCGGACCCAGCAGAAGGCCAAGTGCCTGAATTGGACCAATGAATGTTACCGGGCCCTGGGAGAGGCGGATCGTACACGCGTGGATGCACTGCTGCAGGGTACCGGCGTGGAATCGATGCTTTCCCTTTCCTGAACAAAACCCCAGTTAATACAAGGAGCAAACAGATGACCTCGCATCCGATAAAAAACCGCGTTACCGAAATGACAGGCACCGATTACCCCATTATCCAGGCCCCCATGGGCTGGATCGCCCGTTCCCAATTGGCCTCTGCCGTTAGCAACGCTGGCGGCATGGGCGTTATCGAAACTGCCTCCGGTGAGTTCGATAACATCCGTAATGAGGTCGCAAAGATGCGCGACCTTACTGACAAGCCCTTTGGCATGAACGTGGCCCTGTCATACGTCAAGGGGACTGACATTGTCGACTTTGTGATTGAGCAGGGCATCAAGTTTGTTACCACCTCATCCGGCAGCCCCAGAGTATGCACCAGGGCTTTTCAGGAGGCGGGGATCAAGGTTTTCCACGTGGTACCGACCCTGGACATGGCATTGAAAGCCATTGACTGTGGTGTCGACGGCCTGGTAGTTGAAGGCGGGGAGGGGGGTGGTTTCAAGAACCCGAGCCCGGTGTCCACAATGATCCTACTGCCTCTGGTTCGTTCCCGTACGGATTTACCGATCATTGCCGCCGGCGGAATGTGCGACGGCCTGTCCATGGCCGGTGCATTTGCGATGGGCGCGGAGGGTGTGCAGATGGGCACCCGCATGCTCAGCTGTTCTGACTCCCCGGTGCATGAAAACTGGAAGCGGGCGATAGTGGCGGCCAAGGAAACCGATACGGTTTTCCTTAACCAACAATCGCGACCCGCATTTCGGGCGTTGCGCACGGAGCGTACAGAAAGCCTGCTGCCTCTGGGGGCATTCAATGCCGCGGAACACTTTGCGGGAATGTCCCAGTTGTATTTTGGTGGCGATATGGAAGCGGCGATCCCCCTTTCCGGCCAGGTGGTGGGCCGTATCGATGAGGTAAAGAGTGCTGCGGATATTGTGCAGGACACAGTCAACGAATTTTACGACGCGGTGGCTGGATTGGCCGCGAGCTATTCAAACTGAGGAAAAGTAGTTATGGGATTTGAAGCTAACGACAGGGTGAAGGAGCTGAATGCTAAACTTGAGGCATTCATGAATGAGCATATCTACCCTAGAGAACACGACTGGAACGAGTGGCGCCTGAACGAGGTCAAGCTCTGGGAGACGCCACCCTGGTATGATGATTTACGTGAACTGGCCAAGGCCGAAGGCCTGTGGAACCTGTTCCTGCCCCACGAGTATGAGCCCTGGAGTCCCGGCCTGACCAACGTGGAAATTGCCCCGCTGTTTGAGACAATGAGCAAGGTGGTATGGGCCCAGGCAGTATTCAATTGTAATGCACCCGACCGCGGCAACATGGAAGTACTGGCCAAATACGGCACACATGAGCAACAGGAGCAGTGGTTGAAGCCGCTACTGGCTGGCGAAATTCGCAGTGCCTACGCCATGACCGAACCCCAGGTGGCTTCAAGCGATGCCACCAACATGGAACTGGAAATCAAGCGCGACGGTGACGAATACGTGCTTAACGGCCGCAAGTGGTGGACCACCGGGGCCGTTAACCCGCGGTGTAAATTGATGCTGGTGATGGGTAAGTCCAATCCGGAAAATGACCGTCATCGTCAGCACTCTACCATCCTGGTACCGCGGGATGCTCCAGGCGTGAATCTGGTGCGGAAGCTGCGGGTATTTGACAACCTGCATTCCCCAGGAGGTGAGGCCGAATTGCTGTTTGACAATGTGCGTGTACCGGTGGGCAATATGATCAAGGGCGAGGGCTGTGGTTTCGAGATCGCCCAGGGCCGCCTTGGCCCAGGCCGTTTCCAATATGCCATGGGCCTTGTAGGCATGGCCCAGCGCTGCCTGGAACTGATGTGTGCCCGTGCCGACGAGCGTGTGGCCTTCGGCGAGAAGCTGATAAAGAAAACCAGCGTGCAGCACGAGATCGCCCGCTGTCGTTGCGATATCGAACAAGCTCGGCTGTTGACCCTGCAGGCTGCGCACGTGATGGATACTCAGGGCATGAAGGCCGCGATTCCCTATATCAGCATGGTGAAGATCGTGGCTCCGAATATGGCCCAGCAGGTAGCCGATCGCGCCATGCAGGTGTTTGGCGGTATGGGTGTTTGCCAGGACACGCTTATCCCTGACGTGTTCACTCTGGCGCGCTTCTCACGTATCGCCGATGGCCCGGACGAGGTCCATATGTCTCAACTCGGGAAGCTGACAGCGCGTGAAATAAACGCCTGATTGAGGGAGGAAAACTATGATTCGAAGGGTTCTTTTAGTGGTTGCTCTGATGGCCTCGCCCCTTGCATCGGCGGATGATATTTCCGGGTTCTGGAAACACACAGAAGAGCCCGGTTGGATCGAGATCAGTCTCGAGCAGGGCAAAGGCACGGTGGTGCGTAACGACAAGTTTCCTGAGCGGGTCGGTCGGGAGCTTCTAAAAGACCTGGTGGAGGACGACTCGCAGCAGGGCCTCTGGAGGGGGCTGGTCTATGCGGAGAAACTGGGCGAGTACAAGGATGCGGAG
>JABHWT010000303.1 GCA_018657645.1 Halieaceae bacterium | reverse complement strand
CTGGCAGATTCTGGACACCAATGATTTCCACATGGTGCAAAACAACGATTTTGAGGAACTGACATTCTACGGTGAAGTGACCTTCAATTTTACCGATGACTGGCGCCTTACTCTGGGTGCACGCGCTTTCGACAATGAATTGACTGCCCAGGTATTCCAGGAGGTTCGTACCTACCCTGCAGGAGACGCCAATCACAAAGAGACCCACAAGGAAGATGACATCATCGGCAAGGTGAACCTGTCCTGGGATTGGAGTGACAGCAGTATGTTGTACGGTACGATTTCCGAGGGCTACCGGCGCGGCGGTGCCAATGGCTATCCTACCATCGGTTTCTACGGTGATCCGGGCAGTATGTTTACCTACGACTCAGACAAGGTTCTCAACTACGAAGTTGGTATCAAGGGCCAGACAGAGCGCCTGCGCTACACAGTTGCAGCCTTTTTCGTTGAGTGGAGCGACCCACAGATCAATACTGTAGCACCTTCCAGTGGCATCTATATTGTCCAGAATGGCGACCAGGCCGAAACCTATGGTTTGGAGGTAGAGCTTGAAGGCTACATTACGGATAAGCTCTACTTCAACGCGGGCTATTCCTATGTGAATGCGGAGCTGACCGAAGATTTCTTCTATGATCTTCCCGAAGATCACTGGGCAAACCCCATAGCGCTGAGCGGCAATACGATGCCCGGAACACCCGAGCATATGGTGAACCTGAGTCTCGACTACTACTCCAATATCGGCCAATATGATATGACTTACCGACTGAGCACGTACTACCAGTCGGAAACGGAGAACTCAATCAACAATGAAAGCGGGTTATACGGCGTTGAACACGATGGATTTAGTATCCTTGACCTATCCGCGACACTGTCAGCCGAGCACTGGAATGCCACACTGTTTATCAAAAACGCCACAGACGAAGAAGGCACAACAGCAGCCTTCAAAAATAATCACATGGGTTCAAATGCCGAGCGAAATTTCGCCGGTAACAATTCCTCTCATGATTATGTGGCGCGACCCCGTACCATCGGCCTGGCAGTGGGCTACCGGTACTAATCTAACCTCAGTGGCCAGTTGATGCCGTCATCCGGCGACAGTCAATCGGCGATCAGGCAAAACCCCCAGGGGGCATTAAACCGTGCCCTGGGGGTTTTGTCTTTGGGAGACCGTACCAAAGCGCTGGTGCTGTGCCAGCAAATTATCAAAGCGCTGCCCAACTTCGCCGACGCCTGGTTGCTCATGTGTCAGCTCCAACTTGACCTGCAGCGCCCGGACCGGGCCCTGGAGTGTGCTGATCGCGCCCTGTCGCTACAGCCAGACAGCTTGAAAGCACAGCTGCTCAGAACCGAATCACTGGTGGCGGATGGCCGTCACGACACGGCCCGCGAAGCGCTGCAACGCCTGGAGTCCAGCACCCCCCTTACAGCCCTCACTCTTCGTCTGGTCGGTAATCTCTATGCGAGCCTGGATCAGTATCAGGATGCTGCTCGTTTTTTTGAACAATCACTCGCGCTCGACGAGACCAATGTGGAGTGCTGGAACCTGTACTGCGGTGTGTTGATTGCACAGGGCTCGTTCGAGGAGGCGGACCGTGCACTGGGGCGAGTACTCCTGTTGAATCCCCACCATGGCGAGGCGCTGCTAACGCGCGCCAATATGCGCCTACAGACGACCGAGCACAATCATGTCGAGCAGCTGAAGAGTGCACTCACCTCCCCCGGGATAGATCCGCTGCACGCTGTGATGATTCACTATGCATTGGCGAAGGAACTGGAAGATATCGGCGACTACCCGGCGTCATTCAATATTTTGCAGCGTGGCGCCGAGTTGCGTGCACAGAGCATCAATTATCAAGTGGAGCGTGATGAGGCCTTCATGGCCGGTGTTACCCAGCGTTTCGAGCGCACCCTATCCCACACCCCGGCCAATAATGAACTGGGCAGTGGAATAATCTTTATAGCCAGTCTACCCCGGGCCGGGTCCACCCTGGCGGACCGCATTGTGGCCAGTCATAGCCAGGCAGAAAGCCTGGGCGAGACGGACGCATTTCACCTGGCTGTACTGGAGCACGCCCGGCGGGCCAGCGCAGCTAATCGCATGACCTTTGTCGATGCCCTGGAAAAGATGGATTACCTCGCCCTGGGAAAAACCTACCTGCAAAAAATACAACGCGGAAGTCACAACAACAAAGTAGTGATAGACAAAACCCCGAACAATATTCAATACCTGGGGTTGATACACAAGGCGCTGCCCCAGGCCAAAATTATTCATGTCTACAAAAATCCCATGGACGCCTGCTTCTCTGTTTTCAGGACCCATTTCAGTCGCGGCTATGGCTACGCCAACAATCTCGAGACACTGGGCAGATACTATGTTGCCTACACACGCATGATGGCGTATTGGAGTACAGCCCTGCCCGCAACACTATTAAATCTCAGCTATGAACAGCTGGTGGACGATCTGGAGAATCATAGCCGGAAGCTGTTGCAACACGCTGAGCTGGACTGGCAAGCGCAGTGCCTGGACTTTCACCTCAACGCCAGTCCCACGGCTACGGCCAGTGTGGTACAGGTACGCCAACCCCTGTTCCGCAGTTCACTGCACCGCTGGCGTCATTATGAGCAACAGTTGTCTCCACTGGCTGCTATACTGCGCGACGCCGGTATTCAGTACGACCAACCATCGGG
>JABHWT010000243.1 GCA_018657645.1 Halieaceae bacterium | reverse complement strand
TGAACTACATATCTATGTTTTACAACAGCCATAGGCTGCATTCATACCTGGGCTATGTGAGCCCAAATCAGTATGAGGCGGAAATGGTTGAAATGAAGAAAGCTGCTTAACTGGGTTGCAAAGAAATGCTGGACCACGTCAGTTCGCCTGCCGCAGCCAATGGCTTTTCCTTTCAGTGTGGCCAGGAAGTGCAGGGCCTGCTGATCGTGGTTATCCCATTCAATGTCTTTGGGTACGCCCTGCTCCTCTATGAAAACTTCGCCCCGAATTGCGCGCAGGACCTCCTTGTGGGCGTCCCAATCAACAATCGCCACCTCTAACGCCGAGCTAGTCGACATCGAGACATCCGTTATCCAGCAATTGATCCAGCAATCTGCCACTCTCGGGGCTCGACAACGCTTCGGTGAGGGCCTGTCCCTCGATGGGCAGGGAATCACACAGGCTGATAACCAGTGGCAAAACCTGCTGAGAATAGGTCAATGGTTCGCCATTGGCGAAAATCGCTATGCCATTGTCCTGTTGCTGCCAGGCAAGTTTGGCTGCGGAGTTTAGTGCCACGCTTGATGGTCGGCCCAGTAGAAGGGCTTTGGCGGTGGCCAGTGCCTGATCGTCCAGATGTGTGTCGTAGCGTGGCTCTGTCACCAGGGAACCCAGCCAGTGATGGTCCGATCGGGTATCCAGGATCGCGGCCAATTGATGTTCAACGCGCTCGATGTCCTCGGTGCGGATTTCACCAGGGCGATTGGCGGCAGTCAGCCCCGGATCACTGAAAAATAACTCGGGATCCATACGCTCAAGAAGTTGGTCTAATCGGCGCGACAGCATGTCGTTGAGCCGTGGTGCTCGAAAACCGACTGAAAATGACATGCTATCTCCGATAGACACGCCCCAGTGGGCAATTGCAGGCGGCAGGTAGAGAATGTCGCCCGGGTTCAGAATATACTCGGCTTCACAGTTGAACTCGGCGACCAGTCGTAGCTCCGGGTGCTCGAGGATCGGCGAGCTGGAATCGCAGCTCTGCCCGGTCTTCCATTTGCGTTGCCCCTCTCCCTGTATTAGAAAAACATCGTAATTGTCGTAGTGGGGACCCACGCTGCCCTCGTTTGAGGCGTAGCTGACCATTACGTCATCGAGTCGCCAACTGGGAATGAAATCCAGTAATTTTCGCAGTTCTGCCACTGCTGGTACGTAGTGGTCCACAGCTTGAACCAGCAGGGTCCAGGGACAGGTTCGCGTAAAATCAGGCACCTCGAAGGGGCCGTGGTATGCCTGCCACGATTGATCGACCTGCTCGACAATCCGGGATTCGACGTCTTCCTCCAGGGACAGGCCGGCTAGTTCGTCGGGTGTCATTGGCTGTTGGAAACCGCTAATCGCACCGGGGATAAAAAGTGGCTGCTGCTGCCAGTAATCAGCCAGAAAAGTACTTATATCGAGATTGAGCTTGTGGCTGCCCATGATTGCTCCGCTATTTAATCGCTTTCGCCTGGGCGATGGCGTTGCCGATATAATTCGCGGGAGTCAACTCCAGCAATTGGTTCCTGGCTTCATCAGGCAAGTCCAGTTCAGTGACAAAAGATTGAATGACCTCCTTGCTCATAGCCTGGCCGCGGGTGAGTTGTTTGAGTTTCTCATAGGGCTTTTCGATCCCGTAGCGACGCATTACGGTCTGAATAGGCTCCGCAAGGACCTCCCAACTACTGTCCAGGTCCTGGGCGAGACGCGCCTCATTGATTTGCAGTTTGCCGATGCCCTTCAGCGCTGCCTCGTAGGCCACCAGGCTGTATCCAATGCCGACGCCCATGTTACGCAAAACTGTGCTGTCCGTTAAATCCCTTTGCCAGCGGCTGACGGGAAGTTTGGCCGACAGGTGGGCAAGGACCGCATTGGCCAGACCCAGATTACCCTCGGAGTTTTCGAAATCGATGGGGTTCACTTTATGTGGCATTGTCGAGGAGCCCACCTCACCGGCAATGGTTTTTTGTTTGAAATAGCCGATGGAGATATAGGCCCATATGTCGCGGTTAAAATCGATTAAAATAGTATTGAAGCGAGCGATAGCATCAAACAGCTCTGCCATGTAGTCGTGGGGTTCGATCTGTGTCGTGTAGGGGTTCCAGGTAAGCCCCAGAGAGGTGACAAAACTCTCGGCTGTAGCGGCCCAATTGTGCTCCGGGTAGGCGCTTATGTGTGCATTGTAGTTGCCCACTGCACCATTAATTTTACCGAGATACTCCGCGCGCTCCAGCTGCTGTAGTTGTCGGCGCAGGCGAGCGACCACATTGGCGACTTCCTTGCCCATTGTAGAGGGACTGGCAGTTTGGCCGTGGGTTCGTGACAGCATTGATATAGTGGCCGTGTCGCTGGCCAGAGAAGTCAATTGATCGACAATCCGGGTCATAGTGGGCAGAACTACATGGCCCATTCCATCGCGTAGCATCAGCGCATGCGACAGGTTGTTGATGTCCTCTGAGGTGCAGGCAAAATGCACGAACTCAGAGATAGCCAGCAACTCCGGATTGCCCTCAAAACGATTCTTGATAAAGTACTCGACGGCTTTGACGTCGTGATTAGTTGTAGCCTCGATGGCTTTAATAGCGAGAGCGTCGACCTCGCTAAATCCATCGACGATTGATTCCAGAACAGCATTGGCCGACGCCGACAGGGGCGCCACCTCGACGATATGTACATCGCTGGCCAACCGTTGCAGCCAGCGAATTTCCACTACTACCCGACGTTTTATCAGTCCGAATTCACTGAAAACCTCGCGCAGTTCCAGCGTTTTGCTGCCATAGCGGCCATCGATGGGAGATACTGCGCTAAGTGCTGATAATTCCATGTACCACTCCGATAAAATACCGGGGATCGATTTTACACTACACCGAGTTCCCGGGACAGGCTAAGGGCATGTTTCAATATCTGCTTGCGCTGGAACAAGAGAGTCCAGCGCCGTCCCCCTAACTGCCGCCACAGGTGTGCCGACCGAACCCCAGCCAGTAACAGCGCGCGAATAATGTCTGCATTTTGCGGGTTTTGAAGGTGCTCGGGGCTACCGCTAACCTTAATTCTGAACTTCAAGGTACTCAGGGTGTCCTGATAAATGCCCGATACACTGTGGCACACTTCATTGACGTGCCCCGCAAAGTGCTCTGATCTAAACTTGGCATGTTGCAGACGGGAGTGAATAAGCGCCATCATTGAGGGGTTGGAGGAGAATTTTCGCTCCAGGTGCAAAATACCGAACACATAGCGGACCACGTCGCTGGCCTCACCGGGCTGGTGATTGGCCAGAATGCTACTGAGATTCTGTAATCCTAACTTAACACCTGCTACTCCACCGTATATTTCGTCTGTTTTTTCAGGTTCAAACTCGAACAGGCTGTGGATAGAGGATTCGAGAAAATCCAATGGAAAGCTGCCGGTTTTGGAGATTTGATCTACCAGTCGTGCGCACTGGGTTACGCCGGCGAGGGCGATGGTTTGTTGCTCGAGTTTGGAGAGGCTACGTTGGTCCATTTACTCTGCACACGCTATGATGCCGCCGCCGAGGCACAAATCACCCTGGTAAAAAACCACGGATTGACCCGGTGTAATGGCGCGTTGGGGAGACTCAAAGTTCACCTTATAATCCTCTTCCGCTCGACTCAGTGTGCATTTCTGGTCGGGTTGTCTGTAGCGTACCTTGGCGGTACAGGTCAACGGCAGACAAGGCGACTGGTCGGCAATCCAGAATATTTCACGGGTGTGGAGAGTCGTTCTGAAAAGGGCAGGGTGGTCATTGCCCTGGGCAACATGCAGAATGTTGTTTTTTAAATCCTTGTCTACAACATACCAGGGGGCTTCGCCGTGGCTTGCCTTGCCGCCTATGCCAAGTCCCTGGCGCTGGCCTATGGTGTGATACATGAGCCCATCGTGCTGGCCCAGATGTTCGCCCTCGAGGCTGTGTATTTCACCGGGTTGTGCCGGCAGGTATTGCTGTAGAAAATCCTTGAAACGGCGTTCACCGATAAAGCAGATGCCGGTCGAATCCTTTTTGTTGTGAGTAATCAGGTCGTTGCGCCTGGCCAATTCTCGAACAGCTTGCTTGTCCAGTTCGCCTACCGGGAACAGGGTTCGCTCGATTTCTCTATGCCCGACCGCGTGTAGGAAATAGCTCTGATCCTTGTCGCTGTCCAGACCTTTTAGCAGGGCCGCTTTGCCAGCGTGTATACCACGGCGAGTGTAGTGTCCGGTGGCGATGAAATCTGCTCCCAGGTGGGAGGCGTAGTCTAGAAACGCCTTAAACTTGATCTCCCGGTTGCACAGGATATCGGGGTTGGGTGTTCGGCCGCTACTATACTCCTCAAGGAAGTGTTCGAATACATTATCCCAGTACTCGGCGGCAAAATTGGCGCCGTGCAGGGTAATGCCCAGTTTATCCGCTACGGCCTGGGCATCGGCAAGGTCTTCCCTTGCAGTGCAGTACTCGGTGCCGTCATCTTCCTCCCAGTTTTTCATAAATAAACCCTCCACTCGATAGCCCTGCGCCAATAACAGCAGGGCAGAAACAGAGGAGTCGACACCGCCGGACATGCCGACAATGACTTTTTGACTGGATTTAGGGTTCATTTGTTGTATAGGAGGTCCAGTGGGTAGCAGAGACCCCGACGGTGTCGTTCTATGGACTCAAGCACCAGAGGGCTACGCATTTTAGCAGAAATGGCGAGGATTTCCTCGTAATCCAACCAATGGGCGGCGAGTATATCAGGGTCGAGGGTCGCATTTTCAATCTTATTCAGCGCCTCGCCCACGAAGGTTGTTCGCAAATAGGAAATGCCATTGCTTGGTGCAGTGTACAGGGTCAGGCCAAGAACACCGCTCAATTCGATATCCCAACCGGTTTCCTCGCGGGTTTCACGTACGGCTGCGGCGGTCAGGGTCTCTCCCTCCTCCAGGTGCCCTGCGGGTTGATTATAAACCAGTTTGCCGGTGCTTTTGTCTCGCTCTTCCACCAGCAGGTATTTGTGCTCGCGTATAATTACGGTTGCTACGGTTGCATTGGGGCTCCATCGCGTCACGCTATTATCTCCTGGAATTGTCGTTTTTGGAGGTCCGTGTGCTGGGGTGCACCTGGATCTGCCGATGCTCTCCGGGTTGCAATTCGCCCAGGGACCAGTCTCCGATGCCACTTCGCAGCAGGCGCAGGGTGGGGTAACCGACGGCTGCCGTCATCCGGCGAACCTGGCGGTTGCGCCCCTCTCTTATAGCCAGTTCCAGCCAGCTGTCGGGAACGAATTTGCGCTCTCTGATCGGTGGCTCGCGGGGCCAGAGTGTTTCGGGTGCGATGATGCGTCTCGTTTTCGCCGGCAGGGTCCGACCATCCTTCAGCAGCAGGCCCCCGGCCAGCTGTTGTAGGGCCTCGTTGCTAATATTGCCCTCTACCTGAACCAGATAAGTCTTCCACAGCCTGTGTCGTGGGTTGGCGATGCGCTGTTGTAGCTGGCCATCGTCCGTCAGCAGCAACAGTCCCTCGGAGTCGTAATCAAGTCGGCCCGCAACTCGAAATCCCGGCGCGTCCAGATATTTGGCAAGGGTGGTCCGCCCCTCGCTGTCGGTGAACTGGCTGAGTACGCGAAAGGGCTTATTGAATAATATGAGATTAGGCATTAGGGCTCCAGCTGCGGTTTCTAGGATTATGCATGTCTGGATCAAAAGATTGAACGTTTACACGTGATACAATTCGCTCCGATTTTAACCGGGGACCCATCCCACTGGTTTACCCAACCCAACAATTACGGAGAAGATTATGGGCTATATGCATATTCAGGTACCAACAGAAGGTGAAAAAATCACCGTTAATGAAGATTACAGCCTGAACGTTCCCGACAACCCTATCATCCCATATATCGAAGGAGATGGTATTGGTGTCGATATCAGCCCGGTAATGATAGATGTTATCAATGCTTCGATAGAAAAGGCATACAGTGGCCGCAGGAAGATTTCGTGGATGGAAATCTATACCGGGGAGAAATCTGCTGAATTATATGACGGCGACTGGTTTCCCGAGGAGACGCTGGCGGCGATCAAGGAATACGCAGTTGCTATTAAGGGGCCACTGACAACGCCAGTAGGCGGCGGTTTCCGCTCCCTCAATGTGGCTTTACGTCAGGAGCTGGATTTGTACACCTGTCTGCGCCCTGTGCGCTGGTTCGAGGGAGTGCCGTCACCTGTTAAAGATCCCGCTGCATGTGACATGGTTATCTTCCGCGAGAATTCCGAGGATATCTACGCAGGTATCGAATATGAGGCGGGCTCAGCTGAAGCAGACAAGGTTGTCGATTTTATAATCAATGAAATGGGCGCAACCAAGATCCGCTTTCCCCAGAATGTCGGCATAGGCATCAAGCCGGTATCAGAAGAGGGCACCAAGCGGTTAGTACGCAAAGCCATTCAGTATGCAATTGACCAGGACCGACCTTCGGTAACCCTTGTCCACAAGGGGAATATCATGAAGTTTACCGAAGGTGCATTTCGCGACTGGGGTTACGAGTTGGCGCAGCAGGAATTTGGTGGTGAGCTACTCGACGGTGGCCCCTGGGTTTCTCTAAATAATCCCAAGACGGGCAAGCAGATTATCATTAAGGATGTGATCGCCGATGCCATGTTGCAGCAAATCTTGACTCGCCCAAGGGAGTACAGTGTGGTGGCCACATTGAATCTCAATGGAGACTACCTGTCCGACGCATTGGCCGCGCAGGTGGGTGGTATCGGGATAGCACCGGGTGCCAACTTAAGTGACAACATCGCCTTGTTTGAGGCGACCCATGGCACTGCACCCAAGTACGCGGGACAGGACAAGGTCAACCCTGGTTCGTTAATCTTGTCAGCCGAGATGATGCTGCGCCACATGGGCTGGAGTGAGGCAGCCGACCTGGTGATCAAGGGCATTAATGGTGCAATTGGCAATCGGACGGTGACCTATGACTTCGAACGTCTGATGGAGGGAGCCACCCTGGTAAGCTGTTCCGAGTTTGGCGAGGCCATTGTAGCCAATATGTAATTTTCGGGGCTTTATCACCAGAGGGCCCGCCACTACGCGGGCCTTTTTTTATTGGCGATTCGGTGGGCCCAGGAATCTTGGCGGCTTGCTGCGCACTGTGGATGATGTGTTCTATGCCGCCATCTGCAATTCTGTCGCTATAACCGTGTTTAAGTCAGTGCCATTGTGTGCCCGGCCTGTAATTTAGCCTAAATCCAGTATCCACAAAATTATGCCTGCTACCATCTCCGGGGACCTATTTGACTTGAATTAATTTATACTAGGGCCATATTCATTAGTTGGACCTATGCGACGAGCTGAGAGTGATTGAGTGAGCGATATATCAAAAAGTAATAACTGGCGGTTATCCCGGGAAGAGGAGAGCATAGACGGTGATGTGGCAACTCGGGAAGCCAAACCTGAACTTAAGCGTCCACAATTGTTCAAAGTAGTATTGCTTAATGACGATTACACGCCTATGGAGTTTGTAGTTGAAATACTCGAGGTTTTTTTTCGGATGAACCGCGAGCAGGCTACTCACGTAATGTTGACTGTTCATACCCAGGGCAAGGGGATTTGCGGTATTTACACCCGGGATATAGCCGAAACCAAAATGGGCCAGGTGAATCAATATGCCAGGGAAAACGAACATCCCCTGCTGTGTGAGATAGAAGCTTCTGGAGAATAGATTGTCGCCGCGATGGGGAATAAGGGACAGAATGTATGCTAAGTAAGGATCTGGAACAGACGCTGAATGACGCTTTTCGCAGTGCGATCTCAAAGCGCCACGAGTTCATGACTGTCGAGCACCTGCTGCTCGCATTGCTGGATAACAACGAGGCCATTCGGGTACTGAAAGCCTGTGGTACCGACCTCGGCGCTCTGCGTGGCGACCTGGCGGAGTTCGTGGACGCCACGACCCCTCTTATTCCCGAGGACGAAACCGAGCGTCAGACCTTGCCTACCTCCGGCTTTGAGCGGGTACTGAATCGTGCGGTATTCCACGTTCAATCGTCTGGCAAGCAGGACGTCACCGGGGCAAATGTTCTGGTGGCTATATACAGCGAGTTGGAAAGCCAGGCGGTGTATTTCCTGAAGAGCCAGAGTGTGGCTCGACTCGATATTGTCAACTTTATCACCCATGGCATTTCCAAGTACGACAACGACGCGGAGATTCCCGAGGGTGAACCCACCGGGCAGGAGGGCGAAACAGCAGCAGAGGAGGTCGAGGCAGACCCGCTGGAGAGTTTTTCCACCAATTTGAATGAGGAGGCCAGAGCTGGAAAAATAGACCCGCTGATAGGTCGCATCGCGGAGGTAGAGCGCGTAGCGCAGATATTGTCCAGGCGCCGTAAAAACAATCCGTTGCTGGTGGGTGAATCGGGGGTGGGAAAAACCGCGATTGCCGAGGGCCTGGCGAAAATGATTGTCGATGGGGAGGTTCCCGAGATTCTTAAGGACAGCGTGGTGTATTCGCTGGATTTAGGTTCCTTGCTGGCGGGCACTAAATACCGGGGCGATTTTGAAAAACGCTTTAAGGGCTTAATCGCAGCGCTCAAAAAGCGAGAGACAGCCATTTTATTTATTGATGAGATTCATACCATCATAGGGGCGGGTGCGGCTTCGGGT